>CAZBQO010000034.1:0-18046 GCA_964494125.1 uncultured Nitrospira sp. | reverse complement strand
CCCATATCCCCTATTGCCTATCGCAGTAGGGCCGGGATATCGCCGCTCAATCCAAATGCCGTAACCGCCAATAGCACACTGGATGCAAAACATGGCCCCCAGCGAGGATCCTGAATCCATTGGGCCACTCCAAAAACGACGGGCTGCCCTACCCATGCCAATAACAAGGTCCAAGCGCCGGACAGCAACAACAGCCCAGCCAACACCCGCTGCGGAGCATAACGATCAGCCAGCCAGCCTCCAGCGGCATAGCCACTGCTCATGGCAGCCAGGACCACCCCAATCAGCGCGCCCCAGACAAATAGCGAACTGCCAAAAACCGGCGCGAGAAGTCGGCTTCCTAAAATTTCCAGCGCCATCACCACTGCACCCGTCGTGAACGCGGTCGCAAAGCACCACCATCGTGGCGGACTAGATTGAGTCAACGAAGATCTTGTCATAAGATGGAGAACTGGATGGACAAAAGGGAATTGATGCTAAAGCATGATTTAGAGGGTGTCAATTCAGAAACTAGCGAAAAAACCGGCATCCAGGCTCTGCGTGCGAACCCGGACCCTTTTATAATCCTCGAGCAAGACGATCGCCCTCTGATATCTGACAGATGAAAAAACTCAACCCTTTCCGGTAACATTCCGATTCGGATGTCTCAATCAGCTCAACCGCCACCAGTCCCGTCATCTCCTCAAGGAGAGACCCAACGTATTAGCCGTGCGGCCGGGCTGATCGGCGGAGCCACTTTCTGCAGTCGGATTCTCGGATTTATTCGAGATGTCACTCTCGCCAATCTGTTTGGCGCCAACGCTTCAGCAGACGCCTTTTACATCGCCTATCGAATTCCCAATCTGTTGCGAGAACTTTTTGCGGAAGGGTCCATGTCTTCCGCCTTTATCCCGGTGTTCACCGAATATCATTCGACCCGCTCCAAGCAGGAAACCTGGGAATTAGCCAGCGCAGCATTCACCACGCTCCTGACGCTCGTGACCCTTGTCACCTTAATGGGCATCGTTGCCGCTCCGAGTCTCGTCTGGCTTCTTGCGCCAGGCCTCCATGGTCAAGCGAATCAACTCGCCACGACCACGCTCCTTACGCAGATCATGTTTCCCTACTTACTCTTCGTGAGCCTTGCGGCTCTGGCCATGGGAATACTCAATTCCCTCCATTCATTTGCCGTTCCTGCCCTGGCTCCTGTCTTTTTCAATCTGTGCGTCATTTTCTTTGCAGTGGCCATTTCGCCCTTATTTGATCAGGCGATTCTGGCTGTAGCCATTGGCATTGTTGCGGGAGGGCTCGCTCAATTCCTCATGCAATTACCCAGTTTACGCAAGCATGACTTCCCATTGTCCTGGAATTTTCATCCCCGCCATCCCGGAGTGAAACGAATGGGTTTTCTGCTCATTCCTTCCTTGTTAGGCTTGGCTGTGACCCAAATCAATCTCACTATCAGCACGATTTTAGCTTCGTATTTTCAAGGGGGCCCCACGTATCTGTTTTATGGAATGCGACTCATTCAATTCCCGTTAGGGATTTTTGGTGTGGCAATGGCCACAGCCATTTTGCCAACCTTATCCGGCCAAGCAGCCCGTGGAGCCATTCATGAACTACGGGAAACGGTCAATTTCGGGTTACGCATGGTGCTATTTATCATCCTTCCATCAATGGTTGGGCTGATCCTATTACGCATACCCATAATTCATGTGTTTTTCGAGCATGGCGCCTTTTCGGCCATGGACACGGCTGGAACCGCTTCGGCCCTTCTCGGATTTTCAATCGGATTGTGGGCATTCGCCAGTTATCGAATTCTGGCAACCGCATTTTATTCCCTTCAAGATACGAAAACACCCGCCATCGTGGCTGTAGCTTCGGTTGGCCTCAACATTGGACTGTCATTATGGCTTATGCAATGGCTTCAATACACCGGGTTAGCCCTGGCGACGGCATGTGCCGCAATGGGAAACACCCTTATCTTACTGACCATTTTGGGGAATCGGCTTCAGGGCTTACTGTGGAAGACACTCGGCATATCCCTGGTCCGCACAGGAATAGCCCTTGTCCCGCTCATCGCCGTTTCTCTCTGGATTGCAGGATTCCCGCTATGGCAGACAACAGGACAGAGCCTCGAAAAAGTTGGCTGGTTGACTCTGGCACTTGTTGCAAGCACGATTGGATATTTTTCCGTTCACCATGTATTCAAATCAGAGGAGCTCACGCACCTGACCCTCATGTTGCGACGAAAGATACGCAAACCATCTTCTACAACGTAAGCATGCGGACTGACAGACACCCCCCTCCTCATGCCCGGCTGTCTTGAAGATAGGCGCTATCACGAAAGGGCTCATGATTGCCGTTATTCAACGCGTCAGACAGGCTTCAGTCACGGTGGAAGGCCAAGTCATCGCCAACATCAGCCGGGGACTCGTCATTCTGTTAGGTGTGGCCCAAGGCGATACCGAACAAGACGTGTCCTTCATGGCCCAGAAAATTCCTCGCCTACGAATTTTCCCGGACCCACAGGGGAAAATGACTGATGCCCTTCAAGACATCAATGGCGAACTCCTGCTGATCTCTCAATTTACCTTACTGGCTAATACCGAAAAAGGACGACGCCCAAGCTTCGAATTGGCAGCGCCTCCGGAAGAAGCACGTGTGCGATACCAGGAATTACTGGAACAATTCCGAGCCCTCGATCTGTCTGTACAAGCAGGAATATTTGGCAAAACAATGGTTGTGTCATTGGACAATGACGGTCCAATGACCCTCATCCTGGACAGCAGGGCAGGCAAAGGAGTAAATAAGGTTAAGAACCTCTTACATCAGGCCGATAGACATATATAGAAACCGACACACCCTGACGAAGGGACATTCGGTGGAAAGAGAGGGAAGGGCATTGATGACACAAATCCCTGAACAACATCCTCTAAGGCAGTTATTTGGTCGGTTAACAGAACGAAACTTTTCCGAAGCATTGGGATGGCCGGATTTTCAAGTGACGGAATATGTTTCAAACCTGCTTCTCGAATTTATCCATATCGATCAACTCTCCCGTATTAAAGACCATGAGGGAGAACCCGTCGAAACAGTGGTGGAACTCCTGTACGCGGCCGAATCCCATAGCCAACAGTCTTCTGCTGAAAAAGAGCGGGATATTCATCGTCATATCGGGGACCTGACCTTGTTCCTGGCCGGACTCTTCCCCGAATATTGCAAACGAATAAAATGCTCCGGACTTATTCACCACAAGGATTTTTTGGTGGATTACGTTAAAGCCGGCAAACGCTCCTACAGTATTGTCGCTACCCATCAAGACCCTCAGGGCAAAAATCCACCCGCACTCTTTCAAACGCTCTCAACGAATTTTGAACTCTGTGTCGCGGGCCTTGGTTTTGTCCGATTAGACCTGGACCGTTTTCAGGATCCTAGCCTGAACCAAGCGCAGAGCCAGCTTTTCCACTAAGCGCTGTTCTTCACGGCCGTTTCCTTAGCTCGTCCCTCAATATGGTGACCCACCTGGCCAGCCCTATTCGCTGCCTTACTGAATTTTCCCGGATGGCTTGTCCCATCATCCATAGAATTTGCAAGCCCGACAAAAACAGCCTATCCATTAGTAATGGTACAGAACATCACAATAATCTCGATGCCCGATGTTTTTCATTTGCATTTTCCTTGATCCCGCTTTCTCGCTTCGAGTGGGTCAATCAGGAGGATGCCCTCCAAATCAGAAGGAGAGAAAACAATTTTCCTCTCGCCTCTATTCAGATGACATAACAATATGCCGAAATGCCTATGATCGGAAAACATCACGGACATACCCTCGTGTTCATTGATCCCGGTAATATGAGGATTTGAAGAATTTGAAAAACTTCGGATGCAAAGCCTTTCGAGGCACTTACGAAGATTTTCTGACCAAGAGTCCTGTATGACACCAGAACTTGAAAAGAAACTACAATCCTGCCCAGGCCTTCCAACCCCGACAAACGTCGCCATACAAATCATCAACTTAGCCAGCGAACCGGAAATCGACCTCTACAGTTTTATCGGAATTCTTAATTGTGACCCGGCGTTGGCCAGTAAAATCTTACGAATCGCCAATTCGCCGTTATACCCATATTGCAAAAAAGTTGAAAGTCTTCATCAAGCAGTCCTGGTCCTTGGTCTGAACGCGACTATTTCTCTTGCCCTGTCCTTTTCATTAATGAAGTCCCTACAAAACAGTCGCGGAACGGGCTTGGACTATGGGCTGTATTGGAGACGTGCACTTTTGGCAGGAACAGCCAGCCGTGTCCTTGGAACGGCCTGTGGGGTGGCTGAAATCGAAGAGTTATATCTTTCGAGTCTGATGCAAGACTTGGGGATGCTCGCCCTCGACCAGGTATTCCCTGACCTCTATAATCCCCCTGACCTGGATCAAACATCCCATGCCAGTATCATCTCCCATGAATACCAAATCTTAGGAGTCAATCATGCCGCTGTGGGGAGTTGGCTTCTGACGCAATGGAATTTCCCGGATCGCCTCCGATTGGCCGTAGCGGGAAGCGATGACCCTTCTCGCATTCCTCAGGCAGATGAACGCGCAAAATTTGTCCATTGTGTGTCGCTGGCAGGGAAAATTGCCGAAATCTTTTTACGAGACTCTCAAGGCGCCTATCTACAAGCAGTCAAAGAGGATGCTCATGCTTCACTGAATCTCACTCCAGCAGGACTCATGGAAGTACTAGAAACTACAAAAGGGCTTCTTCCGGAAACAGAGAAAATATTCCGGACCGATTTACAAACATGGACCGAACCTCAAGCCATTCTGGAAAAAGCCAGGGAATCACTCCTCCTCCGAAGCCTTCAGACTCTCAAGGAAGTTCAGGAGCTTCAACAGAATAATGCCGCCATGGAAGCCAAGTTCCACAATTTGGAAGAAATCCACCGTCACGATCCCCTCACCGGGGCATTGGCAAGAGCCTACCTGGATAAATACTTAGAAGCCTCTTTTGAACACGCTCTCGCCCACGAAGAATGTATGACGTTGGTATTTGGAGACTTAGATAAATTTAAATCCGTCAATGACACCTATGGTCACCAGGCAGGAGATGTGGTTCTTCAATCTACCGCCCATCTCTTACGATCGAACCTTCGCACGACCGATTCAGTCGGACGCTACGGAGGAGAAGAGTTCGTGCTCGTTCTGCCAAAAACCTCATCAACTACTGCCGTCATGGTCTGCGAGAGAATCCTCTCCGCGTTTCGGGAAACCACTCATGAAATAGCGGGGAACAAACGCATCAATGTTACCATTTCTCTTGGAATCGCAACCCACACGCCGAATCACCCCTATTCCACTATCAACGATTTGCTCCATGATGCAGATGAAGCCGTCTATTATTCTAAAGTACACGGTGGCAACAGACATACCTCCTATGACAAAATACAAACCGAACAATCGGTTTGATACATTCGAGAAAAAACCACGACTTGCCACCGTGTTTGCTTAAATCCCTTTGCCTAAGCCAACACCTATCCCCACAGCGAGAGTCCTAATCCATGGGGGCGCAGGCTCCCGGCAACCAACCCACAGCCAGTTAGTTTGTCTGACAGATGCACTCGTGAAGGGATATGAATGCCTCAAGGCAGCGCATTCTTCATTAGATGCGGTAGAAACCATGATCCGTTCCCTGGAAGAATCGGGATTGTTTAATGCCGGGCGAGGATCGCTTCGACAACTCGACGGGATTCAACGGATGGACGCATCGATCATGGACGGGCAGACCCTATCGGCGGGCGCTGTAGCAGGGCTGGAAGGGTATCTTCATCCAATCTGCGCGGCGCGACGGGTCATGACCGACACCGACCATGTATTGATAGTCGGCCCACATGCCAATCGATTGGCTCGGCATTTTGGTTTAGCCCGATTGGTCCATCTGAAGAGTTCGACTCCACTGAGGAACAAACGGAGTTCACGAAACACTCATAATCCTAAATCCCAGGCGCTTTACCGTCAGTTAGGATTGTATGACACCGTCGGTGCGGTCGCTCTAGACTGTGCCGGCCATCTTGCCGCAGGGGCCTCAACAGGGGGAGTTGCGGTCATGTTACCTGGCCGTGTTGGAGATACCCCCTTAATCGGCGCGGGAGTGTATGCCGATGATACCGCCGGGGCCATTTCCATGACGGGCTTAGGAGAATCCATCATACGAGCCGGCCTAGCCAAACATCTAGCTATCCTGCTCGGGCTAGGCTGGACGCCCGTAAGAGCGACCAACTATGCACTGAAGGCACTCGTCAGCCGAATACAGGGGGAGGCCGGATGCCTCATCCTCGATCGCACCGGCAGATTTGCGATTCGGCATACCACCCCATGGATGAGCGCCGGGTATTGGAACGGCCGTGGTAAGCCTGTAGTTAAAAATCGTTTTCCCTAGGGTGCTTAATGTCCATTTTTTATTGCACTGCTCAACCCTAGCCATCTAAAAGCAGCAACATATTTTCATTGATCATCCGAAACATGGGATAATACACAAAGGGATTTATAAGATGTCTTCCTCCACCTTTCATCTCTCCATTCCGGTTAAGGATATCGAATCCACGAAAGAATTTTATGTTGAAGGCCTTGGATGCGGTTTGGGCCGCCAGTCTTCCGTCGCCATCACATTAAATTTCCACGGCCACCAAATTGTGGCCCACGTGACCGAGGACCTTGGCCCCCAACAAAAAAGTATCTATCCCCGACATTTCGGGTTAATCTGCCGGGCTGAAGAGGAGTGGAACGAACTCCGAAACCGGGCCCAAACGAATAGCCTCATATTTTTTCGTGAGCCCCGTCGACGATTTTCTGGTACTCCTCTCGAACACTTAACGTTTTTCCTGGAAGACCCTTCGCATAATCTGCTTGAATTCAAATATTACCTCAATGCGAATGCCATCTTCGGGGAAGAGACTTTTCCCCAAATTGGGGACGACCATGAACGGAATGGGTAGGAGGTTATCCCTCACCTGGCATCATTTTTCGGGGCACACTATCTGAGGGCTTGAAGCACTTCAGTAAAATGCCCGTTCACTTTGACCTTGGGAAATATGTTCCTTATGGTCCCGTCCTCATTAATCACCACCGTCGTACGTTCAATCCCCATATATTTCCGGCCATACATTGACTTTTCTTTCCAGACCCCATAGGCCTGAATCATGGCCTTAGACTCATCGCTTAACAAGGGAAAATTGAGTTGAAACTTATCGGAAAACTTCCGGTGAGAGGAGACCGAATCCGCACTCACTCCGAACACGACCGCCCCGCTCTTTCGCAATTCCTGAATACCATCCCGAAACGAACAGGCTTCTGTCGTACATCCGGGCGTGTCATCTTTCGGGTAGAAATATACCACCACTTTTTTCCCTCGAAGCTCAGATGAATTCACAATGTGTCCAGTGTCATCGGGAAGGGAAAAAGCCGGAGCAGGATCGCCAACCTGCAACTCAGATGTCGCCACTGTGCGTGGACTCTGTTGAGAAGATTTTTTCGTTTTAGGGGTGGATGCCGTTTGGATTTTTGTTGATGGATTTCGAGACCCTAAAGCCACCCCCTGACTCTTTGACGAGGAACGCTTGGGTGCTGCCGTCTTTTTTGCAACCACCTTTGGCTTTGATTGTACCGGTCCCTTCTTCTTAGGCTGGGCTTTTTTCACTTTGGATGCCATAGGATCCTCCTCTGATGACAAATGGGTAAAACGTGCCGTGAAAACTCTTTTGCTGAATGAAACTATCCTGACTCAAAACAGGAGATTCTCCTCATCTCCCTGGTAATGATGGGCCATTGTACAATGAATAAGAGGTTTTATTCCTCCTTTTTTCAAGGAAGCGGGCCACATGGCCCTCATCCTTGCGGAGAAACGGATCGCGTAAAGGGTTGATGCCCTTCGAATCCTTTGAGCAGACTATCCGTCGTACCGCCACCTCATTGGATCTCTTCTGACGGTTAATTCTGATGAGCAACGCCGGAACACATTCTGAGTGGCCTAACCAACCATGCATTTCCCCTCTGGCTCACACCTTAATGCCCAAACGACAGGGTATATCCAAGGAAGAAGAGACAAAAGCAATGAACGCATTTCTGAAAAAATCCACCTTGTCCAGGAAAAAGGTCGGGCATAGGGATGAATCGCTCTTCCCCCAACGAATCCTGACATCACAACGCTCAAAATGGAGATCTCAACCCTATGCCTATCCCTGTTTATCGTTCACCGGCCCATATCGGGCATTGGCAAAGTGGCGGGAATCCCCCACTTCTTGGTCCTTCAAAGTCGCCATAATACCAGGAAGGAGAATGCTAACTGGGGTTTTCAATTTAACCCAGGAAGGAACCAACGCAGGATCGGGGTTTCAAGACATCTCTCCACAGTCGGAGGATTTGAGGTGGAAGGCTTTCCCAGAGCTTAGAGGATGGGCTTTTCAGCTCGAAAGGATGAAGAAGTCAAGGAAGTGTATTCACGAAGGCGCAATTCTAAGGTTTTTATTTCTTCGTCTTTCTGTTTGAGATCCATAACCAGAAGATTATTCTGTACTTCGACATTCTGCAGCTCATTTTGCAAACTTTGTATTGCCGGATGCACCTGATCCAATTTTTCCTTTGTAGCTTGTAGTTCCCGTCCGAGTCTTTCCCTCGTTTCCTGTAGATCACAAGCAATGGACTTTTTCGCTTTCTCCATGGTCGATAAGTCGTTCTCCAACGATTTCAGCCGATCTTCAAGCATCATCTTTTCTTCCCGAATAGACTGGACGATGGTATGAACTTCTTCAAGCAGATCAGCAAGGTCTTTCATCTCATTGGTCCTCACGGCTCCCAAACATTGCAACCGGTGGCTTTAACTGGGGCTTTCCCCAGTCATGGTATCGGCCTATTTTTTTCTAATATTTAGTGGCCCTACGATTGTTGTTCAGTTTTTTGTTTGAATCAATGGCTCCCTGCTAATAAATCCTTCCAGGAGGCAATGGTTCAGGCACCCATTTTTGGCCGGCACATCTTTTTTTGAGGAAAAGTACGACTTATATTTCTTGACAAATGTTTTCTGCAAATTTTATATTGCATATTATTCCTATCGTTTTAGTATGAATTAAAATATGAACAAGTTTCCGATCAAAGTCACCTATGGGATTATGGCCACAATCGAGCTAGCAAAGCAGGACAGATCCATTCCGCTTCAAGCCAAAATCATCGCTCAGCGACAGGGGATACCCTCTCGCTTTATTGAACAAATCCTTCAGCACTTGAAACAAGCCGGGATTATTAGAAGCCTTCGAGGAGCACAAGGAGGGTATACCCTGGCACAACACCCCAGTCAGATTTCCCTTGCGGATTTAGTCAATTCAATGAATGGGTGGGCGACAGAACCATTGCTCCAACATGGGCACACCAACGGCCATTCGGAAAGCCGACAGGTTCCGAACGTCTTACTTTCAAATATTTGGCAACAGGTTCAAGAGGCCGAGCAGGCAGTCCTGCGGAGCATTTCCCTACAAAAATTGGTCGAACAGTATCAAATGCTCGAAACCCAGCGCTGCCTGATGTATCATATTTAGCTTTGGCAAAGGACGGACCATTCCAGGGTCGAACAGAAATTAGGGCTTTTTTAAGACAACTTTAGAAATTTACCCCTCTATACGGGATTTGGAGAATTACCATGAACACCTCACCGGTCACCACCCGCCCTCCTGTTCACACGGTTCCGATACCCCAGGAGATTCTTGAAGAAATAGAAACTTTCGAAGATGAGGTCAATCGCCTGCAATCAGGGGACACTCCAGCCGACGTGTTCAAACCGTTTCGACTCCAATACGGCATTTATGGTCAGCGCCAGGCGGATGTCCAAATGGTCCGGATCAAGATTCCCTTTGGTGGCCTGAACGCCAATCAACTACGACAGGTAGCAGACATTGCGGATACCTTTGCGACCGGCGTGGGACATGTCACGACGCGGCAGGATATTCAACTGCACTTTGTTCCCCTCCGCCACGTTGGCACGATCATGCGAAAACTGGCGGAAGTTGAACTCACCACTCGGGAAGCCTGCGCCAATACCGTCCGAAATGTCACAGCCTGTGCGTTGGCAGGGGTATGCCCAGGCGAAGTGTTTGACGTGACACCCTACGCGAAAACCGTGGCGTATCATTTATTACGGAATCCTCTCAACCAAAGTCTCCCTCGCAAGTTTAAGATTGCGTTTTCCGGCTGTAAGCAGGACTGCGCCCTCACCCCTATCCACGATGTCGGGCTTCTGGCTGCTCGCAATCCCGAAGGGGTTCCGGGGTTCAAAATGGTCGTTGGAGGCGGCTTGGGGTCCACTCCGCGTCTCGCCAAAGTACTTCATGAATTCGTTCCCATGGAAGAATTGATTCCCGCCATCGAAGCCATGCTCAAGGTGTTTGATAATTTAGGCAATCGAAAAAATCGAAGCAAAGCCCGGATGAAATTTGTCATTGACAAATTAGGGTTTGATGAATTTTCTCAACGATGGAAAGAGACCTACGATGCCATGTTGCAATCCGGCGCCACCAAACTTGGATTGGAAACGGCCCCGTATCCTGATGATCCTCCCCTGGTGATGCCGACGAAATCGGGGAACGGCACCTCCACCCAAGGCAATGGGAACAGCCACCCTCAGGGCTCATCACAACATGAAGGTCCCTCATCTCAAGAGGCGTTCGATCATTGGTGTACAACCAATGTGATTACGCAACGCCAATCAGGCTATAGAACGGCGGTGGTGAGACTCCCCTCCGGTGATATCACGTCTGAGCAAATGTTCGGACTGGCCGATCTCGCCGAACGGTATGCCAACGGAAACCTTCGTACCACCATCAATCAGAACATCATGGTGCGATGGCTTCCCGAACTACGTCTCCGGCACTTCTATGACGAATTAGTCGCTCATGGGTTGGGCGACCCTGGAGCTGAAGGCGTCGCAGATATCGTCTCCTGCCCAGGGACCGACACCTGTGGACTGGGAATCACCTCTTCTAAGGGACTGGCACGAGCGCTGGCAGAAGTATTCCCTGCCGGAAAAATCGCAGAGGATCTGGAAGGGGTGAACGTGAAAATCAGTGGCTGCCACAATTCCTGCGCTCAACATCATATCGCCACAATCGGCTTGCATGGAGTCGGCAAACGCATTGGAGACCATGTGGCGCCAGTGTATGAATTGCACCTTGGGGGACGGGTCAACGGCACGGCCAAAATTGCCCAACTCATTGTGAAGGTCCCTGCGAAAAACGTCCCTGCTGCCGTCCAGCATCTGCTCGATCTCTATCGCCGGGATAGAAAAACCGGGGAGTCCCTCCTGGCGTTTATTGATCGCACTGGAAAACTCCAACTAAAAGATGAACTAATCCCCTACACCATGCTTCCCACATATCAAGAGGATCCACAATTCTATGTTGACTGGGAAGGCGATGAGGAATTTTCGGTTGAAGACCTCGGACCCGGCGAATGCGCCGGGGGCGCATTGGAAATGATCGACAATCGGATTCTTGAAGCGGAACAGGAACTGTATCAAGCACGCCTGTTGGCTGAAAAACACCAATATGCCTTTGCCATTAACAAAGCCTATCGAGCCGTGGTGGCAGGAGCAAAAGCCATCCTTGTCACAGAAGGGATTGATCCGAATACGGATGCCGACACCTTAGCGGAATTTGACAAGTTGATTGTGGCCAAAGGTCTCATGCCGACGGAATACCACAATCTGGCCATGACAGTGGGCGATCTGGGGAATAAAGACGCCTCGGCTGACCTGACACAAGGGAAAATCGCATTTACGAAAGGTTTCGTGGATCTCTGCCGGACCGTTTCGGACCAAATCGGCCAGGACCTCAAGTTGACTCCTGCTGAACCTGGACAAAAATCCACTGAATCAACCAGGACGGTACCCGAGTCACCTGACAAGGCATCCTCCCCGTCAGGCGTGCCCGTCTACGACCTGCGGGGCGTGGCCTGTCCCATGAATTACGTGAAAACCAAGTTAAAATTAGAAATGATGGACCACGGTGACCAGTTGGAAGTATGGTTGGACGGCGGCGATCCAATTCGCAACGTCCCAGTGAGTCTTCGAAACGATGGGCACAATGTGCTCAAACAGGAACCCATAGACGCCGAAGAGCAGCATTTCCGAGTGTTAGTGGAGAAAGTGGAACTGTAAAACGCCATGGCTCTTTTCCTCAATACCCATCCTACTCCGGAAGAACTCATCGCGGTCAATCGATCCATGGAGGGCCAGACTCCTCGGAAGATTGTCGAGACCGCGATTGCGGAATATGGGGGAACGATTATTCTGGCCTGTAGTTTTGGGGCCGAGGATGTTGCTCTGGCCGATATGATGTTTCGCTCCAATCCGGGCAGCACACTCTTTTATTTGGATACCGATTTTTTATTTCCTGAAACCCATGCCGTTCGGGATCGGATGATTCAACACTATCAGTTAAAGGATGATCAGATCATCCAGGTCAAATCCACGCTCAGTCCTTCCGAACAAGCCACAGAGTTTGGGGAAGCCTTATGGCTGCGGGATCCCGACCAATGTTGCGCACTGCGAAAGGTTGAGCCTCTCACGCGCATCCTGGGAAAGTATGCGGCGTGGATGACGGGTATTCGGCGTGATCAATCACCCACTCGTGCGAATGCCGCCATTGTCGAGTGGGATACAAAGTTTGGCCTTGTAAAATTTAACCCCTTAGCGGCCTGGTCATGGGAACAGGTCTGGGAATACATTCGCACGAATGCTGTTCCCTATAATACATTGCATGATCAACACTATCCCAGCATTGGATGTACCCATTGCACGGCACCGGTTATGCCAGGAGACGACCCACGCTCCGGACGATGGAAAAGTTCGGAGAAAACCGAATGTGGGCTTCATCGATGATAATCCAGCCACGTGACCATGCCGTCATTCATGACTTCACATTCATTGTTCTCAATCAAGTAACTATTGGAGATTGCCAGTGAAAAAAATTGCCGTCATTATTACCAAAGGGGGATGGAACAACCTTTTCCAAGCCTGTGAGTGGATCGCCCTGGCAGCGGCCAGTGGCATCGAGGTGAGTGGCTATTTCCGTGACGAAGCCGCAGGTCGAATGACCAAAACCAAGATCAAAGAACTGACTATGTCCCCGGAGTTTAAAGGGCGAGAAGGCTTTGTTCGTGAACTCTTGAAAAAAGAGGATAAAGCGGACCTCTCGAAACTCATGCAAACCTCTAAAGAAAAAGGAAACGTCAAATTTTCGGTGTGCACGGATTCTCTGAAATATTTTGGAGTGAAAGTCGAAGAACTTATTCCGGAATTAGATGAAGTGCAAACCGCCGAGTCCTTCTGGAAAGAAGCTGTTCTTCCCGCTGACCAGGTTTTGACCTTTTAACCCGGAATCATGGCATGGATCATCTGATTGCAAAAATTGGAAAAGGGCTGAAGGGTGCCAAGGATTTGACCTGGGACGAGGCCAAGCTGGCTCTGAACGCCATCATTGAAGGGCAGGCCACTGACGTTCAGGTGGGAGCGTTTTTGATGGCCATGCGTATCAAAACCGAATCCATCAGCGAACTCGCCGCGTTCACCACTACGGTCCGCAGGTGGGCGCCACCGATTCCACTCCCGCATGCCGACAACATTGTGGACCTTCCTCTCTATGGAGAAAAACACAACACCATCCATGTGGTCATCGCCGCAAGTCTTGTCGCGTCTGCAGCCGGCGCAGGGCTCTTCATGCATGGCGTAGAAAACCCCGACCTCCCCTACGATCTCCCTCAAGTCCTTCGTCACTTACAGCTTCCTATCGCCAATACTGCGGCTGAAGCCGTTGAACATGGCGCTCAATCGCCCTGGGTGTACATGGATTTAGCAGGATATCATGCACCGTTAACCAAATTACTGGACCTGCGTCAGGCATTCGGATTGCAAAATCTGTCTCATCAGGTGTCCAGACTCCTGAACCCGGCCAGAGTCGGCTCACAAGTCATTGGGATTTCCCATCCTCCATACCTGGATAAAATGGTGGAAGCTTTGGACATGCTGGGCGCGAAGCGGGCATTGATTATTCAAGGAGTCGAAGGCTTTCCCGAACTGTCCCTCTCCGCCCCCTCCTTGGCGCGCGAATTACGAAGCGGGCATATTTCATCATTAGTCTTTCGTCCCGATGATGCCGGATTCCGATCCGGACCATTTCAAGCCATGAGTTCGACCATCAATGGGCCGGGATCCGGGAACCCGCAACATGAAGCCCAACTGATAACGCAATTACTCGTCGATCGCCAGAAAGGCGACCGACGGAACTGGGTGATCATGAATGCAGCCTTACTGATGTATGCCGCAGGGTTGGCTTCCTCTCTCGCGCAAGCCACACCGCTTGCCCAGGATACCCTGGATTCCGGAAAAGCCGGAGCGTTCTTTACCGCCTTGACCCAAGGACGCCCTCCCCAGTCCAAATTCGTTGTCCCACCTGCACCGGCGGTGGTGCCCGCATGAACCATATCCGCCAGTTAGAAGATCAAAGCGTCTATATCCTGCGTGAGGCCTACAAAAACTTTGACAACCTGGCCATGCTGTGGTCCATGGGCAAAGATTCTACCGTGTTGTTGTGGCTGGCCAGAAAAGCATTTTTTGGCCATGTTCCCTTCCCGTTACTCCATGTCGACACCAGCTATAAGATTCCTGAAATGATTGAATATCGGGATCGCCTCGCACGCGAATGGCGATTAAATCTGATCGTAGGCCAAAATAAAAAAGCCCTGGCCGAAGGGATGAACCACACGAAGGGACGAGTAGAATGTTGCACCGCCTTAAAAACCCAAGGGTTAAAACAATTGCTGGAAGAAAAGGGCTACACCGGGGTCATTTTGGGTGTGCGTTCGGACGAGGATAGTACCAGGGCGAAGGAGCGGTATTTCTCCCCGCGGGACAAAAACAATGAATGGGATTTTCGCGATCAGCCCCCCGAACTTTGGGATCAATATAAACTTTCGTTTCCTCCGGGCACCCATATCCGGATCCATCCACTTTTGGATTGGACGGAGATCAATATTTGGGAATACATCAAATTGGAAAATATTCCCTTTCTGGATAATCTTTACCTGGATCAAGGCACCGGCAAACGCTATCGCAGTCTGGGATGCGCCCCCTGTACGACACCAATTGATTCCACCTCGAAAAATGTGGATGAGGTCATCATTGAATTACGCAACACCAAGGTGGCGGAGCGGGCAGGACGCGCACAAGACGAAGGACGGGGGATGGAACAATTACGCAAAGATGGATACATGTGAAGATGACAGTCACACCAGCCATAGGCCAATCTCACAACACTCCCCAGGACAATTCCATCCGGGAGAGAATGAATATCGTGATTGTGGGTCACGTCGACCACGGCAAATCCACGCTGTTGGGTCGACTGTATGCCGACACCGGAACCTTACCAACCGGCAAGATCGAAAAAATCCAGGCCATTTGCAAGCAACAAGGCAAAGAATTCGAATACGCCTTTCTTTTCGATGCGTTTTTAGAAGAGCAACAACAGGGGATCACCATCGACACAGCCCGAACCTTTTTCTCCTGGGGCGGGCGACAATACATCATTATTGACGCACCGGGACATAAGGAATTCTTAAAAAACATGGTGTCAGGGGCCGCTCGTGCCGAAGCGGCGCTCCTGGTCATTGATGCCCTGGAAGGCGTGCGCGACCAGTCAAAACGCCATGGGCTGTTGCTCTCCATGTTAGGAGTTAAACAGGTGACGGTGGTCGTCAATAAAATGGACCTGGTCAATTACCGGGAAGACACCTTCCACGCCATCGAAAAAGAATACCGCGAATTTCTCACCCAATTGAACGTCATTCCCCAATACGTCATCCCCGCGAGCGCCAAACAGGGCATCAACATCATCAAATCAAGCCCGGAAACTCCGTGGTACACCGGACCATCCGTATTGGATTCCCTGGCGCATTTCCATCTGGAATCCAAGCGTGCCGAACAAACGCTTCGTCTTCCCATCCAGGACGTGTATAAGTTCGACGCCCGCCGGATTTTAGTTGGCCGGATCACGGCAGGGAAACTCAAGATTGGTGACCGGCTGGTCTTTTCCCCCTCCAACAAGTCAGCCAATATCGAAACGATTGAAGCTTTTAATATCGATCCACCGCCAACTCAAGCCGAAGCCGGCCAATCCGTGGGCATTACCCTGGACGAACAAATTTTTGTGGAACGAGGGGAAATTGCGACACACGATGATGCCAGGCCCTTGGTCTCCACCCGCATTCGTGCCAACTTGTTCTGGTTAGGAGGGCGTCCCTTAGAAACCCGCCGGCCCTATGTTTTACGACTGGCCACCAGGGAAGTCCCCTGCGAAGTGGCAACCATTCATCGCATTGTGGACGCCACCAATTTAGACGACCGACAGACGCAAACCACCGTGAAACGGAATGAAGTGGCCGATATCACGCTTCGGACCAAATCTCCCATCGCCTTTGATCTCTATGCGCAATTCGAGACGACCGGCCGCTTCGTCCTGGTGGACGAATACGATGTGGCAGGAGGGGGAATCATCACGGAACTGGTCCAGGATGACCAGGAAGATTTTCGAACGGAGGCACGCGAACGGGATTCGGCATGGGTCAAGGGAGATGTGGGAGCCGAAGACCGGGCTCAACACTATGGACATCGAGCGGCTGTGGTCTTACTCACCGGCCCAGATAACACCGCGAAAGGATTTCTGGCTCGGAAACTGGAAATCGTGCTCGTCGCGGAAGGCCGGCATGCCTACCTTCTCGCGCCGGAGAATCTGCAAAGGGGACTTGATGCTGATCTCATTGACACGAAGCCGGATGAAATCATCCGACGGTTTGGCGAAGTCGTGCGTTTGCTAACGGATACAGGCTCACTGGTGATTTCCACAACCAATGCCCTCAAAGAACCGATGAAACACATCGTGCAAACCGTGCAAACGTTGGTGAACCCGATCCCGGTCATCACCATTCACATGGCCAAAGATTTACAAGGGCCTCAACCGGATACCGATCTAATTTTTGCAGGGCCGGAAAATTTCGACGACTGCACCCACCAAATCATTGCTTTGCTCAAATCCAGGGGGATTCTAACTGAACCTCCCAGGGGCCGTGCCGACTTCCAGTACTCCATTTAAGCACTCCCCCACCCCACCGAAGCATCTCCCGTTTCCAGCCTTCCTGCCGGCAAAATGGTAAACATACGCCCTTTCTTCAGATTCGGGCTCTTTGCGAAAACGGGAAATCCACCCCTCTCATTTTCCTACCCACCTCCCTTTACACCTGAAATCACAGGGCAATAAGAAAAAGAACCCACATACGCTTTTTTTGATCAAGAAGGATCAGACAATTTCAACACCGCAATGCCCACAATAATGAGGGTAATACAGAATAATCTGACCGCATTTTTCGGCTCATCAAATAACAGAATACCCAGGAGAACCGTGCCCACTGCACCAATACCCGTCCACACCGTGTAAGCGGTTCCCATCGGGATTATCCGAAAAGCTAACGACAGGCAAATCATACTGACGGCCATGGCCACCACGGTGCCAACACTCGGCCATAACCTGGTAAACCCATCCGTATATTTCAATCCCGTGGCCCAGATAATCTCAAAAATTCCTGCCACAGCCAACAACGTCCACGCCATAGGCCTCTACTCCTTCCTCTTCTCTGCTTGTTACATTGACTCTCATCACCCATCCCTAAAAAATCATTCTGTACCCCTACCAGAGGGTACGAGAAAAATCACAATCGAAGGAGATTATCCCAAAAGAAAGATCCCGGAACACTTAAAAAAAATTAAACGGAGTTGAAGGTCTTGTCCCCTTGGCACACAATCGGTTGATCTTTTTTCTTTAGTGGCTATCTTATGAAAAGAACAATCCTCTCAAAGATAATGTTTGTGAATTTAAAGGGAGGATCAGTGTATAATAAAGAAACTCTCTGATTGTCAGGGAGAAAAGGCTGAACTGTAACAAGGGGGTGACTGGCTTCGACGGGAATCAAGAGGTCAACAGAGCGTGTCGA
>CAZBQO010000033.1:10371-18457 GCA_964494125.1 uncultured Nitrospira sp. | reverse complement strand
GCGCTTCCCGATTGGCAGGAATACGAGGTCGTAGGTTCCCCTTATGCCATTCGGGCGTATCAGCCTGATCCTGAACTGGGGTCCTGGGAGCAATTGAAGGACGTATTGGGAAAACTTCATGACCGTGGGATCAAATTGATTCTGGATTTTGTGCCCAATCACACCGCATTGGACCATGAGTGGACCACCAGACATCCGGAGTACTATGTTCAAGGGACCTCCAGGGATGTCACCAACTTCCCTTCCCAGTTTTTTCCCATCGAAACATCACAAGGCATTCGATATCTGGCGCATGGCAAGGATCCCAATTGCCCTTCATGGACGGATACCGCGCAATTAGACTACTTCAATCCTGATACGCGTAAGGCGCTGATTCGCGAATTGCAACAAGTTGCCAATTATTGTGATGGCGTTCGCTGTGATATGGCCATGTTGGTGCTCAATGAGGTGTTTGCACAGACGTGGAAAAATCATGTGAAGGGCGAGGTCTTCCCTTCCGGGGAGTTCTGGACAGAAGCCATTTCCCTTCTGCCGGATTCTATGTGGATGGCAGAGGTATATTGGGATCGGGAATGGGAGCTTCAACAGCTTGGTTTTCACTTTACCTACGACAAAAGATTGTATGACCGGCTTCGCCATTCGACCCCACATGAGGTCGCCCTCCATCTAGAGGCTGATACGATCTTTCAAAGCAAACTTGTGCGGTTTTTGGAAAATCACGATGAGCCGAGAAGTGCGGTGGCGTTTGGTAACGTCCGCCTCCCTGCGGTCGGGGTTCTGATGGCCACATTGCCGGGCATGCGGTTGTATCATCAAGGGCAACTCACTGGAAAACGTATCCGGATTCCGGTTCAACTCTGTCGAGCCCAGGACGAACCTCCTGATGAAGCGACTGTCGCGTTTTATGACCGAATTCTGGCGATCACCAATGAAGACGTGTTTCACGCCGGGAAATGGGCCATGCTCACTGTGCGTTCTGCCGGCGACGATTCTTTCAGTAATGTCGTGGCGTTTCAATGGACAACCGAGCGGGATTGGAGACTCATCGCGGTGAACCTGAGTCCCATGGTTGCCCAAGCATATATTCGCCTGAACGGAGTGCCTGGAATGGAATCGCACACCTCCCCCGACTACACCTTGTATGACCAGTTCAGTGATCTATCCTTTGAGGGTAGGCGAGAGGATCTCATCCAAAGCGGATTGTACGTCCGTCTCGATCCTTTCGGATGTCATATCTTTTCTGTGGGAGATGGATCCGTTGAGGATGGAAAACGTGAAAATAAGATATAAAGTTCAGAGTATATGAAGGCGAATCAATTTAGGTGTCCTCTCGCAGCAAGTTCTTAAGCGAACAATTCTTGCGCCGTCATTCCTGCAGTCTCTGTCGGAGAATTACTTCTCCTTGGTTCATAACAATTGGTGGTGCCTTTTCCTTGACCTCAGCCGTTTAGTCGCAGGAATCCATCCTTGTCGGTTGTTACCCCCGCCGGGGTTAGCGGGGATCCATCCGTAGGGCGGGTCATTTCTCCGAATCTGCCTGACGGGGTCTCATGTGGTGGGTGTCTTGTTGTTGAGGAGTTTTGCTCTTTTCCAACCGGGCGAATTCTTCCAGCAACGTGCGTTGTTGGGGTGTGATGTCTGTGGGTGTGCGAACCTCCACGATGACAAACAGGTCCCCTTTGCCTGAGGCATCAAGCCGGGGCATGCCTTGGGCGTGAATTCTCAAAGACGTTCCACTTTGGGTTCCTGGCGGAACCGCCACCTTTAGCGAGGCTCCTCCTAATCCCTGAATGGGCACGTTGGTTCCCAGTGCAGCATCGACAAAGGATAACGAGGTTGTGGTGAATAAGTTACTCCCCTGTCGCTGGAGAGTGGGATGGGCCCGAAGGTGTGGCCGGATAAGAAGGTCGCCGGATGAACCGCCTGTTGCTGAGGGTTCTCCTTGCCCGGCCAACCGGATGATCATACCGTCATCAATGCCCTGAGGGATCTGAACCTTAAGCGTGTGAGGGGTGAAGATGTGGCCTGTTCCATGGCAAGTCTCACACGGCGATTCAATCCACTGGCCTTGGCCCTGGCATTTAGGGCAGGTGGTGAGGGTGACCATCCGTACCCCCTTGCCTGTTTTGATCTGTTGTTTCTGTCCGGATCCTCCACATTCCGTGCATGTGGTGGGGGTGGTGCCGGGCTTGGCTCCTGTGGTCTGACAGGTTCCGCATTTCTCTGATCGGGTAATGTGAATGTCCCGTTCGCCGCCCTTGGCCGCTTCGTCTAATGTGAGGTCCAAATCGTATCGCAGGTCCAGACCACGGTTCATGTGAGGCATTGGCCTGGTGCGTCGGCCTAAGACGTCGCCGAAAAGAGTTGACAGATCATCGAAGCGGCCACCGAAAAAATCTCCAAACTGAAAATCCCGCATCAGATCTTCCGCAGACCAACGCTCACTGACCCCCACGTGGCCGGTGGTGTCGTATTCCCGGCGTTTCACATCGTCCGACAACACTGCATAGGCTTCGGCGATTTCTCTGAAATGTTCTTCCGCATCCGGCGCGTGGTTTCGGTCGGGATGATATTTGAGCGCGAGTTGCCGGTAGGCTTGTTTGATCTGGTCGCGACTGGCAGACCGGTCCACCGCCAGAACTTCATAGTAGTCACGTTTTGGCTGATTGGCCGGCATGATAATTTTTGCGAATGGAACGAACGTGTTGAATGAAATGGACGAGGTGAGAGTCAATTTCTCAGGGACAGACCTCTTCCTCAAGAAGCAGCCCTTTCTTCGAAAAGGTGCTACCCCTCAGGGAAAATGCACCCCCGAACACGTTGGGGCTCCTTTTTATCAGTCACGCGACCGAAAGCCTTCGTCAACTTTTCGAACTGGTTCTTGCAATAAAGCTTGTGATCAGTTGCTCTAGTTCTTTGCTTCCACATGAGGGACATGTTGCGGCCCCGGTTTCATGTTCTTTCAGCGTGAGGGCTAGAAGGCATTCCTTGCCACATTTGAGACATTTGTAATCATACAGAGGCATGACGATCCTCCTTCTTGGGTTCTCCGCACAATCGGGAGAAGTTTATGGCGGGTGTTCGAACATTTTTTTCATCTAGACTCATTTACCCCTCTAGGGTCACGGAGGCTTGGAACCGTGGACGGTTTCCAGAGAACGGCGGTCGCCCCACTCTGCGACAATGTGAGCCATTTCACTTAAGCGTTGAGCCGCGCGTCCATAAATGGTGTTGGGAGGATACTGTCCCTCCGGTTGAATTTCTCCCGCAGGCATTCCCGTGAGTAACTCGAGAACTTCTTCAATGGTATGCACCCCATATACGGTAAATTGTCCTGCCTCCGCTGCATCCACCACCTCATGATGCAGGGCCAAATGGCGGATGTTCTTTGCGGGAATCAGCACCCCGTGTTTTCCCGTCAATCCGCGTTTTTTGCATGATTCAAAAAATCCTTCGATCTTTTCGTTCACGCCCCCGATGGGTTGAATGTCTCCCAGTTGATTCACCGATCCGGTGACCGCGAGGGATTGGCGCACAGGAACATCTGCAAGGCTCGATATAATGGCGACTAATTCGGCAACGGCGGCGCTGTCTCCCTCCACCTCCGAATAGGTTTGCTCAAATGTGAGGGTCGCACTTAAGGCAAAGGGTTGGAACTCGGCGAATTTTCCACCAAGAAACCCCGCGAGGGTCATGACCCCCTTGCTGTGGATTTCCCCGGCCAGTTCGGCTTCACGTTGAATATCGATGACGCCTTCATTGCCCACAAACGTGCGAGCGGTAATCCGGCAGGGACGTCCGAAGGCATAGTCTCCGAGCTGATAGATGGACAGGCCGTTGACCTGACCAACCGTCTCGCCTTCCAGGTCTACCATCAGCGTGCCTTCCTGGATTTCCTCCTGGAGTCTTTCTTCTAACAGATTGGTGCGGTGCCGTTTCTTGTTGATAGCCGTTTTCACGTGCGTGTTCGACACCAATGTCCGGCCATCCTGCCTTGCCCAATAGGCGGCTTCGCGAATCACATCACTGATCAAGCTGAGGCGCAATGACAGCCGATCGCGGGATTCGGCTAGACGGAGACTGTGCCGGATCACTTCACCTACAGCGTCAGCTCCAAAAGCGGGAAGCCCTTCGTCACGACAGAGTTGCGCGATGAAACGGGCATAGAGCTGATCCTGGCTGGTATCACGAGGGATATCCACTTCAAAGTCGGCTTTGACCTTGAACAGTTTTGAGAAATCTGGTTCATACCCTTGCAGGAGTGCAAAAACGTGGGGAGGGCCCAACAAAATGACTTTTATGTCAGTGGGAATTGGTTGAGGTTTAAGGCCGGTTGTCGCAAAACCAAAATACTCTCCGGGATCTTCAATGTTGACCGAGCGTGTTTTTATGACCCGCTTGAGCGCTTCCCAGGAGAAGGGCTGACGGAGCAGATCTAACACATTCATCATCAAAAAACCGCCGCTTGCGCGCAGGCAGGAACCGGCTCTGATCTCGGTGAAGTCGGTATAGACCACGCCCAAATGCGCCTTCCGCTCAATTTTCCCGATTAAATTGGCATAGGTGGGATGAGGCTCATCGATGATGGGAGCTCCGGAATGTTGGGCATGTTCGATAAGGAGGTTCACTTCATAGCGGCTGAGATTGGGCTTGCGATCGCGTACATCCCATCCCATGAGTGCCAATTGAGGACCTTCGCGCGGCAAAAAATCCTTGTAGTTGGCGACAATGTCCTCTTCGACTTTTTGGAGATATTCCAACACATCAGGGAGGGATTGATGATGGTCTCGAAGGACGGCAAAGCGGTTGTGCATGACGGCTCTGACGACCTGACGATCCATTTCACTGAGTTGATGGTCGGCTTCATGATCCAAGGCATGGACCTGGGCTTGGAATTCACGGATTTTGCCCTCCAGAATTTTTCCCTGTTCGGATATGGTATCTTTTTCTGTCGCGGTTAACGTGTCGTGATCTTTTTCCCGTAACGGTTTCCCATTCCGCATCGGCACGAGACTGAATCCAACCGGATCTTCTTTGAAGCCAAATCCACGTGTGCCGGCTTCTTCATTGATTTGTTTGAAGAGCGCCTCTTTTTTTTCATTCCGCTCTTCGATGATTTTTGCTCTGGCATCTAAATATTTATGGCTTTCAAATGCCAGGGGAAGATCTCTTTGAAGACTGTGAATGATGAAGCTCATGGCCTGTTTAAACTCCCGTCCTTTGGAGGCAGGAAATGACAGGCAGATGGGGGAAGACGGCTCCAGGAAATTATAGACGTAACACCAATCGGAAGGATCAGGCAGGGATGAGGCCACGTGTTGAACACGCTTTTGAATGATGGCCCATTTACCCGTACCAATTGGCCCTGAGGCATAAATATTAAATCCGTGGCTTTTCATATTCAGCCCGAAATCCAAGGCTTCAATGGCCCGGGCTTGGCCGAGCGGTGTTTCCAGGGGCGGCAGTTCAGTGGTGTCGCTAAACCCCAAGCTATCTACGTCGATGGTTGGAGCTAACTGCAAAAAAGGAATTTTCAATTCGTCCATGTGCGTTAATTTTCCTAGCGACTGTGTGTGAAGGTTGTTTTCCGAACCTTGGATTCTCCTCGACTGCAATTTTAGATCCTGGGTTGATAGGGGGCTAATTGCCGGATATAGCCGATTACCTCTCGAATCTCCTCTGAACTCAATCGATCCCACCAACCATGCATGGGGCTAAAGACCAAGCCCCAAATAACGATCGCACGAAGGTCTAAATCGCTTTTGGCTGTGGATTCCGGAGAATGGAAATCTGTTGGGGACACAATTAATGCGGATGAATCCGGTCCT
This sequence comes from uncultured Nitrospira sp., assembly GCA_964494125.1. GTDB lineage: Bacteria > Nitrospirota > Nitrospiria > Nitrospirales > UBA8639 > Nitrospira_E. Next base: position 12,629 of record CAZBQO010000033.1, on the reverse strand, counting down.
CTTCCGTCGCCCGCCTTCCCATGGCACCGAAGGCAATGCAGACGATAAATTGTTTCTCCCGCAGAGATCATCGTGGTCTGCTGAGCCCGGACTTCTCCAAGCCATAACACGATGCAGACACAACCGATAACGGATATGACCAGACTGAGAAGGTCTTGTTGTTTTTTCATCGGGTGAAGCCAGTTCGTTTCATGGAAATGCGATTTTGTCGCATCTTGCAACACCCCTTCCCTTTTCCAAGGACCCAAATTGCAACACTTTTCGTATGCTCAATTTTCACTTAGTCTTTTTGCTCTAATCCCAAACCTACCCATGCCCGTAAAAGATCCTGCCGGGTCAGGCATCCTATCACCACACCATTTTCCTCCACTGGAAGTACCAGAAAATGATGGTCTTTCATGATTTTGACAGCCTCCGCTAATGTGGTGGAAATAGGAATGGCGAGAGGGTCCGGCACCATGATCTCCTTTGCGGTTAATTGGCTGACATCCCGCCCCGCTTCCAGCACGGCCAGCACATCGAATTGGCTGATGAACCCAACGCAGTGCCCCTTAGGATCGACAACCGGCGCGCCTGGTAAGGAAGATGTGAGAAGTTTTTGTGTAATGGCCAATCCATTCTGATCGTGGTGAAAACGGAAATCATGGAGTGTGGCGATTTGTTGGATTGTTCTGAGGCCGACGGTGGCGACCGCATGAAGACCCATGTGTTTCTCCTCTCTCTTTCACTCATAACCCCACAAAAGTCTTTTCACACGGATGGAGTGAATGAAAATCTAAACGGTTTGAGACGAAATCAGGTATGACTTCCATCCCGAATATACAACCCTCCAACCTCCAGAACTGTTCCGTCACTTAAGGTGATGGATAAAAATTCTTGATTCTTCATGAGAGATTTGACTTCCCCGGACCATCTGGATGGCTCGACAGACACGATTGTTTTTCCACAAATTTTTACCTTTAGCTGTTCGACGTTATCTTGTTTCATGTGTTGGCCTCGGTCTTGTAATGGTTGATAACGTGTGCATGGTATTAGTTTCCGTAAGCGCCATGAAATAAGAGCCTTTGCTTCTATCAGAGTTGAAGCAAGCCTCGTGCCTTTATGGACAACCTCTCTCTTTCGTCATCCTGCCGGTTGCCAAATCATCCCTAATGAAGACCTGAGGAATGCCGGATGAATACTGGCGGTCATGACAGAATTTTTTTCTCATCCCGCCAATCTTCAAGAAGGGTATATAAGTTGCAATTCATCACTCACAGGAAACTGAGTGGAATTATTCTTTTCTCAAAGGAGGTATGTGATGGCACATTTAGTAGTGGAAAAGGACAAAAAGGAAGTCGCTCCGGTTCAGAAAGGGGAATTGGTGCGCCGGGGGGAAGTTGATCGTTGGCTTGACCGTATGGAGCATATGATGGAGGAAGTTTGGGGGCGTCCCTTTTCAGGGTTATGGCCATCCATGCCTGGTATGTTAAGGCCATCACGAGCGTTGCTGGGCGAATCACTGCACGTGCGAGTTCCTGCCGTCGATTTGTATGAAGGGAAGGAGGAAGTGGTGCTGAAGGCCGAAGTGCCAGGTCTCTCCAAAGAAGACCTCAAGATTGATCTGACGGATTCCATGCTGACCATCTCCGGAGAAAAGAAAAAAGAAGAGGAGGTTAAGGAGGAGGACTATACTTACTCCGAACGAACCTACGGGTCTTTTTCCAGGAGTCTGCAATTGCCTTGTGCCGTGAAAGCGGACAAAGTGAAGGCCACGTTTAAGGATGGGATTCTGGAAGTTAAGCTGCCCAAGACCGAAGATGCCAAAAAACGGCATGTCACCGTAAAAATTGAATAGTGGCAATCTGCCCGTGTTTGGATCGGTAGGAGTCCGCGTTTGACAGGCGCTCCCGGAGAAGAACGACGTCCCAGGAGCGTCAAAAAAGATCGACAGCGGTAAGGTCGTGATTGCATGGTTTTTCACGCCTCTTCGAAACCGAGAGACCCGGATTTTTAGAAAACCATTTACTGAAGAGGTGTTCGGGTGTTCGGGAATTTGAAGATTTTCCTTGTGATTGGAAGATATTCCAGCGTTAACGCGATTACTGTAGGAGCCATTCTTGGCATGGGAGTGTTGTGTTCGCCGGGTAGTCTCCTGGGTGTGGATTCTCCAACCGTCGTCGTCAGAGGCACTATCGATGAGGTCATCCGATTGGTGAGCGACGAAGGCCTCAAGACGCCGGATCAAGCGACCCATCGCCGGCAATTGTTGGAGGAGA
>CAZBQO010000033.1:2691-10271 GCA_964494125.1 uncultured Nitrospira sp. | reverse complement strand
GACTGGCGGGTCTACGATGTCGTGGTCGATGGAGTGAGTCTCGTGAAAAATTACCGTGTTCAATTCGATCGCATTATTCGAGATTCCTCCTATGAAGAATTAGTGAAGACCTTGCGAGACAAGTCCGGTGACATCACGGCTCCCTGAGGGATGCTTAGGATGAAGACGCGTATTCTGATTCATCGAGGCCCAGTCGTGCCGGTCGACGCGCAACCTCTTGAAATTGTCGAACGGAAAGGCAGGGGACATCCCGATACCATTTGTGATGCCATTGCTGAAGCCGTTTCCATTCAATTGTCCAAGGCGTATCAAGAAACCTTTGGTCGCATTTTGCACCATAATATCGATAAATGCCTGCTGGTGGCAGGTCAGGTGAAGTTGCATCTGGGCGGTGGTCGGGTCACCCATCCGATGCGCCTGATTCTTGGGGACCGGGCTTCCTCAGGTGTTCCGGGAAAAATAATTCCCGTGTCCGACATTGCGGAGGAGACGGCGCGAACGTGGATCAAGAGCCATTTGCCCCATGTGAATCCTGATACCCATATGAGGTATCAAATTGAGTTGCAACCGACTTCCGCTGAACTCGGGGCGATTTTTGAGCAGGGATCGGGGTTGCTTCCCGCCAACGATACCTCAGCCGGAGTCGGTTATGCCCCGCTGACTCCCACCGAGCAATTGGTGGTAGACCTTGAACAGTATGTAAACGGGCCCCGGTTTAAGCGGGCATTTCCCGAAACGGGGGAGGACGTCAAAGTCATGGCCGTTCGAATGGACAGGAAACTGTCACTCACGGTGGCCATGCCCTTTCTTGCCAAACGGATCACCACAGAAAAAGTCTATTTTGCCCGAAAGGCAAAGGCCCTTCAGAATGTGCAGCGCTTTATCCATGAGCAACCTCATTCCTGTAAGCAGGTGGAGGTGGTCCTGAATGCGCTTGATCGCCCGGGTCAAGGACTGAAGGGCATGTATCTGACGCTGTTGGGAACCTCTGCGGAGCAGGGAGATTCCGGACAGGTGGGACGGGGGAACCGCATTTCAGGTGTCATCGCGCTGAATCGACCGATGAGCGGGGAGGCCGCGGCCGGGAAAAACCCCGTCAGTCATGTTGGGAAAATTTATAATGTGTGGGCTCGTGAACTGGCCCGGAAGGCGTATGAACAAATACCAGGAGTCCGCGATGCCACGGTATGGATGGTCAGTCGGATCGGTGCACCGGTGAACGAACCACTTGTTGTGTCGGCTCAGGTCGGGGTGAAGAAGGGATTTTCACTAAAGCGTATCTCGGGAGAGGTCCAAGAACTGATCAAACATGAGCTGGCCGACATGGAACATTTTTGCGAGGCCCTGGCCAAAGGGCAATTCCGGATATGCTGACGGCCATCATGAAAATAATCGAAATGGTGTCTACGCGACGAGATCACATGCTAATCAGAGAGATGCCTGGCAGGATGCATGATTGATTGACAACACATTGGTAGAATGTCCACTTCATAACGGAACCTTGGAAGAAGGTTCCCGTCGCATTAGCGGGTTTACGGCTACGTGTGTGCTGGTCAGTAGTGTGATCGGCACCGGGGTCTTCACCACGACAGGTTTTATGGCCCGGGACCTTGGAGATCCGTGGCTGATTCTTCTGGTATGGGGAGCGGGCGCGTTGCTGGCTCTCATGGGGGCGATGTGTTACAGCGAGCTGGGAGCCGCATTCCCTTTTGTCGGGGGAGACTATGTGTATCTTCGGGAAGCCTACCATCCCTTTTTCGCATTCCTGAGTGGGTGGGCTTCATTTACCGTGGGCTTTGGAGCCGCCATTGCCGCAGGCGCCATGGGATTTGCCTCCTATGTGGTCCAACTCGCCCCGACTGAACCGTATTCCACTTTCCCGATAAAGGGATTTGCCCTGGCCTTAATTTGGAGCCTGACTGCGGTTCATGTGGCAGGCGTTGGCCCTGGCGGATTCCTTCAACAGCTCTTCACCGTCTTAAAAGTTGGAGCAATTCTGCTTCTCATAGTTGGGGCCTTCACCGTAGGCCATGGTGATTGGCAACATTTGGTCCTGCCCACGGGAAAGCCGGATGTCGGACTGGGAACACTGGTGGTGTCCTTTATTTTTGTGACCTATGCCTATTCGGGATGGAATGCTGCAGGGTACATTGCAGGAGAAATACTCAATCCGACCCGTTCTATTCCCCGTACGATGATAGGCGGGACTCTGCTGGTTGGCACGGTCTATGTGGTGCTGAACGTGGTATATTTCTACGCCTTACCGGTTCAAGCCCTGGCTATGCCCCCGCTCATGCCGGTGGCGGAAAAAGTCGCGGTGGGAATGTTTGGTCAGGCGGCCGCTCAATTTGTCACTATCATGTTGTGCATTTCCATCGCCGGCGCGGTGAGCGCCATGATATGGACCGGGCCCCGGGTCTACTTTGCGATGGCAAAAGACGGGCTCCTGCCTGGCTTCTTTTCGGATACGGAACAGCATCATGGCACCCCGGTTCGTTCCATTGTTCTCCAAAGTCTGTGGGTGACGGTATTAGTGCTTTCAGGAACATTTGAGCAGTTGGTGATTTACAGCGGAATGGTGATCACCGCCTTCACAGCGCTGACAGTCGGGGCCGTCATTATTCTTCGTCAACGTCGTCCGCATTTAGTTCGTCCCTACCGGGTTCCCTTCTATCCTGTCTTGCCCGTAGGCTATATTCTGGTTGCCGGAGTGATCATGCTTTTTCTGAGTGTGGAAAAACCGGTTGAAACCCTTTGGGCCTGTCTGACCCTGAGTGCCGGTATTCCCCTGTACTTCCTGATGAGAAAGCATAATGGAGAATCTGGGGCCACATGAAGATAGCGATCACACGCAGGAACAAAATACATCCGCTTGCCTTCTTTGTGATACTTGGTGGAGTATGGTTTATTCTGTCCGGATGTGGAAATGGAAGTCAGGCTATGACCCAACAAAATAATCACTCACGACAGGTTGAACGGGATTCGATGGTGGATACACAAATCGTGGCGGGGGGTGTCACCGATCAAGCCGTTGTCGCAGCCATGCGCCGGGTTCCCCGGCACCGGTTTATGCCTGAATCACATGCTGAAGAGGCCTATGGAGATTTTCCACTCTCCATCGGCTATGGGCAGACGATTTCTCAGCCCTTCATTGTTGCGTACATGACGCAAGCCCTGAAGTTGAAGCCGGATGAGAAGGTCTTGGAAATAGGCACGGGTTCCGGGTATCAGGCCGCCATCCTGGGTGAATTAGTTTCAAAAGTGTTGACCATAGAAATTGTCGAACCGCTTGCCGTCAGAGCGAAAAAAACTCTGGCAGAACTTGGATATGACAATGTGATTGTACGGGCTGGTGATGGCTATAAGGGTTGGCCGGACGAAGGCCCGTTCGATGCGATCATCCTGACGGCGGCGCCGAACCATATTCCCGAACCACTCTTAGAGCAGTTGGCGATCGGCGGACGTCTCATTCTTCCCGTCGGAGACTACCCTCAACGCCTTCTGTTAATTCGTCGCACTGAGGAGGGATACCAGGAAACCGAATTGTTACCGGTGGTGTTTGTGCCCATGACGGGCGAAGCCTTAACGAATCCTCCCGCAACCGAGCCTTGACGGATTTCACTTCCGTTGACCACCTTCTTCACTCATAGATGACGAATCCGCCCGCAGGAAGAGTGAGCACGACGGCTTTGCCATTTCTCGACTCAACCGTCGTCTCCTGACCGATCTGTCCCGCATTGGTTGAATAGAGACACGTGAGTGTGTGGCCGGTGTGATGCAGTCCGTCATCAATCGTCACCCAGGCGCTTCGGGGGGCAGCATAGTCGGTATTCATCGCCAGGAGAATTTCCCGGTCATTGAAAATCCTGGACCAGGGAATCACTGAACGAATCTGCCCACCCAGCATGCGCGGCAGCCCGAAGTCGGTCCCATTTCCGGAAATTTCTCTCAAGTATTGTCGACCCCGTCGTAAAGCCAGCTTGTCACGACGGATGCGCAAAATGATGGCGAGTTGCCGGTATGCCGGACTCTCTTCATTGAAAAAATGCCGTTGATGGCTTTGAAAGGCGCCGAATTCTCCTCCGAACATACATTCGCGAATGAATTGATCACTCTGCCCATGCCCGTCAAAATACTGTTCGCTGCCATAGTACATGCAGGGGATGCCCATCGTGAGGGCGTTCAGCGCAAGGACATTTAAGAGTCCGTCCGGCCCGGCAGGATCAGCACAAAACCGGGCTTTGTTTTCTCCCTTTCGTACTTGATCATGATCATCAAACAGGGTCACCACCCGATTGCGAAACCAGACGTGGGACTCTTTCTGAACCAGGATGGAATTCCGGAATAACTGGAAATACTCCTCCGGATTGCGATAGCCCTTCACGAGGTATTCCATTTTGTCCGGGATGTCGTCGACGCCAAGTGCGGCGTCCAGGCCAGTGGTTTCCAGCGTTTGAAACGCGCGGGTTCTCCCCCCGGTAATTTCTCCAATGAGATAGAAATTTTCCTTGCCGATGGATTGGGTGAATTCATGGATCACCGATGCAAAGTACCGGCTCGCGCCCAGGTCCATATGTTTGACGGTATCCACCCGATACCCGTCGACGTCCGCAAAGGCAATCCAGAATTTGTACACCTCGCCCAGGGCCTTAAGAGCATCCGACGGCTGATACTGATCGACATCGCCCGAACCGAGTTGGATATTTTTCAGGTCAAGGAAATCCCCCTCAAGAAATTCCGGTGAAAAATCCCAATTGGTGATATGGCCTTTTCGGGTAAAGGCCTGAGGGTCTTGGAATTCCTGTGGCCAGATGGCACCATGCGGCCAGGCGGCAGGATGGCTTGCGATGTCCAGGTTTTGGAAGGGGAGAGTCGGTTCTCCGAATTGATCATGGAACCCTTGCACGTCATAGGGTTGGCCATCCCAGCGAGGATCGTTGAAGATCTGCCCGTTATGTTCGGTCCGATAGCGGTTGGGATTGTAGCGAAAGACATCTCCCGTGTGGTTGAGGATAATATCCAGAATAACGTAGATCCCGTGAGCGTGAGCGGTCCGGACAAGTGTTCTCAGATCTTCTCGTTGACCAAAATGCGGATCGACATCCAAAAAGTTTTGAATGCCATACCCATGATAGGTGTCCTTAAATTTCACCTGTTTGAAAATGGGACTGATCCAAATGGCGGTCACACCGAGACGTTCAAGGTATCCCAGCTTGCTCGTCAATCCGGATAAATTCCCTCCGCAAAACTTCTGCCCCGCTGCCTTCCAATGAGATGCATCCGCATTGCCCGCATCGGTTGACTGAAAAAGGGGAGTCGAGCCACGCCGGACGACGCTCCCGTCATTGCTTCTGTAGCCTTTTTCCTGTCCGTCCGAAAAACGGTCGAGCATTAAAAAGTATAAGACCTGATCCTCCCATGCGGCGGGAGAAGGAAAAAACTCCCGGTCACTGAGAGAAGGCAGGTCCACCTCTTGCAGATTCTTTTCTGTCATGACGGACTCCCTGGATTGTGCACGGTGCGTATCTTAACGTATGGCTGAAATATGGGTGGCATTCGGGTGCGGTCTGTGAGATGGCCGGTCTGCCGAATTTTGGTCATCTCCCAACGCTGGAAAACCTGGTTTTAAGGGATCGTTTCCGTGCCTTGGGTTCATGTGGCACCATCAGGCAATGACCCAAACGGCAAAGCCCTGGCCTTTTATTGCCAGCTCTTCGCCCACATGGTGATGGAACATTTCTTTGAAGCTGGAGTACGATTCCCGTCCAACGACGATGGTTCCGCAATTCTGTTTGTGAGCTGTCCCGATCAATTCACCAACAATATCCGGCCGGTGGATGGATTGAGCAAATACCACGCTGACCATGGCGGGTAATACCCCAATCCGATACAGAATCGTCTTGGCGTTATCTAAGATTGGTTCGGCATCCTTTTTTGCCTTCTCGATCCATTGAGCCTGCTCTTTTTTTAAGGTCTCATCCAGCTTTTGTTCTATGACCGGATCTTCCGCGCCACCGAATTCCAAAAGTTCGGGAGGAATCGGGGGGAGGATGTGAAAGAGCACGACATGAAAATCTTCACGGGCCCCAATCATTTCAGCCACGTAGGAGACGCTTCGAATGGAAGAATCCGACCCGTCGACGCCGACGAGTAATGTTTTATCCCTTACCATAGATCACTCCCTTCATGTGACGTGAATTTCGCTACCTCCTAACCAGGATAGTTGGTGGATTTTATTCATCCAAAGAGCATTCCAAAATATCGTCTGCCGGCCTGAGCGAGCTTGCCTTCACCACATTATTCCCTCAACGAGGTCTTCCTCAACGTCTCCCGGCTTTGGCTATGAATGGGGACGATTATTTGACCCGAAACAAGTTGTCCACCAGGACACTGTCGCCTTAGACCCGGGAATGCAGGTTGCTGGGCATTGGTAAAATCGGCTCTAATTCTACACGGGTTCACCTGTGGGGTGAAGGGCTGCACAATATTGTAGGATCTGAGAAGATTCACACGCTCATATCCTCGTATGTCCTGGAGTGCTACAGTTCATGCGCACAGGCTGGGGAGGAAAGGAGTACACGCTTCACAATCGTTGATCAAGACACAAACCGGTTTGTGTTGGGAACACTCCATTCTGAATCATCTGGTAACGAAGATATTTGAACTGATGGAGGAAATTCCCACTCATGGAAAGGCAGGTTTTGTCTGATGGTTGGCGCCAGCCGACCTTGCGGTGACGATTTCTTCTGTTCAGGCGTCACCCTCAGGTGCCTATTTGGTGCTTGTGCCTGGAACGCCGATGGAAGGAGGACCTGAGAGCAGGCTTTCTGGTGTTGGTTTATGAAACATACATCTACAATGAGGGCAATCATGATCGGGTTCGCTGAGCGGACGGGCCTGATTCCCCCAGCTCGACCGCCCCGTCGGTATCTCTGGACCGACGCGTTTGCCCTTTGCAACTATCTAGAACTGTTCCGCCGGACAGGCGAGGAACATTACCAGGAAGATGCCATACGTCTTGTCTTTCAAGTCCACCGCGTCCTGGGGCGACACCGGGAGGACGATTCGCGCCAAGGATGGATCAGTGGATTGGACGAACAGGAAGGCGAGCTGCATCCGACCCAAGGCGGTCTAAGAATTGGAAAAGAGCTTGCTGAACGTGGACCGGATGAACCGTATGATGATCATTTGGAATGGGAACGGGATGGGCAGTATTTTCATTATCTGACCAAATGGATGCATGCCCTCGATTGTCTGGCACGGGTGACGGGAGATTCCGTGTATAACCGGTGGGCTTTGGAGTTGGCCAAGACCGCCCATGCCCGCTTCGCCTATACCCCCTGGGGTGGTGGCCCCAAGCGCATGTATTGGAAGATGAGCATCGACCTCTCCTATCCCCTGGTCGCGTCCATGGGCCAGCACGATCCGCTCGACGGGCTGATCACCTATCAGCAACTTCAGGCGACGGCTGTGAAATTGGGCGATCCCCATGCAGACATCTATCTGGGAAAAGAGATTGCCGAGATGACCGCGATGTGTGAAGGCCTGACCTGGACGACGAATGATCCATTAGGAATCGG
>CAZBQO010000033.1:0-2591 GCA_964494125.1 uncultured Nitrospira sp. | reverse complement strand
CTTCTGGCTTGAGCCGAACAATCAACAAAGTCACACTTGGACGGGGCATCGTGATATTAACAGCGTGATGCTGGCCACCAGTCTGGCGCCGGAAGGGTTTCTGGTACTTCAATAACAATCACGTGACTTGGCTATGCCTGGCCAATTCCTCATCAGCGAGCCACAGCGTTAGGGTACCGGGCGTATCGCTTTGAAAACGCACGCTAAGCGACCTGTTTAGAGATCAGGCGCATCCCCATTATTCGTAGAAAAATTCTGCAACAAGAATTTGCAAAATTGAACCAGTTGAGTGTCTTGAGGTTGGCAATGTTTTGCAAAAAGGGTCCCATATGGAACGTAACTATTCTTCTCGACAGGGGAAGGCAGCTTGCTGGAAAAATGTGTACGAAAATCGTATGGGAATATCCAGGCCGCCCATTTGATATCCTGAACGGAAAACTTGCCCCCGAGTGTCCGGTATCGGCCAGAAAGGGATGCTTTAAGGCGACCACAAGGCGGGTTTGAGCCACTGGGGAGGGACGGACAGTTTTCCGTCATAGGGTATCGTCGTGCCGCCCAAGCATTGTGACTGCCATGCCCCGCTATACTCAGTTGGCAAGTGAAATGGCGGCTTTACAAGAGTCTCTGGCACAAACCCAAGGCGGCCATAGTATGCAGGGTCACCCAGTACACATACTAAGTTTACGTCGGCGCCTTTCAGCCGTTTTAGGCCAGCGAGCACCATTGCACTCCCGATGCCACGTCTTTGCCAGGCTGGCGCGACAGCGAGTGGCCCGAGCAGGGCAGCTTTGACGCCACTTCCGACCATGCCGCATTTCGTGAAGATGGCATGTCCTACAATCAGCAAGTCAATCGTCCCGATGAGCGAAATGGCAATTGACGCATCCTGCAAAAGGTCTCGCACGAGCGGAAGCAGATCTTCGTCCGGGAACGCTCCCGGATATAGTGACTCAATCGCAGCGACATCACCTTGCACACTTTCGCGAATCTGAAGTTTGTCTGACATTGCGTTATTCGACTACAGGCAGTCGTTGAAACAACCGGCGACCGCCTTGTGGCCGCTTTGGGTCGGTCCCCAAACAAGTTTTTCTCAACGAACAATGGCGCAACTCGTAAAAATGTATTGCCCTGGTCTGCAATAATTTGCTGATTGCGTTAAGCAGCCTTCATCTAAACTTAATTGCATACATTCCTCTTTGAGCATAACAAGGATTCTAAGGATTTCCTGATTCCAAAAACCATCCTGGATGCAATATTGCTGTTTGTTTTTTGCTCAAACTCCTCACTCAGCGCCGAGGGCTTTGGCGGCTTTTTTTACATCCTTTTGGTTGACCCACAAAATGGCCCCGCAGCGTCCTGCGCCACCTGTCACGGCTGCGGCCGCCCGTATGTTGATTTTCGCTTCCGCGAGTTTCGCAGCATAGGGAACAAAGGCGCCCACTTGATCCTTATCATCGATGACAAAACAGGCTTTGGGACCTTTGATGTTCCATTTGGCCTTTTTGGCGGCGGCCGTAAACTTGGCAGGGTCGACGGGCACACAGTCGACTTGGGCTTTCCCGTTTTTTTTCGGAAAAGCCAGAAAGGCTAACAGGTTGACCTGGGACTGTTGTAGATGCTCCAGGAGCTTGATGCCTTGTCCCGATTTATGGGGAACCATCATTTTGTAATACTTGGCAAGTCGGACGGAATTGGGCATGGGAACCTCCTTTTGATTGGAAAAAATTGTGAATTGTTAGGGTGTTTGCGGGTGTTCACTTGGAATATTTCGACTGAGACGGCTAAAGAAGGATCATAAAACAAGTTATGGTTCTGGCCTTACAGTAATATTTTGTTTATCGGAAATGTATCTTGAGATCCTCTAGTTGAGACGCGTTGTTCGGGGAATGAGTCGTTTTTTTTACCGAACTCCCGTATCATCGTGCTTTTCTGTATTGCCGGGTTTCGGCCCGGCAGCCGAGCCCCTTTTGTTCCGGCAAAAGGAGCCAAAACCAGTGACGCCCCGTCCGGCAATATTCTATGAGATGAACGCCAAGCATGGAAGGCCAAACCAACTCGCTACGCTCAAACAAGGCTTGCCGGCTCGTGAGAGCGTCCATCCAGAGGGCCGGGCGGCAGGCGTCGGACATTGGGAGATAAACATTTCAGGTATCCTGCTAAAAGATTGTGGAGCCATACATTCTGTATAATCCCTTAAGAATGTGCCGTCGTAAGGTTGTATCACGTTTGCTGAACTTTTCAAACTGTAAAAGGGAGAGTTTTGTTGGAGGAAGAATGTGTGTGCACAGCGTTGCCTAGGGTGAAGTCTTGCATGATCGTACGAACCTGGATGAGGGGCTGTTGTCGCATGGATGAGTACCCTTTCTGATAGTAGGAATGTTGAATAATACTAACCTCCAAGGGCATATCGACCCACAGGCACGTTGCAAATCAGAGGCCTCGGGGCCGTTCAAAAAAGCATGTCCCCCATAGTCACAAACCAAATGGGAAGGTATCCGGCATATCTTTGGTCGTCTCTCTGGTGAGTGCTTCAACGGCCCGCGTTTCATCAAACCAGATATATTCATCAAATTGGTGTGGTAATGACGCAT
>CAZBQO010000032.1:3888-18496 GCA_964494125.1 uncultured Nitrospira sp. | reverse complement strand
CGCATCCGTTCCACCGCGACCGAAGTCGCGGGCAGGATCGATGCGGCGACGCTGCGCGCGGTGCATGCGCAGCTCGAAAGCGGCTCGGCGCGGGGCAAGATTGTGCTTGAAGGGTTCTGATGAGGCGCGGAGCAGAGCCGAATCGTCTCCTTGGAGTGCCGCCATGCTGGACAACCAGAAAACTAATAAGCAGCATGCCAGTGCCTTCTCGTACTACATCTGAATCCTCAAGTCTGGTCACGAGCGACTTCCGCCCTTTTTAAATACGCCTGCCGAATATACCGGTCGAAAAAATTGATGGAAGCTCACGACCGTATCGTGATATGTCTCACCGCGGTTTGTCTGGTAGTGATGAACTGTCACGTTATCCTCTGACTCCGTCGAATCAGAGGGCAATCGGATGAGGATGGGAACATACAGACAAACTCTTCTCTCAACCTTTCGGGGGATTCGGTCCCTCGAAGTGAATCAATTTTCCGAGGGACCGAGGGAATGAGAGATGCTAACTCCCGATTGGACCGCCGTCGTCTTTTGTGATGACAATGCACGATGAGCGGGGCCTCTCCCCGGCCTCACCATCCGGCCACGAACTGTAACGCTTCGGGTCAGCCGGGTCGTTGACCGTTGGAGCCTCACCCGGGTGTTGGATTCCTACAAACATCGTCCTTTCATCGGGGGTGGTGAATATCCCCGTGATTTCACAACCGTTTGGTCCAACGAGGAACCGCCGCGTCTCACGTGTCGTTGGATCCGCGCACAGCATTTGATTGTTTCCGAATCCGGCATACTCTCCTGAATTGAGGGTGCTGGCCGAGACATCGGTTTGAATCCATGTCCGGCCGCTGGGAGCTACGTACACGCCGTCCGGCGAACCGTATTTGTCCCCAAAGATGGTCGATCCATGCGAGGCCTCCGCTGGATCGCCGCACAAAGCAAAGATATCCCATTCAAAGGAATTTTCTGTCCAGTCGTGCTGGTATTTCCAGGTAATGATGTGCCCGTAATGATTCGGGCCGCGGGGGTTCGTGGCATCGATCGGAGGATTCGTCCCAGTGCCCCGGCGAGTGTTATTGGTGAAAGTGGCGATGACGGTCAGTGACTCAGGAAAGGTGTCGATCCATTCGGGTCGATCCATTTTCGTGGCCCCAACCGCATCGGCAGCCCCACGGGTATTGATCAAAATGTCAGTTAACGCCCAACCCGTCAGCATCGGATGGTCGGGTGTTAAGGGAATCCATTCGCCAAATCCCGTATCATGAAATTTGGCCACATAGAGGACGCCGTCATCTAAAGGGTGAATCCCGCGTCGGAGGGCGCTGCGCCAGGGTAAATTTGACACAAAACGGTATATGTATTCGAACCGTTCATCATCGCCCATATACACCGCGACTTTTCCGTGTTTGGTTTCCTGAACCTTGGCCCCTTCGTGTTTTAACCGACCGAGCGCGCTTCGCTTCACTGGAATCGAATGAGGCTGAAATGGATTTACCTCCACGACATAGCCGAAGCGATGTGGTTCATTGGGCTCTTCATCCACACGGAAACGTCTGTCTGTGGTATGCCAAAGATAGCCAAAACCCTCACTGGTTATTCCATATCTGGCTTCCAGTTCGGTGGGCGGCTCGTTTTTTCGAAAATATCCGTTAAAGTTTTCCTCGCATGCCAGATAGGTTCCCCAGGGGGTCAATCCCACGGCGCAATTGTTCAATGTGCCTAATACTCTTCGACCTGTTGGATCTTCGCTGGTGACGAGTCGAGGATCTCCAGCAGCAGGTCCGCCAATGGTGATGGGAGTTAACCCGGTGATTCGACGCGCGAAACGGGAACGGCGAACGACCTGCCATGTTTTTCGTCGACCATGCCGGTAGAAAAACTGGTTTTCCTTATTGTCGTCGTCATCATTCATGCCCTGATGCCGCTGTCGAATTTCGATAATGGACACACCATGAGCATTGAGCGATTTCCTCGTTTTTTCCGAGTCCCAATTTGCGGTTCCATCCGGGAACAAGAGTTCATCATCGGTATACTCGTTATTTTGAACGAGGAGCCCGCGTCGAGAACCGAGAATTGGAAAATACACTAACCCGTCGTTATGCATGCCCCATTGCAAGGCTTGATCGTCGGCAGTATTACTTGCATCCTGCTTGAATGATGGCCCGCGGGAAACCGGATCGCCCCATGAAATAAGCACGTCAGCCGTGTATCCCGGAGGAACGACGACGCTATCTTCCGAAGAAACGGGAATGCCTTGAAACCCGAGAAGCGGATCTTGTTTCCGACCCCATCGGTAAGCCGAAACGGGAACTGCATGAAGTAAGGCCTCAATCCCTCCGAGTGAAAGTGTCGCTGCTACCGCCAAGCTCCCGCTCAGGATATTGCGGCGGGACATTCGAGCTCCAAGGACCTCGATGAAGGTATTATTGTCAGAAGGATTACTCACTTGGTTGTCATCATCACATTTGGGCATGCTTGCCTCCCTTGTTAGGTTTCCACAGGCACTGAGGTTGAGTGAATCTGTTTGGGAAATATAGAAACATCCGGCGATTTCCTTAATTGAGACGCCCAAGATTGATGAACTGCGTCTCTCCGTTTGAATCGTCGACTCCGTCATTGTCCGTCACAATGAGGGCGTTTCCATTCGGAAGGACGGTTAATCCCTCAACCTTTTCGATGATTGCGCCTTGAGGTGTTTGAAGGTCCGGAATCAAGTCACGGACCAAAGTTTTGGTCAGGACAGGAAATGTACCCCCTTCGGCAACCGGATCAACGCCGAGGACAGAAAACGCATAGATTTTTTTAATGCGTGCATCGCGGCCGGCTTGATTGTCCCGCTCGATCACCCAAAACGTCCCGGGACCGACCGCCACAATTTCCGATAACCCCACCCAGCCACCATTCGGCGATTCACGTGGATCAAGGGGATAATAAAAAAATGCCCATTCCCCGGTGTTCGTATCATACCGGGCAATTCGCACGTTCCCTGCCGGATCGTTTACCCACTCTCGTTGAATGGCCACGTACACGAATTCCCCGGTGCCGGAGGGTTGCTCAACGGTGGCGACACCTTCGAATCCGAATCGTCGTTGTTTGGCGTTGGTGGCATCCGGAAGATGAATGCGTTCCAGAAGGGTCCCATCCTCGGCAACTTGGTATAACTCATTCAGGGAGGTGACCGGACGCTCAGGGTCATCAACACTTCCCCCACCTTCCGATGCGACCCAAAAGCCCCCAGGAGGTCGAACGGCCAAACCCTCTATATCTAAATTGACGGTGTGGCCGTTTTCTCTGAGAATGATGGGCTGAGTGATGACCGCCGGAAATTCTGTCACATCCACTTTGAACAGCCGGCTTTCTTTATAGAAACTATCTTGCGCGGCATACACATGGTCGGAGGTTGTGGGATCGGCTGCTAATGTGGATAGCGCTCCCCATGGAATTGGTAAGCCGTTTTGATCATCGGCTGATACGATCGTTGGATAGGCCGGATTTTCGCGTCCCAATTCATAAATGGTGATGACGCTCCGGAATCCAGCGTTTCGATCATCGTTTTCGCTGGCGGACACCAATAAATTTCGATGGGGAATGGCTTTCAGTCCTTCAGGACCGTTGCCCGTAGGAAGGACCTGGAGAAATTCTGGCCGGTGATTGTGTCGGAGTCGATACACCGTAATGACACTTGAGCGTTCGGATCCCACAAAGAGGTAGTCGTTCTTTCCATAGTCTCCGTATTCAATTCCTTCGGGTTCGTTGCCTTTATTCTCCGAGCGAGTTTCAGGGTAATGCCCGATACGAGCCATCAGATGTTCCATGGAATGGCCCGAGGTAAAGCGCACATCCCCGGTGGTATTGAAGATAGTAAAACCCCGGCTTCCGCCCACTAAATCCCCTTCATCGGCCGTCGCCAATTGACGTTTTGAAATCCACTTCACGGCATCCGGTTCTCTGCGGACATCATTCAAACTGCTATTCAATTCGATGAGATCGTTTTCATTCGTATCAATATCCGTAAGATCGACGGTTCTTGCTTCCCAATGGTTGATAACCTTTCCTGTTTGGAGATCAATGAGAGCGAGGTGGTTATTTTCCTGCAGTGTGACCACTGCGATATTTTTCTGGTTGATATCGATAAATTCCGGCTCTGGATCGGTGGGGAACAGCGTGGGGACCCCAACCAGATCCACTGTGCGGGTGGTCCAGTGTGTGGGATTGCCCTTGATGTCGACGATGACCACGAAACCGGGTGGAGATTGAGGCGGTTCTCCATTCCCCAGTTCTTCGTCTCGTTCATTCTCAATCGCAATGGCTGCGTACTTCCCATCGGGGCTGACGGCAATACTGTCCGGCTGTCCCCCAAGGTCGATACTTCGTACGATTTGGCGTGTGTTGAGATTAATGATCTGTAGAACACCGGAAGTATTGACATAGTTTTCACTGGTATTGACGACAGCCAACGCATACTTTCGCACAACCGCGACTGACGTGGGTTCTCCACCAACAGCAAGCGTCCCATCAGGTTGGGGATCCGATGGATCACTGATATCCACAAATCCGATATTTTGCGTTTGACTGTCCGTGTAAATCAGTAGTTGCCCATTTTCATTAGCTGTCACAATTTCTGCGACGGTTTCTGTATTGACGTCCGAATTGAGAAAGACGGGGAATGTGGCAATCCGACGGAAATATTTCTCCGGACTTCGGGATTCCCTGTCGCCGGCATGCAACGGAGGAGTCAAGGCGGTTCCGATCATGGCCAACCCCGCTATGAATGCGAAGACGTCCCGTCCGACAGACTTTGTGTCTGACCATGTAGGCCAAGGGCGTGCAACATCCTGACGTAAGTTCATAGAAACCTCCTTTTGGAATTGTGTTGTACTATTGTTTGTTCTGAGAGCCTGACGCCTGCGCAAAGAAATGAAGGTTGTTGGGGTAGTCAGTCATGAACGTATGTGGTGGACTAGTGATACCTGCTGCTTGGGATGGGTTCCCGTCTTTTCGGGATCTTCATGGTTCACTCTCCCTCGCGTTCCCTTTCCCCAAGACTATTGAGTTCATGCTTTCGATCAATGAATGCGTTATTTTAGATCCCAACTCGAGTCTCGAATGCGCGGGAGGTCTTCATGTCTGACGTGCTTGAACAGATGGCGAACATATGCATAGATGGATACGATCAAAAACTTAATTCCCGCTTCCCAAAACATTTTTGAGGATCCTCCTCTGATGATGAGACATGTGCGACAATCGGACTCAAATGGAATGCCAACGTTTCCTGGCTTACCTGGCTGTTCTGATGGAGGTCAGAGTAAACGCCCCAAGTTGCCAGTCTGTTAGGCCTCGATCACATCAATGTAAACAATGCCGGGAAAGATGGTGTATCCGGAGGACTCCAAGGAGGGTTGCAGGGGGTATTGAGGGTTATGAGGTTGTCCCAGATGCCTTAGTCTTTAATCAATTTTTCAATCTGAACCAACGGCGAGGATCTGTGCCCAGGTCGTTTCTCCTCAGGGCTCAGCGAGGTCTTTCGTGGAACTTGTCCTGAGGTTGCCGAAGGGCTCGGGATGACAACCTTTCCCAGGACTTAATTAGGTCGTGACAACGTCAGTATTTATCAGGCATTGTCAGGTATATGCCGCTTAGACTTGCACCTGAACTCCGACTCATCTTTTCCCTTTTCTTTCTGCTCTGCCTTTCGTTTCTATTGTGCTAGTATTGGTAATAATAATGAACGCAAAATTACCCCACATGTGAACTGACTGTTTCGTTTCTTCCTTCTCTATGGCCCGGCAACGAGTCACCGCTCAAGACCTTTATAACTACACCAAGTGTCTGCATCGCGTATATCTGGATAGCAACGGCGATCCTTCGGAAAAATCCGAGGTCAGCTCATTTGTGAAGTTGTTGTGGGAAGTGGGGTTGCAGACTGAACGGGATTATATTACTTCGCTCGGCGATCAGGAGATCGTGGACCTGCAAAATCTTGCGGTAGAGCGGGCATTTCAGGAAACCCTGTTGGCTATGGAGCATGGAGCCGCTGTGATTTATCAAGGCTGTCTGATCCATGAGCACTTTGTGGGGCGACCGGATTTGTTGGTGAAACGTGAGGATGGAGCGTCTCGCTTTGGCGAATATCTTTATGAGCCGATTGATATTAAGGCTGGAAAGGGTTGGGAAGAGGCGGACGGCAGGAACCCCAGGTTTAAAGAACATTACGCCTTTCAGATTTTGTTTTATCGGCTGCTACTTGAGCAGATTCAGGGAACAGTTCCAGCGGGTGGCCGGATTATTAATGTGGACAAACAACTTGAAGAATTTGATCCGGCTCCCTTTGAAGAACGGTTTAATCAGGCCATGCAGGACGTTCAGCAATTGGTGTCCGGGGACGAGACGTCGGAACCGGTGCTGGGAAGTCACTGTACCATGTGCGGATGGTTTAGCCGATGTTACCGATGGGTGAAAGACGAGTCCGATCCCACCGGTTTATTTTTTGTGGGCAAGCAAAAGTTTGCGCTCAGGGAGCATGGGCTTCGGACGATTCAAGATATTGCTCACATGGATGTGCAAACCTATCTCAAGCCCCCTCATAAGATTCCGCGAATGGGAAAAGTCTCCCTGACCCGCATGAAAGAGCGGGCGCAGGTTCTGTTAGAGGGGAAGCCGAGGATACGCGCTGGCTATAGGTTTCCGGAGGTTGATCGGGAGATTTATTTTGATATTGAAGATGACCCGACCCGTGGCGTCACCTATTTGTTCGGAATGGTCATTCAGGATGGGAAGAGGCCCTCTCACTTTACGTATTTTTTGGCTAAAACGCCCGAAGACGAGGAGCAGGCGGTCCGGGACTTCTGGCGATTTATTCAATCGACGGAACAAGCTGTGTATTATGTGTATTCCCATAAGGAGCGATCGACGCTGAAACGTCTGATGGAAAAATATGATCTGGATGCCGAGACGTTTGAAAAATATAAGTCCTGTGAATTTGATTTGTATCAAGACCTCATTGTGGAATATTCTGATTGGCCGACATTTTCTTATGGGATTAAGCATATCGCCAAGTTTATCGGGTTTCAGTGGCGAGACGTGGACCCGTCCGGTGCCAACTCCATTGCCTGGTATAACGATTATTTAGGGAATCCGGCCAATGAAGCGCTGCTGAATAGAATTTTGGAATATAACGAGGATGATTGCTATGCCATGGCAGCCATCACACGATATTTTGAACATCACGCGCACAAGAGTCTGGGTACGGTTGAGGGGCAGACGCACTGAGGAAGAATGTTGAAAAAGTCCGTCCATGGCATACACTGGCTTTGCCGGAGCACCTTCACGTCTAGGTGCTGAAGCGTTTCGACGCGCAAGCGCGCAGGCAGGTCGCCCATTTGTCATGCCCACGTCCTCACCTGTACCATCCGCTTTGCCGCAATGATCGGGCCCTCTGGGACGCTGCAAGCCATCCTGCGGTCTTTTCTTCGAGGAGCCTCAGGACAGGGCTGGACGGGCTATTTTGAATAGTCCCCGTATCGCTTCCGATGGCCCCGCAATGGAATCGGGGCGTGGCAATCTGGTGAAAATTCAATTATTCAACGGTCCCTGCTGAGGAGAACGTCTTATGGCTGCAACGGTATTAGTCGTTGATGATGAAAAGGATCTGGTGGAGTTGGTTAAGTATCACTTGGAAAAGGAAGGACTCAAGTGCCTGGAAGCACGTGATGGGGAAACGGCCTTGCAGATGGCAAGGGAACGTACTCCGGATCTTATGGTCCTGGATCTGATGTTGCCGGGGGTGGATGGGTTAGAGGTCTGCAGGAAGTTGAGAAAAGACCCGAAAACGTCTTCGATCGCTATTATTATGCTGACGGCGAAGGCCGAAGAAGTGGATCGGATTGTCGGGTTGGAAATGGGGGCGGATGACTATATGGTGAAACCCTTTAGCCCAAGGGAACTCCTCGCCAGAGTGAAAGCCGTGTTGCGGCGGGGACAGGGGCAGGACATGCCGGCGCTCAAACGGGTTGGAACCCTCGAGGTCGATGAAGGCAAACACCAGGTGACGGTGGACGGAACCGTGGTGGAGTTAACCGTCAAGGAATTCGATCTGCTCTGTGCCTTGATGCGGGCGAATGGCCGGGTCCTGAACCGGGAGCAAATATTGGAAACGGTTTGGGGCTATTCCAATGCCGTGGATATTGAGTCGCGAACGGTGGATGTGCACATTCGGCGACTTCGGGAAAAGTTGGGAAGCGAATACACACGAATTGTGACGGTCAAAGGTGTGGGCTATCGTTTTGAGTCGGGGACGGTCTAAGGTGGTATGGGGAAAGTGACCCTGATCCATGCGTAATCCTTCGCTCATTCTTGTGTGCTGGATGGTGGCGTCCATGATTGGAGTGGGTGTGGCGGTTGCCTGGGCATGGCCATTCTGGGTGGTGGTTTTATTGGGGGCTGGTCTGGTTGGCGTGGCGGTGTTGCTGACCCGGGACATCTGGGATCAGACGAGAGAAAACCATGAAGATGTCATGACAGGCGTTCGTCAACTTGAACAGCTCAGCGGGATTGATGAGGCGAGGGCTTCTCGTGTGTTGGAACCCGATGTATTGGGAGGTCATATCCAGCGCCTGGTGGAAAATATAAAAAAACGTATGACCGGTCTCGAGGAGGAACGCACGAAAATTATCGCCATCATGGAAAATCTGGTGGAAGGGGTTGTGGCCTTCGATCCAAAGGGAAAGGTGTTGTTCACCAATTCCAGCGCCCATCGAATATTGGGATTGGACGCCCAGGCGATTCAAGGACGATCGCTGTGGGAAATCATCAGAAATCAAGAACTGGCAGGTCTGGTTGAAAGCTGTCAGGAATTGGCGTGGCATGAGCGACGACAGGCTGAGGTAGAATTGCATCCTCCCGTCTCCATGGTGTTAGAGGTGTATGCGCTCCCGTTTCCCATTTCCAATCAGAAGAAGGGGAGTGTGCTGGTGTTGCACGACGTCACTCAATTGCGCCGATTGGAACAGGTACGGACGGAGTTTGTTGAGAACGTGTCCCATGAATTGCGCACTCCGCTGACGGCCATTGTCGGATATTTGGAAACGCTTGTGGATGAACCGTCATTGGAAACTCCGAACAATCGGAAATTTGTGCAGGTTGCCCACCAACATGCGGTGCGGCTCAGTCGGTTAGTAGAAGACTTACGAAGCCTATCGGAAATTGAATCGGGAAAAGTCGTATTGCGGTGTGAATCGGTGCCGTTGTGTGAAGTGGTGCAGGATGTCTGTGAGATGTTTCAACATCAATTGTCGAAAAAAAATCTGCAGATCTCCAATACGATCGGAGTCGAACTCAGTGCCTGGGTTGATAGAGATCGGTTGATTCAGATTCTGGTGAATCTCGTGGATAATGCCATTAAATATACGTCTGACGGAGGCACCATATCGTTTCAAGCCATCCCTGTGGGAGATGAGCGGATCTCACTGCAGATTAAAGATACAGGCCAGGGCATTCCTTCGACGGATCTTCCGAGGATTACCGAACGATTTTATCGGGTGGATCGAGCGAGGTCCCGTGAAGAAGGTGGGACGGGTCTTGGGCTCTCCATCGTCAAGCATCTGCTTCAACTGCTCGATGGCAAACTTCGCATACAGAGTGAATTGGGTAAAGGCACCACCGTAGACGTGATTTTGCCCGTTTCCCCGCCAAATCTCTCAACCAACCTTTTATAGTATTTCAATTTTCTTCTTCCGTAACTCCCTTATTTGGTTGTTCTTTGCCCAAAATTTCCAAAATGTCACACACTTGTAACGTAAAATACATAGCGGCGAAACAGTCTCTGGGCTAGGATTCTGTTGAATGCTTCGCTAGTCACAGAATTCGGTGAATGGCGCTGGCTCAGCATTGGACGGCGAAAAGAAGATTAGGTTATGAGAGCAGGTGGCAAAAACTTGGAATGCCGGGATTTTTGGTGAGTTGGAAGTTCGTGAAGCGGCATGAGCCGTGATTTCCGCCAGTCCGCCGGTTAAAATTGGAAAATGGTTGCCTCACCTGCCTTGGATGTGGCGCGGCATCGTTTTCCATATTTGGAAAAGCACAATGGGAAAAACCACGGACGGCGCGTACTCGGGAAATGGGCATATCGATAGGATCCTCAAGGAACTCATCGCCATCCGTACGGAAATGGTCGCCGAGACGGCCAGGTCTCAGGCACGTCTTGAAAAGGTTCATACCAATTATCGAGAGAGCGCTCGAAACCTACTGCATTATCTTGCCCTTCGGCGCCGGGACCTCCGCCCATTGCAGTTGCAGTTAGCCGCGTTGGGACTTTCATCCCTCGGGCGGGCCGAGTCGCATGTTCTGGCCACGGTCGATGCCGTTCTTGAAGTTCTGCATCGCCTGAGGGGTTGTTCTTGGCAGGTGGGGGCGCAAGAGGCGGCAGTGGTCGATTTCCGGCATGGGGATCAGCTACTTTCCGAGCACACCGAGGGTCTTTTGGGCCAGGCCACTCCCGAACGTGGAGTCCGGATTATGGTCACCATGCCAGCCGAGGCGGCGAATGATTACACTCTCGTTCACAATCTGCTCCAGCAAGGCATGGATTGCATGCGCATCAATTGCGCCCATGACGACGCCCCAGCGTGGTTGCGCATGATCGAGCATCTGAGGCGAGCCCAACACTCTTTGGGACGATCCTGCCGGATCGTCATGGACCTGGCTGGGCCGAAGTTGCGTACCGGGCCGATTGAGCAAGGCCAGGCTGTGGTCAGGATTCGGCCCCGCCGCGATGTGTATGGGCGTGTCATCGACCCTGCGCGGGTGTGGCTGACTGCGGAGTCTTCTCCTTCCCCGCCACCCTTGCCGGCAGATGCTTCCCTACCTGTTCCGGCTACTTGGCTGACCGGCCTGCGCTCTGGCGAGCGGGTGAAACTCACTGATGCCCGGAACTCCCGAAGGATCTTTACAGTCGTTGATGTGACCGGTAATGGGTGCTGGGTGGAGGCAACCAAGACGACTTATGTTGTCCCGGGCACGGTTCTGCATCACGAGCGCGGGCTAGCGAATGGAAAGGACTGTAAGGCCTCTGTGGGCGAGCTTTCCCCTCGTGAGAACGCCATCACTTTGCGGCAAGGCGACGTACTCATCTTGAGCCGCGACCTTCAGACTGGCCATCTGGAAACCTACGACAGTGGGGGGAAGGTTTTGGCTCCCGCCGTGATCGGTTGCACGATTCCGGAGGTTCTCGAGAACGTCCGGCCTGGGGAATCAATCTGGTTTGACGACGGTAGGATCGGCGGCGTTATCGAGAAAGTCGAGGATATGCGGGTTTTTGTCCGAATCACTTACCCCCGCCTGCGGACTGAGAAGTTGCGAGCCGATAAGGGCATCAATCTCCCCGACAGTGACCTTCACCTGTCGTCTATGACCTCCAAGGACGTGGCGGATTTGTCCTTTGTGGCCAAGCATGCCGATATTGTGGAGTTATCTTTTGCCAATTCGGTCAGAGATGTGGAAATGCTCCAGGAGCATCTAGGTCGCTTCGGGAGTCGGCAGCCTGCCATCGTATTGAAAATCGAAACGCGTCGTGGTTTCGAGAACTTACCGGACATGTTGCTTGCGGCCATGCGGGCTCCATATTGCGGCGTGATGATCGCCCGTGGCGATCTGGCCGTTGAATGCGGATTTGAACGTCTCGCGGAAGTTCAAGAGGAGATCCTTTGGATTTGTGAGGCCGCTCATGTTCCGGTGATTTGGGCTACCCAAGTGTTGGAAAACCTTGCCAAGGAAGGGATGCCGTCCCGCGCTGAGATCACGGATGCGGCGATGGGACATCGAGCTGAGTGTGTCATGCTCAACAAAGGGCCCTATGTAGTCAATGCGGTATGTGTTTTGGACGGTATTCTTCGGCGAATGCAGGCGCACCAAGCCAAAAAGCGGGCCATGCTTAGGGAGCTGCGGTTGGCCCATGCGTTGCCGAATGAAATCTTATGAGGCTTTCTCCTGACACGGGTGAAACTTCCCACAGCAAGCTAAGGGGTGTCCCCCGCTGTTTTTAAAAACAAAATCTAAACGAAACGAATTGAGACAAAGAGGTTTTGAGTCGCTTCTCGACAGATAGGCACAAAGACCGAGGTGACTCCTTCCGCGTATGCTCCCTGGATATTTTGGTTTCTTGAAGACCCTGCCGCCAATTTGTTGGTAAAAGGCCTTTTGCATAGCGACTCTTCAGCCCATTTTTGAGAATTTTTTATAACGGATCCGTTTGGGAGGGGTCGGTACCAACTATCAAAAAATGATTTTAGAGACGGAAGTGAATTGGTCGCATTTTTACTTCCAAGACCTCTCAAATAACTTTTTGGCAGATTCTGAGTTTCTTCTTCTGAAGCCTTGTTCTTCCCTCAATTTTTTAAATCGTTACACAGTTGTAACCCGAACCTCACAGAGGTGAAATAGTCATTCGCTAGGATTCGATTGCAGGGTTAAATAATCAGACTGTCAAGCTTTGGAACTGTCTCAACCTGAGACGACAATGACGGGAGAGGCCCATGGGAACCAAAAGCACAGAATGGATTGCTCCGGTTGATGTGGAACGGAAAGATCATGATCAGGTGTTAGCAGTAATTTCTGCCAGTCCGGGTGTGACGATAGAAGCACTATTGGAACATTTGCCATGGATGCGGTGGGGGCATTTATTTTCCATCCTTGGGGAATGTCTGCAAGAAGGGTCGGTCATCTTGTGCCAAAAGGAGTTTCAATTTGAAGTCCGGGCCATCCATTTGTCGTCAAGCGGAAACGAGGAGAACGAGGAGGATGTCCTGACGGGCTATATGCCGTCAAAATCGGGAGATCGGTGGATGGGTATTTAACACGTTCGTAACATTGCCGTTACATAGAAGAAACCTGTTGGACCTACACTATTTATTCACTTGAGGAGGCACGATTGATGAAACACAGTCAGAAACGAAGGCAAATGTGGGTGTTGGGCTTGGGCATAGGGCTGTTCATGGGCTGGACCGGGACCGCGATGTTTGGGGCCTCCACTGTTTGGGCTAAAGATGAGATGGAAGATCCTAATTGGGTGAATTATGCCAAGGTGAGCGGCGTATCCGGAAACCTCAATAGCATTGGCTCGGATACCCTGAATAACCTTATGACGCTGTGGGCTGAAGGATTCCGGAAGCAATATCCGAATGTCAAAATTCAAATTGAGGGAAAAGGATCAAGCACCGCTCCCCCTGCTCTCATTGAGGGAACGGCTCAATTGGGGCCGATGTCCCGTAAGATGAAGGGGAAGGAAATCGATGCCTTTGAGTCGAAGTTCGGTTATAAACCTACCGCCTTTCCCGTTGCGATCGATGCGTTGGCGGTCTATGTCAACAAGGATAATCCCATTCAAGGGATGACGATTGAGCAAGTCGACGCGGTGTTTTCCAAGACCCGGCAGCACGGATATAAGGAAAACCTCGCCAGTTGGGGCCAATTGGGCTTACCCGGAATGTTTGCCGATATGCCGATCAGCATCTATGGCCGGAATTCGGCGTCGGGGACCTATGGATTTTTCAAAGAAGTGGTGCTGGAGAATGGTGATTATAAAGATGAAGTGAAGGAACAGCCCGGTTCGGCTTCTGTCGTGCAAGGGGTGACTGAAGATCAGGCAGGGATCGGATATAGCGGTATTGGATATCGAACCTCTAGTGTCCATGCGCTTCCTCTTTCCATGAAGGCAGGGCAACCCTTTGTGGAGCCCACTTATGAAAATGCCTCCAAGGGGGAGTACCCCTTGTCACGGTATTTGTTTGTGTATGTGAACAAAGCTCCCAATCAACCGTTGTCGCCGATTGTTCGAGAATTTTTGAAATATGTGTATAGCCGTGAAGGACAGAAGGTCGTCATTAAAGATGGTTATTTCCCCATCTCGGAAAAGATTATTGGGAAACAGTCGGAGCACCTCAAGTAGGAATATCCCAAGGAACAACCTGACCGCCTCCCGGAGAAACCTTTTGGAGAGCGGTTGGGTGTTCTGATATCATTTCAGCCCTGTTTCTCATTTCCCCTTCCCAACGACCACACATGATGCCACCCGTATCTTCCTCCTCCTCTTTGGAATCTAATAGACAATCATTGGTTGGCGTTTCCCGTACTGGCACTCGAAGGCGGATTCGTCACCTGTTTGATCGTGTGGCCAAGTATATCGTCGGGGCGGGAGGCCTGGCGACGATTGTCAGTATCCTTGGAATTTTTGTGTATCTGGTGTGGGAAGTCATTCCTTTGTTTCAACCCGCGACCGTCTCTCCTGAACTGACTCTGCCCGTGGCACTTCCCGGGACTCAAGTTTCCGAACGGACTCACGCCGTGGTGGGGATTGATGAATACCGTGAAGTTCCGTTTATTTTGGAAGGTAAACAGCTCAAATTTCTTGCCTTACCCAATGGCACTCCCATGCCTGAGGCGGGAGGGGAGTTGTCGATCGAAGGTGAGCCGACGTCTGTGGTGCGTGTCGGGTTAAAAGGCCATACCCTTAGTATCGGGACCGATCGGGGACTCGTCTATCTGGTCAGGATACTGTATCGCTCGGATTTCCAAGGGGACCAACGGACCATTCTCCCGAGTGTGAAGTTCAACGATCCTGTGC
>CAZBQO010000032.1:0-3878 GCA_964494125.1 uncultured Nitrospira sp. | reverse complement strand
ACGGGGATAATCCTCCATGCGCATGTCACTCGAAGAGAGGAATTTCAAACCGTCGTGGCTCTCACCGGAAGCGGGGAGCTTTGGGTGACCAGGATTGAAGAACCAGGGGATTTTTCCTTTTCGGATGACGTCGTTGTCACAACAAATCGGCTGGTCCTTCCGCCGAAGGCGCATCTGAGGACTTTGGCTCTGGATAGTGTGGGAAAACGATTGGTGGCCGGGACGAACGATGGACATCTCCTCGCATGGGAATGGGAACGGCAGGGATTTGATGCCATGCCTCAATCCGTTCCTGTTGGTGCGACGGGGGATAGCGTGACTGCTCTCTCATATGTGCTAGGCGAACGAACGCTGGTGGCCGGCACTAGCTCTGGTAGCGTGAGTACGTGGGGGTTCTCAGCTGATGAATCCGGGCCGTCCGGGAAAATCTTGAGAAAAGTCCATACGTTCACCTCTCATGCCCGTTCGGTGACAAGTCTCTCGGTGTCCCAACGGGATAAGGGGTTTCTCACGGCCGACGATCAGGGAACCGTGTTGCTTCATCACTCCACGACTGGAGAAACGATTTTAGAAATTCCTGGTAGGGGCAAACCCATCGAATCGCTACGCTATGCTCCAAAAGCCGATGGCGTGGTCTGGTTGGAGGAAGACGGCACACTTCAGACCTATGCTATTGATAATCCCCATCCGGAGGTGACGTTCAAATCCTTATTTTTTCCGGTGACCTATGAAGGCTATGACAGTCCGGAGATGATTTGGCAATCCTCCAGTGGGTCGGATGAGTTTGAGCCGAAATTGGGACTCATCCCACTCATGTTTGGGACGTTGAAGGGGACCTTGTATGCCATGGTGTTGGCCATACCTCTTGCGGTTATGGGAGCCATTTATACGGGGATGTTCATGCATCCCCATCTTCGAGCTGTAGTGAAGCCGTCCCTGGAATTAATGGCGGCTCTCCCGTCGGTGGTATTGGGCTTTCTCGCGGGCCTCTGGTTTGCTCCTCTCTTAGAAAAGATTTTCCCTGCGGTGGTGGCTATTGTGGGATTGCTGCCTTTGGTGATCGCCGTCTGTTGTCTGGCGTGGCAATTTCTTCCTATTCGGGTCAAGCGCTTTGAGGCGTATGGCTTTGATCTGATGGTCATGATGGTTGCCATCGTTCTCACGGTGAGCGCCTGTTTGATGGCCAATCAGTCGATTGAGGGCTGGTTGTTTGGAGGAAACTTCAAACAATGGTTAATACAAAATTTGGGATTAACGTATGATCAGCGTAATGCCATTGTCATTAGTTTTGCGATGGGCTTTGCAGTGATTCCGATTATTTTCAGTATTGCTGAAGATGCCATTGCCAATGTGCCGAGGCAACTTGTCGCCGGATCTCTGGCCCTGGGGGCGACGCGTTGGCAGACCTTGACCCGGTTAGTCCTCATTTCGGCCAGTCCGGGGATCTTCTCGGCATTGATGATCGGGTTTGGGCGTGCGATAGGCGAAACGATGATTGTGCTGATGGCCACCGGAAATACCCCGATCATGGATTGGAGCATGTTCAATGGATTTCGTACGCTATCGGCCAACATTGCAGTGGAAATGCCTGAAGCTCCTCATGGCGGGACCCTGTATCGTGTGTTGTTCCTGTCCGGTCTGATTTTGTTTGGCTTCACCTTTACGATTAATACGATTGCCGAAATTGTCCGGCAACGGCTCCGCCAAAAATATTCTCAGTTTTAAGTCGAGCAGCCATGAAGTTTCTTCAACGGTTTTTTGCATCCGGCACATTATTTATCTGGTTGGCAGGTGGTGCCTTAGCCTGTTCTCTTCTCCTGATCGGCGGTCTCCTGACGATTATTTTTATTAATGGCATGGGCTATTTTTGGCCGAAGGATCTTGTGCAGTTGACGCTCAAGGATGACACCCGGGTGCTCGGGGAAATCGTGGATACCCAGCGCATTCCGGAAACCGTCAGCGCAGATTTTCCCGATGGGCATTCTCGCATCCAACTGAAGGTAGGCAACCGGGATGTGTACGGACTGGATTTCCGGTGGGTTGATGAAGCCGACATTGCCCAGCGGACCTGGCCTCAGGATGTCATCGCTTTTGAACGACGGGAATGGGGGAATTTTTATGGCTGGGTCACGGAAGTGTGGGATGGGGAGACGCGGCTGGCTCAGGGCCGGGAAATTGAATGGGACGTCTGGTATCCCTTCCTGGAGCAGGCCGAAGCTCTTCACCGGGACATTCATCATATTGAACGCGATGTGATCGGCGCTATAAACGCTGACATGGAACGCGCGCGCCTGAATCTGAAGGTTTTGGAATCAAAAGGGGAAATTTCTCAGGATTCAGCCGACATTCTTCAACGGGAGATTCAACAACGGGAAGCGGCATATCAGGAGCAGATCGAACGATTGGTGGGGTTGTATGAGCGATTGAACCGGTATCGCATCACCCTCGTTGATGTCACGGGAGAGGAAAGAATCTTTCCGGTTGGCGGCCTTGTAAAGGCCTGGCGTCCGAATGCCATGACTGTGTGGGACAAGACTCTGATGTATGTGGAAAATTTCTGGAATGTCTTGACAGATGAGCCACGGGAAGCGAATACCGAAGGTGGGATCTTTCCGGCAATTTTTGGTACGGTCATGATGGTCTTGGTGATGAGTGTGGTGGTGGTGCCGTTTGGAGTATTGGCCGCCGTGTATTTAAAAGAATATGCCAAGCAAGGCCTGTTGACTCGAATGATCAGGATTGCGGTGAATAATCTTGCGGGAGTTCCGTCAATTGTCTTTGGTGTGTTCGGCCTGGGGTTTTTTGTCTATGCAGTGGGAGGAACGATAGATCAATTACTTTTTTCTGCCTCCTTGCCGAATCCGACGTTTGGGACCGGGGGAATGTTATGGGCTTCACTTACCTTAGCCCTCATGACTGTTCCAGTCGTGATTGTTGCGACGGAAGAAGGATTATCGGCTGTTCCCAGAGAATATCGGGAAGGATCGTTGGGGTTGGGCGCAACAAAATTTGAATCCCTCATCCGTGTCGTGTTGCCTTGCGCCATGCCGGGGATTTTAACCGGGTTGATTCTTGCGGTGTCCCGGGCTACGGGGGAAGTGGCGCCACTCATGTTAACCGGCGTGGTCAAACTTGCTCCGGCTCTGCCGGTTGATAATCAGTTTCCTTTTCTGCATCTTGATCGGAAATTTATGCATTTGGGTTTTCATATCTATGACGTAGGATTTCAATCTCCTAATGTTGAGGCGGCAAAGCCTATGGTTTACGTGACAACCCTAGTCCTGGTTCTGGTCGTCCTTCTTTTAAACATGACGGCAATTGCGCTCCGAACCCGGATGCGGAAGCGCTATGCTGGTGCTTCGGTCTAAATGAGGTACAATTATGGAAATCGAGCAGAATTTTTTGGAACAATCCATGTCTCTGGTCAAGACCTCCGCGGCAAAGCCTCTGAGGCTGGTGGTTGAAACAAGGCAGACGGATCCCATGAAGAAGACATTTGTAGAATCCGAAACGGCTCAACATTCATTAACGGATGGACCTGCAAAAATCGTTATTCAAGATATGAACTTTTACTACGGAACCGTTCAGGCGCTCAAATGTGTGAATATGACCGTTCCCGCCAATAAAGTGACGGCATTTATCGGACCTTCAGGCTGTGGGAAATCGACTCTCTTGCGTTGTCTCAATCGCCTCAATGATCTGGTCGATGGTGCCAGGGTCGAAGGCACCATTCTCCTGGATAAGGAAAATATTTATCGACCTGAAGTCGATGCGACCGATCTTCGAACCCGGGTTGGTATGGTCTTTCAAAAGATTAATCCGTTTCCCAAAACCGTCTGGCAGAATGTGGCTTATGGTCCGCAATTGCAGAAGATCCG
>CAZBQO010000031.1:4329-18539 GCA_964494125.1 uncultured Nitrospira sp. | reverse complement strand
GTTCCACCTCGGCCTGCTCCATTTTTGCCAATTCCGCCAGGGTCTCAATTCCCAGCCCTTGTCCAAAGCGCGCTTTTTTAATGATATCGCAAAATTCGTCTTCTAAGCTCATTTGCACACTCATAATTAGAGTTGGCCATAGTGGTGGAAAAAGATTGTCTTGTACACCTGCTTCATCTAAGCAAAAAAGTGAGGGCTGAGGAAAGGGGTATCTGCCTATTTCCGATTCCTGGCATTTGAATAATTCGATCTGGTCTTGTGAAAAGGTGGTATTTTGGGACGAAGAATGAGTAGCGCTCTGTATTAATTAGGCACTTCTCCAAGATGGAGAGTTTTTGCGTGTCAACGCCTCCACGAGTCATGATGATTTGCAAATATCCATGTGTAATTGCATCTTAGTGGGTACGAATTCTTCCTTGACTTTAATATGGGAATACGCTACTTAAATAAAAACAATTATCTGGGATAAAGTTTACAATCCAATAACTTTAACTTTAATGGGAGGCAGGAAATGAAAAATTTGCTAATGGCTGGTTTCTTAGGATTTTGTTTACTCAATCTGACTGGGTGTATGGGAGTAGCATCGCCTGTTGCAGGGTGGGCTTATACTGAAGCCAAATGGGACGGCGTAATTAATGATGGCCCTGCTCCGACAAAAACAGGAACAGCCTGTGCCACCTCAATTCTTGCGATGGTTGCGACAGGTGATGCCAGCCTGGAAACGGCCAAATTAAATGGGGGAATTACTCAGATTTCACACGTGGATCATACTTCAAAAAATATCCTTGGAATCTGGGGTGAGTACTGTACTGTCGTAAAGGGATCGTAATCGGCCAGTAAATGACTTTGGGGGATTGTCCTAATTTATTCTTAGGACAATCCCCTTTGTTTTATTTGTGAAAATATGTAAAACCGGAATGATCCTAAGATATTGATTACAATTGTTACCGGCTAGGAGAGGCTCTCCCATACGGGCCTTTATTGTCAGAAAGGCTATTTCCAGTTCAAAGGGGATGGCTTTTTTTGAATAAAGATCCCCGTGGTCAAAGTGGGCAAATCAGGGGATATTAGAAAAGTGTTAACTGACGAGGCTCGCGGCTTGTCTAGATCTTGCACATACTGTTGGACAACCTGCCAATTTCCTCTCTCCCTCACTGTCCTGACATAATGGACATACGACCAAAATTTCTCTCCCCACAACTCTTTCTTAAACGACGGTTTCCCTCGAAACACAGCTTGGTCCCAGATACTCTTGAATCTGCGCACCATTTGCCAAGGCAAAACCTTCGGATCGGCTGAACACATCAGATGGATGTACCCCGATCGCCGCCTAGGCAGTCGTAGCGTTTGGCAATGCTGAGCGTGCTTCCGCCATGGTCCCAACCACCACATCAGCCTTTGCTTCCAACAAGGTGTCTGGGGGGTTGTTCGTTTTGTCCGACGATTTTGATGGATAAAAAGGTTGTGACCACAAGTGGCTGGTTCATTGATTAGGAAATTTTTTTGACATCGTAGGCAGGAGCACCTGGAATATAATTTCAGGCGTTCTTTTAGTTTCTGAGATATGTTGATTTAGGATTTCCTCGGAGAGAAAATTGTATTTTTCCATAAAATTTGTGGTGCTCCTTGCCTGCGTTGGGGCCATTTCACTTCCCTGTCGTTTAGAGGCTTTGGATGACATTGAAATTTATCTGTCTGGGTATGGTATGGGCTCACAACCCTTAAATAAGGGGGTTTCGTTTAAAGGCAGAGGGGTTTCTGACGAGAAGGTGAATGGAGATCCTGGTTTGGGATTTAAGGTAGGGTTATTCCCTCATTTTGCCAGTGGATACCTTGGCCTGGAATTGGAAACATTTGGAAATAATAATTCAATTCGTTTTCCCCTAGTCAGCAGTTTGGGGACGACAAAAGGTGATAGCAGCCTTATCACCTATCAATCGATGGTCAATTTTCTAGTGCGATATCCAGGAACTAGGTTCAGACCGTATGTGGGCATAGGAGGCGGGCTTTCGAATGGAATACTGAGAAATGCCGATATTCCTGGCAGAAAAGATAAAAATTTTGAAACAGGAACGGCACTTGGATATCAGTTTTTAGGAGGCATGCAACTAATCGTTACTGAAAGGTGGTTTATATTTGGGGAGTTCAAATACTTTTCTGCGAATTACCATTGGAAGGAACTTTCCTTAAATTTCCGGAGTGAATATTTTTTGGGGGGCTTTGGTTTTATGTTTTAGTTTTGGATTTTATGTTTTTCTCATAGTTTTGAGAAATAGGGTTTGGCTTGCGTGGTCTCTTGAGGAGTTAGAAGTACCCGTGAAAAACAGCAAGGACTTCATTGTCACGATCATGGTGAGTGAATGTGGCGCGCACGGCGAAATTTTTGGCAAATGTCCATCGTTGGCCAACAGAAATAGGGATGTCATGCGATCGATCTCCAAGGGGGTAATACAAATATCCTGCTGACATGAGCCATTTCCAGTTCGGAGTAATGGTGGCCATCACGCCGCCGGATACTCCTCCCCCCACCCGGTGATTTTCTTTGTACCCTCCGCTGATGTTGGCATCCATCTCCCCAAAGAGAAAAAAGACTTCCCGCTGAAACATCTGAGTTTCCAGAGCTCCACCGATTCCTGCATTGGCATTCCCATTTGAACAGAGGTCGCAACTTGAGGTCTTGACGGTGTCCATTCCAACATTAAATTTCCATGATGGCGAAACGAACAAGGAATCAATGGGGGCCAAGGAGAGGACATTGGCAAAGGTAAAACGTTCCACTCGAAATTGATTTCGTCCGTGATAATGCCTCAGCCGTAAATCCAGTAATTCTATTTGGGCATCCTGGGTGTATCCTGGGTCAGGGTCCAGGAGATCATGATAGGCGCCTCGGAAGTTGATTTCTTCAAATGTATTATTGTTTCTCCATCCGACTCCACCTCCGACCCTGAGTGAATTGTGTCCGTGCTCGGGAGAAAGGGAAAATGGCTCCACAGGAAAGGAAGGCGAAGGAATTTTTATTTGACTACGCGTCACTAAGATAGATCGATTTTTGGCCTTATAGTCTTGAGCCTTGTCTTGATCGGTTGCGACTTTATATCGTAATACGTCTGATGCGAAATCCAGAAGGAAAATTTGGCGATTCCTTGGTAGTTGGCGAAATTCGAATTGCTCTGTCAAATGAGGATCGTTGAGGAGTTTAGGAAGTAACGAGGTTTCCTGTTCCTCCAAAACGCTACGCTTTCTTTTAAGTAGAGTGCTGCGAGCTGGTCGGTACACGCTCTCTTTGACCAATCCTTTGTAACGAAAAAGGAGGCGAATGGTGTTGGCTGGAATAGTTGCAAAATGAAACTGATCGGTCAGGTGCAGATTGGGATCGGCCACTTCCAATAAAGACAGGATATGGTACGCACAATTTTCTTTAAAGAAGTAATAGTCGAAATAGGCATTCCCTAATTCCCACACATGCATCAATAGCCGATGAATTTGATCGGAAGAAAAATTCAAGTGATATTCCCAGATGTCTCGATTCTCAATGTCTCCGTATTCTTTGACTTTCATATAATAGGGAATAGTCGAAAAAAACCCTTTGTATCCTCCAAATATTCCTTTATAAGCGTATTCAATTCCAGGATTGGGCGGCACCTCTGCCGCATAGTTGATGGTATAGGCGAGAATCCGTGTTTGTTCGGTTTGGCCTTTTGGATCAACTCGGAGGAAAGTGTGCCCAAACATGGAAGCTGGGTTCCCCATAAAGGCTGAGGGAAAAATCATGGAAATAAATTCGGCATCAAATTCATCATACCAATGATGAAACCGTTCACATGCGTGAGAAGGGAGTTTGGCCTCTTCAAACTTTAATTTCTCTTTTAGCCAATGATAGCGGGCGACAAAAGCGCATTGGGCAGGTTGTTGTGACCGACCGACCAATTCATCAGAAAAAAAGAAGGAAAGTGTTGCGCGTAACTCAGCCTCAGGATCTTCTTTTCCATTTTCTGCTAGGAAAAACCCTGGATCGTCCACTTCGCTGGTGTGACCACCAAAGAGGCTTTGCTGGTAATGAAGTAAGAGGTGCCAGTAGCGTTGCTCATGGAGTTTGTCCCTGACAGCTTGCTCATTCAATTCTTGAAGATATGGTGGGGTTGCCCCTTGTATGGGGGCGACAAAAAAATAGAAAGAAAATAGCCAAAGGCCAATAAGAATGCGTATTACCACATGCGGGGAGAGAAAAGTGAGCGAAGAAAAGGCTCTGGCTCTTACAGCCGGAGCCTTTCGGAACTTACTTGTTGGTTGTGGATTGGGCTAAAATAATGTGGTCCTGCATCGCGTTATTTATAGCGTTCACAACGGCTTTCGGTGAACTTTCTCCGGCTTGCACCAGAGTCGAATATTTCTCTTGCGTCATTGAAAAAAACTCTGGGTGCTGTTCTTGAGGTATCCCCATCAATGTGGCTAGTGATGTCAAATGTTCACCTTGGCCTTGCGCCATTTCTTGGGATAGGTTGTCGAAATTCAGGGCTGTAAACACGTTGACTTTTTCCGATGCAAAAATTTTCCCATCATTGGTGCAGCCGGAAGTGCCTGAACTGATTGCAAAAGTTTGAAAGCCGGTACCATTGGTGGTGGCCATCAGGACCTGACCCCCAATGCTTTCATTTTGGCTGGACTGTTCCCACGCGAGTTTCCCTAATCCGCAACCTGGGCCATTGTTTGGCGGATTCCCTAACGCCATGCCTGACATTCCCATGACCAGAAAAATGGTTGACGCCAATGCCCATGGTTTTTTCCCCATGCTTTCCTCCTAGTTTGGTGGTGAGAGATAAAGGAATTGGTTTTCGACTCGTCAGCATGATTATAACAAAAGAAAGGCTATTAGAAAGTCAAAATTTACACATGTATGTTGATCCCCTATGGCTGGCTGATGGGAGGCACGGTGGATAGTGAATTGTATTCAGACTTTATGTGGTCGATATTCCCTGTTTGCCAATGCAGGAGTATTTCGGGATGCGTGGGCAGGAGAGTACTTGCTGGCTGTGGATAGAGAAGGAATCTGAGAAGGATGTAGATTCGGACATTTCTCAAGAAGTTCCCTAAGCGTTCGATGGCCTTCTTGATATCCAGGATGAAGGGTAATGATTTCTTTCATGGTACCCAAGGCTTGTGGGAGTTGTCTGGTCTCGATCAATAATGCCGCCAACCGTAATCTTCCTTCCAGAGTTGCGGGATTCTTATTGATCAGGGTTTGCAGCGTCTGAATTCCCTCCTGATAGTTGCCTGCACATGCGCAATTGTCGGCATAAATGCCATAAAGATGGTTATCCAATTCAGAGACAAAGTGCGGTTGTTCCAATTCGTCCCAGTCCATTGAGACAGTGGAATCTATTGGACCGATCTTTTGTGCCAACCGGAAACGGTGACTATGCGAATCAGACATCTCTGTGAATTCGGGATTGGATGATGGGTGTTCAAGGAAGCCTAAGCCGTTCCGCCGAAGGCTTTCTTCAATTTCCTGATGGGAATAGGACCGTATCCCAATGGTGTCCTCCAGAGGAACATCATGAAAATGGCCTATGGGCAGTTGAAAGACCAGATAGCCATTAGGAGTCAAGACGCGGTGGATTTCTCCCAGGTAACGTTCAAACACAGGACGGGGCATATGCTGAAATGTGACATAGGAATACACCAGATCAAAGGAGGAGTGAGGAAATTCTCGAAGATCCACCCCAGAGGTTTCATACGTGTGAACATGGGGATCGTCTGCTAACCACTGTTTACTCTTGGAAATCATTGCGGAGGAGACATCGACTCCAACTAAATAATCAAAATAGGGGGCGAGGGCTTTGAGGACTCTGCCAATGCCGCATCCGATGTCCAGGACATTCCACGATGGTAAGGGAGGAACAGGAATGGTTGCCAACAGAGCCTGGGCAGTGTCTTTTCCCGATTGAGCGAATTTTTCTTCTGTGTGGTAATCCTCGGTGGCAATCCAAAATCTGGCATGGTGTTGAGCCCGTTCGTTCCAGTCATGTTTCATTTTTTCCACAATGTTCATACGTCTCCGCATCTCCATCAGTTCGAGATATTTTCCGTGTGCCAATGTTTGTTGTTGTTTCCCTATATTCGCGTGTGCTTGGGTATCTTTTTGTATCCCTATTTGGCTCTGCTTTTGTTAAGAAAAAATCCTCAATGGTTTGTCTTGGAACATACGATTGAGCAAGTCCGTTGCCAACTTCGTTGGTAATGGTACCGGCAGCATATTGGGAACACAATTTTCAGGATAGGCTTGTGAAAGGTGTTTTTAAGAGAGCGAAGGAGTGTATTCAATGTGGAGAAGACAATGGGCAAGAGATTCTTGAAAGTGGAAAGGTCTGCCCAGCTTTAAGGTTGAGTGATTAAACCAATGTACTTATAGTTTTGCGATAAAGCGATGCTTGAACTTTTGTAGAACATGCTTTTTGATAGGGTCACAAAAAAATTACGGATTTTCCGGGAGAGAAATATTGGGATTTTGAACTGGGAGTGAATGAAGGAGTGTTAAACGAACAGATCGATATGAGAGGGCAAAGCATCGGTTGGTTTTTCAGAGGGAAAGCTGTCTTTGCTGTTCTTTCGTTGCAGTTCCTGGCGGGCTGCGGCTTCAATGGCAATAGCTGACAAGGCCACCGCCCGGTCCTGGGCTGAAGGATCATGCTGGTGCTAGGGCTGCCGCCAGAATTTTCTGGGCTTTTGGTATGGTGGCTTGTGGATTACCTTGGACATTAGAAGTGTTAATACTGACTTCTCCTCCAACAGCATAGAGCTTTCCACCAGACTTCGTGGAAAGTAAAAATCGCCCCCTTTGGTTAGGGCTCCGGGGGCTGCTATTTGCCACTGCTTGTGATTTCGGATTTCACTGTCGCGACTCTGAGGTTCCACCATATCATTTTCAGTAGAGGGGGTTTCTTATGATTGTTTGGCCTTATGTCCGTCAGAATGTCTCTGGAGGCCTAATGGAGAAGTATGGAGTGAAAATGGGGATTGTGAGGGGGATATATTAATTGGAGAAGCCTGGTACTCATCAACTTCGGGCTTTTGGGATATAAATTAACGCTTTTTTTGCCAACCGGAATGGATAAATCATGGCAGTAGATCTTCTAAACGATTCTATGTGGAGGCGGCGCTGAAACGATAAAATCAGAAAAATGTCATGGATGTTTTACCCTTGAAACGGTATTCGTGCGTCACGTTCACCTTCAATTATCGTTTCCGACACCGTTTTTGGGTCAAAAGCCTTTTTCAATCCGTTCATGCTCAGGATTTTGAAGCAGGAACGGGTCGAGGCCATTCAGCCACCCTTTTAAATTTCACTGGGAAGACAAATGAAATACCTATTGAGAAATATATCGAATTCAATACAGATTCGTTCGCTCACATAATAACGGCTTTTTCGCCATCATTGTCTGGGAGTCTACTTGACTGTCTCGGTCCGCATTATGCTCCCCTGCAGAAGTTCCTCTCCCGACTGCTTTGTTGCCTTGGGATTGGAAAATTTTGACTTTTAACAGTGCCGACGCAATTGTTTGGTAATCTTCCTTGTGTCCAAAGCAGGCTTGGCAGGCCATAGA
Organism: uncultured Nitrospira sp.; assembly: GCA_964494125.1. Lineage (GTDB taxonomy): Bacteria > Nitrospirota > Nitrospiria > Nitrospirales > UBA8639 > Nitrospira_E. The sequence goes on along the minus strand of CAZBQO010000031.1, from coordinate 10,938 downwards.
GTCAGAGAAGCAAGGAAGATACTTAAAAAAACCAGTAGTAGAAGCGTGGTGGTGGTATCTGGTCGCTGGATCTGGTCAAAATATAAGGTTTGCACATTCGCCAGAACTTTGTCTGCAGCAGATACCCCTCCAAAGAGTATCATGGTCATGAGGGAGCCAATAATCATTCCTCCGAATATTTTCAGCATGAGAGCACTCCTTTTGTTAAAGAGAAAGTTTAACGGGAATTTTTTCGATTTCTTCCGTCGATCACTTCCCAATATGGGGAAAGGATTTTTGTAGAGTGGTAGTAGATCCATCACCCTAGTGAAGAGATATCGAGAAAAGGGTTAATGAAGAAATACCGCTTATGGATTAGCCGATGAGCACATAGTAAGAAAAGTTAAAGATACGGAAGTTTTTTTAATACGAGGATTTGAGAGGAGCGTTGTTAAAGGAGAGGACCAGGAGGACAAAGAACAAGACTTATTGGTCCAATGCAAGCTGAACCATGGACAGGAATTGGCTAAAATTGCAGGGTTTATCCAGGATAGCAAAGACTCCTGCCTGACGCGCACGCTGTTTATCCTGGTCGTTGAGATGTCCACTAAGTAAAATAACGGGGGTTTGGATGGGATCGTTCGCTTGCAATTTGATTTGATCAATAAAATCCAGGCCTGCCAGAACCGGCATTTGATTGTCGGAGATAATCAGGTCCGCCCGGTTGTTGGATAGCCAAGCGATGGCTTCTGATCCATTACCGACCTCAATACACTCTAATTTCTGAGATTCCAGGACTAGGCGAAGGGCCTCACGAGCATTGAGATCATCATCTACTAAAAGAACTTTTTTCATGTTCTCGTTCGCTTGTTCAATCGATTCCTAACACATGAACGATTTCCTCTCATTTTAAATGATCAGAACGACACATTGTCCACCCCCCTAAGAGACTAGCCGTTTTTCTTTTTAACGAAACTCCAGAGTTAATCCTCCCCAGGATTTTTATAAAACCAAATTTTGGGTTTTTCGTTATTGAGAAGAAAGCGGGATGGCTGTATAACCCTTTGCCTCCAAACACCCTTCTAAGGAATAAACCTCTTTGGTCCTTTGAGTGGTTCCTGTTGAGAACAAGGCCTCTTCGCAATCAGCTTTATCCTTGGAAAAGGTCGCCTGTGAGGTACCGGGCTTGAACCATTTCACCGGTGCGGAGGCGCAACTCAGGCCTGTCAGAATTGCCAGAAGGCCTACGATCACATCTATTTTTATTTTCCTCATTTTTTTCTCATGGAGAAAAAGAAGGCGAATTGTAATGATTTTATCTCGAGTATTCAATCAAACGCATGGAACATGGAAAAATTTTGATCTAGGGTGGTGGTTGGACGGAAATCCGCGAGGAGGGTGAATTATGACGCCGAAGAAATTTCGTGGAGATTAGGTATTCTGACCAATTTGGATAAGGGCCCAGGAGGCCCAAAAATGCACATTGGGAGTCGGGTCTGTTTCCATGGCTTGCTTCAGTGCCATCACATCCGCGCTGGTTCCCAATTTGCCTAAACGATATGCGGCTTCCGATCGGACGCCTACGCTTGGATCCTGGAGAAGATGGATGCGTAACAACGGGAGTCCCCGGGGGTCGCCTAATTCACCGAGCCCTGCAATTGCAGATTGTCGAGTGAGAGAATCCGGACTTTCCAGCGCTTGAAGGTACACGGAATAGGAAAATGGAAAATCAAAGTGAGCAAGAGATTGGATAATGGTTCTTTGAGTATCAATGGTGGAAATAGCGTAGGCTTCGGTTAACACTTGTATTAATTCTTTCTGCACAGCTGTCCGACCCAAGGCCAGTACCACAGCCTGTTTGACTGAATCGGAAGGGTCCGTAAGGTGCTGAACCAATGCAACTAGAGCCTGGTCTGATAGTGAATCGGCCATCGTTCCCAAGGCCCAAGCACTTGATTGTCGAACCTGATCATCTGGATCCGACAACGCGAGAACAAGGGCTGGAATGCCCTGAGGGTCGCCAATTTTCCCAAGTGATAAGGCTGCGGTCCGTCTTGTGTCAGTCTGAGTATCCGTCAGAAGTGGAATAAGTCGTTCGGTGACGGTTTCAGCTGATTCAGGTGGGGATTCAATGACACAACCAACGAGTCCAAAGAAACAAATTGCTCCGATAACGGTAGCAGAATTGGTAGAGAATGTGAGCAAGAAAGGGTTTATGCAGATCCAGAGGGTTCTTTGGGAGTTAAAGGCTCTTTGGCTACTTCAATGGAGTCCTGCATCTCTTTTTCGGCAGACTCCAGTTCCGCTTGAATGGTGCGCATTTGAGGATCGATCGAATTTTTAATATCTGCCGCGGCATCCCGGAAAGTACGTACGGCACTTCCCAAACCCTCTCCCAATGATTGCATATCCCGTGGAGCTAATCCGGATTGTTGGGAAGCCTGGGCTTTCATTGCGGCTTGTTGAGCTTGGACACGGGCCACAGCTTGCTTATTCACAACCGCCGCAGGTCGCTTCAGCACAGGCTTCGCTTGTGCCCCAGCCGGGAGAGCGGGATATTGCCTGGAAGCCACGGGGGCTGGTTGCGCTTGCCTATCCTCCATCGACATCGGTGGGGGGGAAGAAGGAGTTGTCGTGGCTTGAGGAGAACTGGAAGCCCCGACAGATTTAGATGAAGGTTGGACCACCTCAGGACCTGCTCCCTTGTAGAGTAACGCTGCAGTGGTTCCCGGGGTTTGTTCAGGACCAGGTTGGAATGGCTGATTTGTCGGAGTGCCCACCGAGGTAGTCGGTAGGGATTGCGCCTGACCTGGGTCTGGTGGTGTATTGGGTAGTGGCTCATTGGGGTCCACAGGTTGGGGTATATCGGCGACTTCCTTTTTAAAGCCTTTTAAGGCTTTCCCCACACCTTCTCCGATTTGCGGAAGCCGACCTGCCCCGAAAATAATCAGGATGATCACCAGAATGATCATGAGTTCCGAGAACCCCATGGTTCCGAACATAGATAAAACCTCTCCTTTAACACTATGAAAATTTAAGACTTAAAAGACTCTATCTTTCAAGATTGACGAGTGTCAACCTAAATGCGGTAGGCTTGGGACACTATGCCCTAGCCAAGTTTTTGCGTATTCTTCATTTTTTATTGTGCCCTTGAAAGAAACGAGTAGATCACGGATGTCATTACTCTCACCGCCCCAAATTCCCCTCTTTCGCATTACACTGTTTTACGGCCCTGAAGCCGTTGAAGGTGCCTCAGATTCAGTACACTGTGTGTTTAATGTCAAAAAACGCAGCTGGAAAGGCGGAGTACAAGTCGATGTGGTGATGAAAAGGAACCAAGTAGACAGGCTCGAAGGAATCCTCCAGCATTCATCATGGTTGGATAGTGTTCTGAGGGGCGTTCCAGTTGAAAAGCAGGGAGGCTATCGAGAAAAAAGCCATGATTTATTGGTGCAGTTGCTGTGCTTTCACAAGCTTCATGCCTTTATTCAGCAGGGAATCAAGCAGGAAAATATCCAAGTTTCAGGGGAGGCTCTCATTGCTGAGGCTGATGAGGTAGTTGAGCGGGAGGCCGAGGAAATCAAGAGGCAGATTTTTATCGAGTTGGATCTGGTTGAAACCGAAGAAGGACCCCCGTCACTTTGAAGGTACCAAATTTGCTATATTTCTTTACTTCGTATTTAAAAACAGAAGACTAATGAATCATTCAGGTTTAAAATACCAATGAAAAGGTATGCATAAAAATTAAACAGGAAGGAGTATTCCTTATGCGGCAATCCAAGGGTTTCTGGGGAGGTGTCCTTAAACAAGTAACGGGGGTTTGCATATTGTTGGCTTTTTCCCTGATCGTATGTCTGGGAGCCACCGGGGTGAGTCTGGCTGCCGAACAAGAATTATCGAGCCCAACCAATGAAGCGGCCCTTGGGATCGGGAGTGCTTTGCTGACCGTGATTTATTTCCCTGTGAAGTTTGCCTATGCCATCTTGGGTGGGGTTGTGGGAACGTTTACCTATGGATTGACAGGGGGTGACCTTGAAACCGCAAAAGCCGTATGGGAGCCGAGCTTCTACGGCACGTATGTCATCACTCCTGACCATCTGAAGGGGAATGAGCCCGTTCGATTCATTGGGGTCTCCGCATACGAGGATCAAGCGCTATAGACCGAAAGATCACACCCGCCTAAGTTGAATCGACTGGCATGGTCAAACCTATCATTGGGATCACCCCGGACTTTAACCCTGGAAATCGGAAGGACATGGGTGGGAAAGAACCCACCTATTTTTTGCGAGCCAGGTACCTTCAGGCAATTCAGGACGCTGGGGGAGTGCCTTTAGTGCTTCCCCTGGTCCGTGGTTTGGCGAACCAGAAATATCTTATACAACGGCTGGACGGTCTTCTGGTGACCGGGAGCGGATCGGATTTAGCCCCTGAATTGTATGGGGAGAAACAGCGGTATCCTTTTCAGCGAATGAGCGAAGAGCGCGCTCAACTTGAGCTTGGATTATCCAAGTTGGCCTTTCGTCAGGGGGTGCCGACGCTGGGCATCTGCGGAGGGATGCAATCCATGAACGTGGCCTTGGGAGGAACCCTGGTGCAGGATATTTCCTCTCAATTGTCGACGAAAATTGAACATCGACCAACCAAATCGGCAACGAAAACAGCCCATCTGGTTAACATTGAACCCAACAGCCTACTGCAGCGCATCGCCAAGCGGTTAAGTATTGCGGTGAATAGCTCCCACCATCAATCTATCAAATCTGTTCCGTCGTCCTTTCAAGTTACTGGGATTGCTCCGGATGGAGTCATTGAAGCGATTGAAGCCTCTCGTCATCCATTCTGGCTTGGGGTCCAATGGCATCCGGAGTTTTTATACCGGCAGGATGCGATTCAGAAACGTCTATTTACGGCGTTGATACAATCCGCAAAACAGGTTGCCGACAGCCGAACATAGCCTGTTGCGGACATTTTGGCCTGGTTCGCACAAAATCCATACGAAACCGGGCTCTCAATACGGATAAGAGGGCTGGGAGTTGTTACGGAGCCGCGTCTTCGGCTTTGGGAGCTGGTTGTGGTGGATCCGGCAGAGCCGGTGATTTAGGTGAAGTTGGTTTGGTCTCTTGTGCAGCCTCTGGCTTTGCTGCAGGGGGAGTGGCAGGTTTTGGAGCAGGCACGGGTTTTGGCTTTTCCGGCTTGATGCCACCTTCCCAATGAGGGCCGGTATACATATCGTCGGCCAAGTCGGTCTCTTTCCACCTGGCTTCAAAGTCTGCGGCGGCCTTATTGGGGGTTTCTCCAGTTCCAACAGTTTGATTCCACGGATAGATACGAGGAGAAATCCGGCAGGTAGACTCATCCTGGCACATGTACAGTGCAATCGGATTTCCTCGATAAGGGCCCAGAATAATATGGACCGTGCCGACTAATTCAGGAAGAGAATCCATGATACCAACACTACAGATTGTCGTCTAAAAAGGAGGCTATACTGCCACAGCCCCCGGCGGTATGCAATATGAGCCGAAGAAGTTCATGAGGAATTTCTGACAATACTATGATTGGGGGAAGAGAAATGAGAAACAGAATTTTCCTGGAATTCGAAAGGGCTATTTGTTGAGAAGAGGTTCTACCGGGAGCTCGGATTTTCGGTGAAGATATAATGCGATCATGAGGACCAAAATTACGATAACATGCAAGGACATATCCATGAGGTAATGACGAAACATGTCTTCGGGGACAGATTCCTGGTGTGAGAATTCAGCGCCAGCGGTAAGAATTCTTCGGACAGAAGCGATGATCCCCACATGCAGGAAGGGTTCGAGTCGAATGCGGTCGTTTTGTAAGAAGCCTAATACCGTGCGAAACAACTCCAAAAGAATGATGACGAACAACAGGTCATTCAGTAAAGTGATGGTCGCGGGCAAAAACTCGGTCTGTACCGATTGAGCATAGGCTACCCAACTATAACCGAAGACCAGCATGCCCACGAGAAGAAAACTCAAGCAGGCGGTGATGTAGCCCCACCGGTCGAGGAACTGCATCCATCGGACCCATTGTTTAATTGATTCTGGTGTCCACCCTAACATGTTGAATGTGCCTTCTTATGCGGTTCCTTGATGAGGTGTGTTGGGGGTTTGCTCCTGCTTGGTGCCCTCTCCCCGCATCTGACCAAACTCTAAACTCTGTATGGCTTTCGCCCCAAACGAATGACCGCAACAGATGACTTCCTGAAAACCCTCACCCCCCGCCATAACCATTAGGCGAAGCCCACAGGAATCAGTCGCAACTATTTTCTCATCGAGGGGCATGCCGACTGCCAAGGCTCCCGCCCGGCGGCCACGCTCTTGCTTAAACGAGGGAACCACGTCTTCCAGGGTCAGGTCATGTCCGCAACATCGAATTTTTTCAAACCCTTCGCCACCGCTCATCACCTTGAGCACCAGTCCGCAAGAATCCGGATACCGTTTGCGTTCGTCGATAATGTCCCCTTTTTTCAATGCCATAGCCATGCTCCTTGCTCCCGAAATGAATCATGAAATTCTGTCATCAGCAATAGGAATAGATGATTGGATGTGTCGATTTATGCAGCAAGGTTGATAGCTAAACAAATCTTTGTAGGGAATGTCCAGAATTGGG
>CAZBQO010000031.1:0-4229 GCA_964494125.1 uncultured Nitrospira sp. | reverse complement strand
GCGGGTTTTGCACACTAATAACATATCCACTCCGGCTTGCAACGAGTGCACAGCGGCCTCGCCGACTGTCGAATGGTTCACAATGGCGCCCATTTCCAAGTCGTCGCTCAAGATGACGCCGGAAAATCCCATCTGCTGCCGAAGGATATCTGTCAATATCATGGAGGAGAGGGTTGCGGGGTTTGTGGGATCCAGGTCGGGATAGTGGACGTGGGCCGTCATGATAACTTGTAGGCCATGCGCAATGGCGTATTGAAAAGGTTTGAATTCCACGCTCTCCAGCCGCTCCCGGGTGGCGTGGACCACAGGCAGTTCCACATGTGAATCGGTACTGGTGTCGCCATGACCAGGAAAATGTTTTCCACAGGCCAATACACGATGATCGTGCAGGCCCGCGAGAGTGGCCGCTCCCATGAGGCACACCTGTTCCGGCTCGGTCCCAAATGCCCGATCTCCGATAATAGGATTGGAGGGATTCGTATGGATGTCCAAAACCGGTGCCATATTCATATTAATCCCAACGGCGCGTAACTCCTTGGCGGTCACGGCTGCCGCCTGGTAGGCCAGTTCCGTGGATCCCGAGTGGGCGACGGTTGTTGCAGGAGGAAAGATGGTAAACCCTGAAGGAAGGCGGGAGACGCGCCCGCCTTCTTGATCGATGCCGATGAGTAGCGGGATGTCACTGGCCAGGGATTGGAGGTCGTTCGTGAGATGTGCGATTTGGACAGGGTCAACCAAATTGCGGGAAAAAAGAATGATCCCTCCTGGTCGGAATTCCTGCATCCAGGCTCGAAGGTCCGGAGTGACCTCCGTCCCTTCGAACCCGATCATACACAGTTGCCCTACGAGTTCAGCGATAGACATCGGGGTGTTAACGCCTAGCGATTGACGTGATTCAGCAAATATTGAATGAGCAACCGGGTCCCGATACCTGTCGGACCTTTAGGAATATACGGCCGTTCAGTTGTACCCCAATCGGTGCTGGCAATGTCCAAATGGACCCAGGGATGGTCTCCAACGAATTTTGATAAGAATATCGCCGCGGTAATCATTCCGCCTCCGCGCCCACCGATATTCCGCATGTCCGCCACGTCACTTTTTAGCTGCTCAAAATATTCATCCCACAGGGGCATTTCCCAGACCCGTTCTCCGGCATGATTGCCGGCCTTTTTGAGGTCGGCTTTCACGGTGTCGTCATTGCCCAACATGCCAATGGCGAATTGTCCCAATGCCACCGCAGCTGCACCAGTCAGTGTGGCGATGTCAATTACGCAGGCGGGTTTGAGCCGGGAGGCATAGGCCAGGCCGTCAGCAAGAATCAAACGACCTTCCGCATCGGTATTTTGGACTTCCACCGTTTTTCCGGAGAGCATGGTAAGGATATCGCCGGGTTTAGTTGCCCGTCCTCCCGGCATGTTTTCCGTCACAGGCAAGAGGCCAACGGCATTTACCGGGAGCTTGAGCCGGGAGGCGGCTCGAATCGTTGCTAACACTTCGGCTCCACCGGTCATGTCGGCCTTCATCTGTTCCATGTTTTCCGATGGTTTTAGGGAGATCCCACCGCTATCAAAGGTTACCGTTTTGCCGACAAAGACAATTGGTTTTTGTGTGCGAGGGCCACCCATATATTCCAGAATGATGAATTGGGGCGGTTCGATGCTGCCTCGAGAAACCCCCAGCAAGCCGCCCATGCCGAGTTTTTCCTGCTGTTTGCGGTCCAAGACTTTGAGCCGGACTTTGGCCTCCCTGGCGATTTTTTTGGCTTCGCTGACGACCCGGGAAGGCGTCATCACGTTCGCGGGGTGGTTACACAAATCCCGGACGAAACAGGTCGCTTCCCCAAGGATTTGGCCACGTTTGGCGCCATCTTTGGCCTCATTCAGATGAGTGTTGGAGGTGGTGAGTAGGGTGCAGGATTGCAAGGAGGGGGTGTCGTCTGTGCGGTCCGTGCGGTACTCATTAAACCGATATTCCCCAAGAACGACCCCTTCCACCATGGCTTGAGCCACGTCATCCATAGGGCCGGTGCCCTTTGGCACGTCCGGCATCACGCAAACGATCCCTTTGGCTTTGGCGGTGCGGGCGCGTTTGGCAGCGGTCCCCATTGCTTGACGAATTCGTTCCAAGGTTACCGTCTCCCGTGTTCCAATGCCGACCAGAAGCACGCGTTTTGCGGGCAATTTTCCATCGATATGCAGTAAGGCGGTGTTATTCGGCTTGCCGGAGAATTCTCCACTTTTGCGCAGGGCGCTCAATTGTCCACCGAGTTTCTGATCGACCGGCTGGACGGCTTTGCTCCAGGTTTTGTCTTGTTCATATTCCAAACACACCAACACATCCGTTGTCGTAGCGGTGGCTTCACCACTCTTCACAAGAATATTCATACGCCTCCTCAATAAATAAATCGCCCATAACGTCAACAGATTCCCTTGCCGTGGCGTTGTTACACGCCCCGGGTTTGGGGATCCCAGATCACTTTATGCAATTGGAGTTGAAAACGAACAGGCAGTCGATCTTCCAGAATCCATTCAGCCAGGGATTGAAGATGAAGGACTCCAAAGACCGGACTCATATGGACGGGACAGCGGTCTCCCAATGAATACCGTTTCACGATATCACGCGCCCACTCGTAATCGGCCCGGTCCTTCAAAACAAACTTCACTTCGTCTTTTCCGGACAAATGCCTCAGGGTATCCCACCGCATCCGGTCCGTCATTCCACTACCCGGACATTTCACATCCAGAATAATTGAAACCCGCTCATCCACGTTGGCAATATCAAACGCCCCGCTGGTTTCCAGCATCACCTGAAATCCGGCCTCGCATAATTGTGTTAACAATACCAGAGAGCCAGGTTGATGCAATGGTTCACCGCCGGTCACCTCGACGAGCGGACAACCATATGATTGTACCTGCGCCAGAATTGTCTCAATCGGCATGGTATTTCCACCATAAAAGGCATATTCCGTGTCACACCAGGTGCAACGAAGCGGACAACCCGTTAACCGGACAAACACGCACGGTTGTCCCACACGGGTGGATTCCCCTTGAAGGCTATGAAAGATTTCGGTGATCTTTAAGGAAGGCAAAGTGGTCATAAACACTCTCAACTCCAGCACGCATCAGATGACATTGTACTCAAAATACGGGGTGAGGGGGAGGGGACAGCGAAGGGTGGGCTAGGTGGCTGTCGGAGATGAGTAATCGTCACAAGGTTGGATCGGGTTGAGTGATATTTTCGATCGTGTGGGGCGAATAAGGGAGCCGATGAAAAGGACCGGAGAAGCTATCAATTTGGCGTAAGCAAGCAGGTCGATTACATCCCGGATGGCCGCCTCCTAAGCCCATTGTGTAATTGGCCAACCACGTTCGCGGGCAATACGAGCCATGCCGCGAATGGGGTTCACGACAAAGGGATGGCCAACCAGTTGGAGTGCGTGGAAATCTCCAGGGCTATCGCCATAGGCATAGCTACGCGTCAAGTCCAGATTGTAACGGGCGGCCAGGCGCTCCACATACCGTCCTTTTCCCTCACCATAGGGCAACGGGGCAAACACCTTTCCCGTATAGAGTCCTTCCTGGGATTCCGGTCTCGCGCCAAATACCAATGAGACTCCAAGTGCCTCGGCCAGTGGTTTCACCAAGAACTCAGGTGATCCGCTGACGAAGGCTACGACATGCCCCGCATCCCGATGACGGGATAAACGATTCAAAGCCCTCGCTGAGACCCGTGGAACAACATATAACTCCACGTACTCGCTGGCCATCTGTTCAATGAGGGAGACATCATGCCCCATCAGATACAGCTTCCTCCGTCGTAGAGGGTTGAACGAAATGGGGGGCATGAGCCGAATGGCATATTCCAGGCTGTGCCATACCTCCGGCCAACCCACGACACCGTCTTGCCAGAGATACCGGAAAAATCCGATTTCAATCGACGCGCCGGGAATCAACGTGTTATCCACATCGAAAAAGGCACCGATCCAGTGTTGAGAATGAGTCAGAGGTGCGGGCGAAGAGGTCGAACGGGTCATGGTGAGCTATAATTCGGGCGGTCAATTAATTAATGAGAATGGCCGGGATTTTACTCCGGGCTACACGCGTTGACAAGGACATCAAGAGGTTTCATAATCTGCCTACTTCGTGCCGAAGTGGTGGAATGGCAGACACGCACGTTTGAGGGGCGTGTGGGGAAACCCATGCGGGTTCAAGTCCCGCCTTCGGCACCAA
>CAZBQO010000030.1:18760-18980 GCA_964494125.1 uncultured Nitrospira sp. | reverse complement strand
TGCGAACCGACTCCGTATCACCTGTTGGAATAGCTGATGTGGCCCATCCTTCAGTGGCAAATCGCATTCCCATGATTAATCCCCAATAGGGACTTCCTAAAAAGATCACTAAGCTTGCCAAAAGGTTGAAGACGGTATTCGGAGAGCGTGCGACTAATCCCGTCACCGAGGCAATCAATCCCGCCACAAGGAGACCAACAACTAATCCGCCCCCTCCACA
>CAZBQO010000030.1:0-18750 GCA_964494125.1 uncultured Nitrospira sp. | reverse complement strand
ATCGGTCTTCCACAGCCAAGATAATTGCACCAACCCCTGCCCCGATTCCCCCGCCCATGAGCAAAACACTTAGTTGACCATCAGTTGCTCCCCATGCCAAGGCCATACCTAAGACCACCCCAATGACCAGAAATATCACTCGCAACACCATAGGAGATTCTCCTTCCCTAGATCGGTGACTCGGACCGGAGGAACGCTTCAGCTTTGGTCACGTCATCCTGACTGCCAATATATAAAGGGACTCTCTGGTGAAGGGCTTTCGGGATTAGTTGATTGACAGGCTCGACACCCGTACTCCCCATACCACCGGCTTGTTCAACCAAAAATGATAAGGGTGCGGCTTCATACATGAGCCTCAATTTTCCCTCTGGATTTTTCTTCTCTCCCGGATACATATAGAGACCACCCTTGCACAACACACGATGCACATCAGCCACAAAACACCCGGAATAACGGCTGGTGTATGGTCTGCCTGTCTGGACATCGACTTCGTGAAGATAGTGAAGAAATTGCTGAGTGCCGGTGGACCATTTTTGGTAATTACCTTCATTCACACTATATATTTTCCCATGTTTGGGGATTTGAATATTCTTGGCTGAAAGGAAAAACTCACCGGCCTCCTGGTCCAGCGTGAATTGGTGCACACCATGGCCGCAGGTATACACTAAAAGCACACTCGATCCATACAAGATATATCCGGCCGCAACCTGATCGCACCCTTTTTTTCGCAAGGCATCTTCAGAAGTGGGAAAACCCTCAACGGACAGTCGATGAATAGAAAAAATGGACCCTAAAGACGCGTTGACATCAATGTTAGATGAGCCATCCAAAGGATCCAAAAAGACCGCATACCGTCCTTGACCATCGGCTTCTTTGATGAGGTAGGGCTTTTCCATTTCCTCTGAAACCAGCGTACTCACCAGTTCCATGTGCTCAAACACATCCAGAAAGATCTGATTGGCCCGTTCGTCCAACTTTTGGACCTCTTCGCCTTGCACATTGATTAACCCTGTAGAACCCAGGAATTGACTCAATCCGGCTTTTCGAAGATCCTGGGCAATGAGCTTCCCACCCAGAGCAATTTGCATGATAATGCGGGAAAATTCACCGGAGGTTCCAGGAATAGGCGCTTGCTCACGAAAGGTATGTGTCGATAAGGAAAAACGCGGAGTCATCAATCATGATCCATAGACTATACTAGAGGATTTTCATTATATGCTTTTCCGCATAAAGGAGCAACGCACGTTCGACAGAAATTCGCGTTCGGTCATGAAAGAATATGCTCAATGATGAATCCGGCTGGCTTATTCAACGCCGAGCCTTCATGGTGATGGATAACACAGAGTCCTTCATCTGATCGACGATGCCTTCACCAGAAGCGGTTGAGAATGCCCATAGGCACGATCTGAAATAAAAAAGTGAAATAACCCTGGGAGAGCTTAGGTGGTGAGGCCTACGGTGGCTTCCGAAAGATGTCCTTCCAGATAGGCCTGAATTTGAGTGAGATGAGTGTGGGAAGAGGCTTCAAAGCGAAGGACCAATGCTGGTTGAGTATTCGAGGCCCGAATCAGACCCCACCCTTCGTCAAAACGGACACGAATGCCATCAATGGTGATGATGTCACGAATGGGCAAAACTGATGTCCTCGAATTTTGCGTGTTAGCCGCATGCTTCAAACGGTTTTTCACGATTTCGACTAATGAAAATTTTTGATCATCCGGACAATCTACGCGAATTTCAGGAGTCACCACGGTTTGAGGAATATCGGCCAACAGCGCCGACAACGGCTTTTTCCGCTTCACAAGAATTTCGATAAGCCGACAAGAAGCATATATCGCATCGTCATATCCATAGTACCGATCGGAAAAAAACAGGTGACCCGACATCTCCCCGGCAAGCAAAGCCTTTTCCTCTTTCATTTTGGCTTTGATGATGGAATGTCCCGTCTTCCACATAATACCCCGACCACCTTGTTTTTGAATATCGTCATACAACCCCTGAGAGGCTTTCACCTCTGAAATAATGGAACACCCTGGATGCTCATTCAGCACATCCCGGGCAAAAAGGAGTAACAACCGGTCACCCCACATAATCTGGCCCTGTTCATCAATGACGCCAATTCGGTCAGCATCACCATCGTACCCGATTCCCACATCGGCTCCAGTTTCTTTGACCTTTTCAATCAGGTCCTTAAGATTATCCAGCACAGTGGGGTCCGGATGATGGTTGGGAAAATGACCATCTAGATCGCAATACAATCCGGTTACATCGCACCCCAATTGCTCCAAAGCTTCTTTTGCAAACAGAGAAGCCGCCCCGTTTCCGCAATCAATCACAACCCGAAGTCCCTGGGCTCTCAGGAAAGAAAAATGTTCTTGTAAAAATTTGAGATATTCAGGAATGATGGATTGCGTTAACACCGTTCCTGACCCGGATGCGAACTCGCCGCTCTCATAAATTACCTGTAATTCTTGAATATCAGCCCCGTACAATGCTTCCCGGCCTATACACATCTTAAACCCGTTATACTCAGCAGCATTGTGACTGCCGGTAATCATGATGCCCCCGTCCACATCACAGGAAAACAAAGAGAAATACAGTAAGGGGGTCGCACATAGGCCAAGATCAAGGACATTGACTCCTGAACTGGTCAGGCCGACAACAAGACGATCCCGAAGTGCTGGTGAAGTTAAACGGCCATCCCGGCCCACCGCGACATTGTGGACACCCCGTGCTCTCGCCATGGTCGCATAGGCACGGCCGATTCGTTCAACCACATCAGGACCTAAATCGTGTGCAACAATCCCGCGAATATCATATTCTCGAAAAATTCCCATCCGGCTCTCTTTCCTTCCGAATCCTATCCAATGGGTCGTAATCGACCAAAATCGTCCTGAAGTCGAACGATATCATCTTCTCCAAGGTAGGGCCCATTTTGAATTTCAATAATCTCTAAAGGGATCTGCCCGGGATTTTCTAGACGATGCGGAGTTTCCTTGGATATCCCGGTACTCATTCCCGCCTGCAAGTCGTAGACTTCTTCGCCACGAGTCACCCGGGCCGTCCCTGCAATAACCACCCAATGCTCACTGCGTTCATGATGGAGTTGAAGGGAAAGCCGCTTTCCAGGGGCGACTTCAATCCGTTTAACTTTGTATCCTTTCCCCTCTTCCATGACGGTATAGGAACCCCAAGGACGATGTACGGTTCGATGTTCTAAATGTTCAGGGGCGCCCTGTCGCTTCAACAAATTGACAATGGCTTTGACATCTTGCGCACGATCTTTTGGACAGACCAGGGTGGCATCAGGCGTATCCACTACCACCATATTGTTGAGTCCAATCGTTGCCACGACCCTTCGATCCGCAAACAGCACCGAATCGCGGCTTCCCAAATCTATAATATTCCCATTCCGGACATTTCCATCTTTATCCAAAGGCACCACTTCTTCCAAGCTGCTCCAACTCCCCACATCCGACCAACCAAAGTCTATCGGTATCACCACGCTTCGAGAAGAATGTTCCATCACCGCATTGTCAATAGAAAGCGATTCGACTTTGGCGTACACCTTCCGAAGGTGGGTGGGAAAATCCTCACCTCCCATCTTGCCTTGTAAACCAGTCAACGATTTGGATAACGCCGGTTGATGAAGGGCTAATTCTGATAAAATTTGGGAAGCTTTCCAGACAAAAATACCGCTATTCCAAAAATAATTTCCAGATCGAAAATATCGTTTGGCAGTTGGGAGGTCCGGCTTTTCAACAAAGCGGGCCACCGAATACCCGATGAAGGGGCCCTTGGCTCCGACCCTCATTCGCTTCAAAGGCTGAATATAGCCATACCCCGTTTCAGGACGAGTCGGCTGAATCCCAAACGTCACAAGATGCCCACCCATTGCTAATTCGCTCGCAAATTGTACGGCTCGCATAAATTTTCTGGAGGACTTCACGACATGATCTGCCGGCACCACCACCATCACCGCTTCAGGATCTTGATGTATCAATTGTAGGGCAGCGAGAGCGATCGCCGGTGCGGTATTTCTTCCTTCCGGCTCAAGGATGACATTTCCAGCAATGTCATCTTTCCACTGATTGAGTTGGAGTTTGATGGATTCCGCTTGAACGGCGTTGGTGACAATTGCCATCCGATTCGCGGGAATTTTCTGTAATAGACGCTCAAACGTCTGTTGCAGGAGGGTTCCTTCTCCCAAAATCCTCAACAATTGCTTGGGAAATCGCTCCCGGCTCAACGGCCAAAACCGGGTACCACTCCCCCCGGCTAAAATCACTCCATAGACATGAGGGTTCATGTTCGGTCCTTTTCCTCCAAGCGTTTCAAGCGGTCCAATGGACCGAATGGAAGGCCATACTCAGTTGACAAAAGGTTTTAAGCTCACAAGAAAGATTGTCGGAATGTGACATTCAAAAATCCACTAAATACTTGTAGGGCTACTGAGGGCCTTTTGCAGCCAGAATTCTATCGATAACTTCTCGAACAGCTCCCTCCCCTCCATTTTTTTTGCACACATAATGCACAACCTGACGGACTTGCTCTACACAATCCGCGGGAGCCGCAGCATATCCCACAGTTTTCAAGGCCTCCACGTCATTCACATCATCCCCAATGTAGGCCATTTGTACAAAAGGAATCCCGTACTTTTCAGACAAATGGCGCAGAATTGCCACCTTATCCTTGGCACCTTGAAAAACTTCGGGAATGCCTAATTTTTTTCCACGGCGAGCGACAATTTTGGTGTTTTCCATGGTAATGATGGCAGTGATCATCCCTTGGGCCTGTAAGAGTTTAATCCCCATACCATCACGGGTGTGAAATTTTTTTAATTCTTCGCCGGATTCCCCATAGTACATGCCGGCATCGGTCAGAACCCCATCCACATCCGTTGCAAATAATCTCAGCTCTTTGAAAACTTTTTCTGGTCTATTTAACGACCGTGGAGAATCTTTTTTTTTGAGAGAACGTACTGTTTTTGTCCCTTTCGATTTGGATAAAGAAGCGATTTCGTGGTTTTTTCTCACCTGTTCATTTCTACCTTTCTATTTCATAGGGCAATCCTAAATATACGCTTAAGTTTAAGGCATGCCTTCCGTTAAGACCACAGGAGGGGTAGAATTCGTAGGCAGCCAAATTTAACAATCAATCGTCCGTTTTTTTATTATTTCCGGAATCCAGTTTGGCAAAACCGGCTTAGACAAGGCTTACTTGTGAGTTCTTATTTTCGATTCCTCATAATCGTAACTCTTTGTTCCAGTCTTCTTTCCTGTTCATCCCCCCAATCTCAGCAAAGACTGGACACTGTACTATGTTGGCTACGCCCCTCTTGCCTTCCTTCAGAACTCCCATCCCCCAGCGAAAACGTATCTCAAGCCGATACAGCCTCAGAGCCAATTAACACAGCCGTTTCCTCAGATGGGTCTCAACCCTTATCTCCGCAGGTTTCGTCTTCTGGAATAAGAGATGCCTCGGACTGTCTCACATCTGCCCAAATCACCGTTACGGCATCAAACCCTGTTGTCAGCATTTCGTATATTGAACCCACAACAAAAGCCAACGGCCAGGCATTAACGAATCTTGCCAAGACTACCATTTACCAAGATATAGGAAAAGGATTACTCAAATATAAAGAGATCAAAGCGACCAATTCCGCAGGAGGGGGAAACATTCGAGAAAAAGTTTCGTTCAGCCTTAAACCGGAGGAAACCATTCAGGCCACAATTTGCATAACCGCAACCGACACAAATGGCCAGGAGAGTTAAACTTACATAGGCTGAATCCCAAATTTCTTGGGCCTCATTCAACGTAGAGAAGCCAGGAGAATGGTGTGCAGATGAGTAGTGCGAGGTCATTTGCTTAAAATGACGTAGTAAATCTTTCTCGTTTTATCACGGCTTAAGAGTAAATCCTTGTTGTTCCATACACTCACCTATTTCCAATCCCTCGGTAACCGAATCTCTCTTCCAATCACTCCCCTGTTCCGCAGAAACCAGCGCAACACAGGCTGAATGGGTTTCAATTGGATCCGCACCTCCTCCATCAGTGGAAACCCACTCCCCTTGTAGGCAGTCCCCATAGGGATGGCAAATACGATCCGCACGAGTGGAGCCATGGTTCGGATGATAATACGATTCCCACATACTACACCCCCCCAGAAAAAAGGCACTTAGACACATGAGGGCTCCTCCCGCCCATCTTTGCCAAATCATTACTTTGCTAACCTCCAAAAGGTCCCAGCCATATTGTGAATTAAACAACCAGATGACATTCTTTTGTATCTCTATCGGACAGCCTGAGCTAAGAAATTAGGCCATTCGTTTTCCCTAATCAGTGCAGGGACATTAACCCTCTCAATTGATTTTTGATTCGCCTTAAAGGGTTAAAAGATTCAGGGCCTCACCCCTGCTCCTTTTAAATCTGGTCTTGAACCCAGGCCTCCAATAACCCCATATATTCATGATAGGCTAATTCGGCAAGGCGCACTCCAGAGGAGCTCGGGAAAAAGTTCACTAAAGACCAGAACTGCCTGGGAGGAACCCATTGTCCTGTAGAGGCCGGAATTGGAAATAGACCCTGTTTCTCAAATAATTTGACCGCACGTGGCATGTGGAAAGCACTTGTCACCAGGATAAAAGGCTCATCATGGACGATATCCCGAACATAAAGAGGATGATCCTTGGTGTCACGGGATTCAACCTCCAGAACCATATCTGCCCGACTGACACCTAATTCTTCTGCGACTCGACTCATTGTGGTCGCTTCAGGGGAACCCTCAAACCCCGTCCCCCCTGTCAGAATGATTTTACTTCCAGGCAGCAGGCGATGAAGCCGAATGCCCTCCATTAATCGAACACGGGAATGATGAGACACTCGAAGCTGATACGGCAACGTGGCATCTCCGGCAGTGCCGCTGGCCAGGACAACAATCCATTTCACGGATTCTTGGGCATTTGCGATATCCCCAGAAGTCAGAACCTGGGAAAGATTAATGGGAGGATATTGTGATTCCAACGTACGTATGATACGCCCCGAGATACCTTCATAACCGCTGATGACAAGCAGAATGAATCCCAGGAACACCAGGATTTTCCCAAGATATGGCTTTCGAAAAAACCACAAAAAGAGGAGCCCACAAGCCATCATCTCTATGCAAAGAGAGAGAGGAGAAAAAAATGAGGCCAAAATCTTTTTAAGGCTGAGCACCAAATGGTCCTTTCCTCCTATCACTGATGATCATAGGGAAATCTCCGCCTATTCATTTCGTGGCACAGATCGATGATTATACGAATTTTCCCATTTTTTTTCTTCTTAGCCAAAAGGTGGATTGGCCCAGAGCTGGCATCATTCGCTTCGAGTATGATGACAAAAAAACTATGATCTCTCCACGGGCTGGGGGCGCGAAGCGATGATAAAAGGCACTCGCCTTGGGGTGGGGAGATGAACCATTGACTATCCTGGATTTTAACGGGGGCAAACTCCTGGCAGCAGGATCGATGAAGCACCACCCTGAGAGGGCGTACCGCAGGATGGAATACGAGGAAGGGGAAAAATATCGGATTAGGGAGAAGGCTCCAAGCAGGAAAGGACCAGCCCTTTTTGGTGTTTTTTGAAATCCTGGATAGAGACATCAAGGCTTCGTTGCGCAACAAGGATATCTCTCAATAGATTCCCTTGGGGAGATTGATGGGTGACACAATGAATCTCTCCCCCTTGAAATCCACGACGGCTCCGCCTGCACCCATCAAATTCCTTGGGAGCATGCCGGAGACTAAATTTAGCTTCTTGCAATTGGTCATGCTTCCGGACGACCTGTTCTTGAGCGGCTCTTAAAAGAGAGACAGCCTCGGTACAGGAAAAATCCCATACCTCCGAGAAAGCCGACGGGGGAAGCAACAGTAAGAACCAGATGATTAAGGACCAAAACCGCATAGACATCCTCCTCATCTTGAGGAAAAGGGGGGCAAAAATATTGTTGAGAGACTTGCAAATTTTCTCCCAAAATATCCCGCGCTTTTGATCCCTTCAATAACCTAAAAGGAGGGACGGCCATGATGGATCAGATTCATATGAGTGACGTAATCCCAAACACATATTGGGGAAGATTTTAAGGTATTACTTCAACACAAAGTGGGCCCGTCTATTCTGTTGAAAACATTCACGAGTGGGTTGAAGACAAAACGGTTCATTTTTTCCCAGGCTAAGGACTCGGATAGAGGAAGCGCTCACTCCTAAATCCACCAGGTAATTCTTCACCGCCATCGCGCGACGCTCACCCAAAATGAGATTATATTCTTCGGTTCCTCGCTCATCACAATGCCCTTCGATCAGGACAGTACGAGTCGCGTGCCGATTCAGGAGTATCTCAGCGTTCTGCATCAGGATAGAAACAGCCTCACTCCGTATATAATATTGGTCGTAGTCAAAAAAAACATCTTCCAACGTCGAGGGAAGATGGGGGTGATCGACAGATTGCGCACTGATGTCATCTATAGCCGGCGGTATTTCTGATATTGGAGGTTGGGAAACGATTGGAAGAGGGGGTTCCGGTTCTGGCACAGAAACGGGAGGAGCAATCACCACCGAACCAGGAGATGAATCGGGAGACTCCTCGACCGGCTCGGCACCATGGCTGAAGATGGACACATGATGCCAGGAACTGCACCCGCTCAGAATAGCAACCAACAGCCCAAGGATTGCATATTTTCCCTGAAACGACTTCCTCAATGGTGGCCGTTACTCCACTCTCCCAAGGCAGGGTAGAAGTTCCCTTGCTCGAATAGCTCAAAAATCTCTCAAAAGTGTAACTATCATACAACTTTCATCAAAAGAGTCAATCTCAGTCCGCACTGCCCTCATGTTTGAACTTGACGGATTTTTTTTCACATAGGTATGATCGGACTCCTGTCGAGCCATTGCATTTTAAAGTCATTTTTCTCACCATTTCACGACACAACTCGCTGGGCATCCGTATGATTGACGTTCAACATGTGACCAAACGCTACGGGAACGCAACCGCGTTGGATGACGTCTCTTTCTCCATCAACAAGGGGGAAATCGTGGCATTTCTCGGGCCAAATGGCGCAGGTAAAACCACGACTATGCGCATTCTGACGGGGTTCATGCCCCCAACCCTGGGGACCGTCCGCATTGCAGGGTTTGATTGCCTGGAAACACCCTGGGAGGTCAAAAAACATATCGGGTATCTCCCTGAAACTCCTCCTCTTTATCTGGAACTGACCGTCACTGAATATTTGACCTTTGTGGGAAGAATTAAACGACTTTCTGAGGACCAGTTGATTGAACGGATGGACACCATCATCACCCAAACGGGCCTGGCCGATGTTCGGGGACGAGTCATTGGACATTTATCCCGTGGATATCGACAACGCGTTGGGCTGGCGCAAGCCCTTTTGCACAATCCTCCCGTTTTGATTTTGGACGAACCAACGACAGGGCTAGACCCGAATCAAATTATTGAGATTCGGGAACTCATCAAAAGCCTGGCGGGCTCCCACACCATCATCCTCAGTACACATCTACTGGCCGAGGCAACCGCTATTTGTCAGCGGGTCATTATCATTCACCGTGGCCGAATTGTAGCTGTGGATACCCCGGAACAGTTAGGGGCCAAACTCCGTGAATCGGAAACGCTCAGTCTAACTGTGAAGCAATCCGATCCGGACCTGTTGGAGGCACTTCAGCATATTCCCGGAGTCATCCGAGTCTCTCGAGGAGCAACGGCTCACACCTATCTTCTGGACACACAGATGGGCCGGGATATCCGGGAGGAATTGACTCAATTAGTCGTCTCCAGAAATGTGGGCCTTCTGGAATTAAAAACCCAACCTCTCACTCTTGAGGATGCGTTTAAGGTACTCACACAAACCAACACGCCCAGCGGACCCGGCATCAGCACGCCTGGTGGGCCACACTAACCGCCCTATACCTGGATTACTCTCATTATGAACCCCGTTCACACGATTGTTGCCAAAGAATTACGAAGTGCGTTTGTGTCTCCGGTGGTCTATGTCATTGCGGCTATTTTTTTGGCAATCGTGGGCCTGTTGGCCTATTCCGCGGCAGCTAATGCGAGTAACCAGGCTATCCGCCTGATGCAAATACAAAATACCTACGCACAACTCAATCTCAATGATATGCTGTTCAGGCCCCTCTTTCGAAGCATGAACCTCATCCTCATGATTATTCTCCCATTACTCACCATGCGTCTCTTCGCCGAAGAACGTAAACTCCGAACTTTCGAACTCCTTCTCACGTCTCCCATTGGCGTGAATGAAATCGTGTCTGGAAAATTCATGAGCGTGATTATCGTCTATAGCGGCCTGTTATCATTGACAAGCCTCATCCCGATCACGCTTTCCGCCTATGCAACCTTTGATTGGCGACCAATATATCTTGGGTATGTCGCCCTGTTCCTGCAAGGAGCCCTTTTGATATCCATTGGTCTGTTTGCCTCGGCATTGACCGAAAACCAAATTATTGCGGCTTTTTTAAGCTTTGGCTGCATCTTAGGTCTCTGGATGCTCGGGGCGCTGGGAGGCATTGTTGGGGACACCACGATCGGACACATTCTGTCCTATCTCTCTTTTAGCGAACATTTCGAACGTTTGATTCGTGGGCTATTCAACCTCAAAGATATGCTTTATTACGTCTCCGGCATAGCATTTATGTGGTTTGCCGCTCACCAAGCCGTCGACGCCTACCGATGGAAGTAACGCGTGTGCCTTCAATTCTTGGAATAGCCGGAACGATAATAGCCTTGGTAGGACTGGGGCTCCCCTTGGTTTATCCTGCTGGAGGGAGCCTCTCCTCAATCCTGCTCGGCCTGGGAACACTGTGCCTCCTGGGCTATTTTGCATTCCATTTTCGGAGCCTCACCGCCTTAGCTCGAACCCGATCTACCCGGCTCGGCGCACACAGCCTGTTTTCGGTCCTGCTTGCCGGCGTCGTCGTGGCCTTACTCAATTTCCTCGCAGCCAAGCATGCGCCGGAATGGGACTTCTCAGAGACGCAAAATTTCACCTTAAGCCGTCAGACCTATCAAGTCCTTCGAACTCTTCCAAGAGAAGTGAAAATGACGGCCTTCACCCATGAAGGGAGTCCTGGTTATGGCGGCTACCAGGACCTATTGACGACCTATGCGAAGGAAAGTCCTCTCATCACGCTGGCATTCATCGATCCCGAACGCCAACCCGACAAGGCAAAAGAGTATCAAGTGACTCGAATCGATACCGTCGTCGTGGAAAGTGGTTCCCAAAAGGTCTATCTCCAACGGTCTTCTGAAGCCGACATGACCAATGCGCTGCTCCGCGTCACACAAGATAAGAAAAAGCGCATTGCCTTTGTCACGGGCCATGGAGAAAAAAGTCTATCCGATACCGAATCGTCAGGCTTATCTCGTGCCGGCGATGCCCTGACCAAGCAAGGCTATGAGGTCGGGACAGTGGATTGGCAAGACACGGCTTCTCACGAAGCGGCCGTCCTCATCGTGGCCTCCTCCACAGAAGCCGCATCCTCTGAGGACCAACAACGGATAAGTCAATTTCTGGAAAATGGAGGACGGGTACTGGTCATGGATGATCCAGCCAGCGGCACGTCCTTAGACCCCCTCTTCACGCCGTGGGGCATTCAATTGGGAACCGGCATCCTTGCTGGTGAACAAGACCGCTTGGGACGTGGCAGTCCCACCGCCTTGCTGGTTCGGACCTTTACCACACATGACATCACCGAAGACTTCACCACTCCTATCCTGTTTCCCGTGTCCCGCTCAGTGACCTTCGACACGGCACAAGGAAAGACCTGGGAGTATGTCGCCTTAGCACAAACATCTCCGGAAAGTTGGGAAGAAACGGACCTGAACAGTCCTCAACCGGAATTCACTGCGGGGCAAGACCCCAAAGGTCCCTTCACCGTCGCGGGCCTCTTGATCCGCAAACCGGTCGACCAGTCCCCAACAGCTCAATCTGCCGTCCTCATCGTGGGCAATGCCGCATTTGCGACCAATGGGTATCTGACCTATCCGGGAAACACGGATTTTTTCTTAAAAGCCATTGCCTGGCTTGCTCAGGAGGACGCCTTAGTTTCTCTGACACCAAAAGATCCGGCCTTTCATCCATTTATACCGAATCCCTCACAGGAACAAGCGCTCGTATTTTTTCAGGTCCTCTTCATTCCACTCCTCACCTTATTTATCGGGCTATCTGTTTGGAAAAGGCGGCGAAGTCTGTAACATGATAAATCCCGTTCGAATGACGCTCATCCTGGCTCTGGTCGTTCTGGGTTTGGGAGGCTATATCCTCCTCGTTGATATTCCACAATCCCGGCAACTGGAAAAACAGGAGACCCAGGAACGACAGATCCTGCCGTTTGATGACCGGGCTATCACGCAGATCACCTGGGCCACCCCCACGGATACCATCCGTCTCGAACGGGATGACCAATGGCGGTGGATGATGACCGAACCCATGCGATCCCCCGCGGATTCGCGTGAAATTCGGCGGATCCTGCGAGCCTTAACGATAGGAAAAATCAAACGACATATCGAAGATGGTCCAAGCAATTTATCCGCATATGGATTAGAGCCCCCGTATCTGACCCTCACCCTAACCACTCCGACCGAGACGCAGGAAATGGCTCTAGGGGATGCCGGTCCCTTTGCTCCGTCCTTGTACGTCCAGACCAAACCAGACAATCAGGTCGTGCTGACGACGTTGGATGTCATGACCTTCGCCCAAAAGTCCCTCACGAACTTTCGGCTCAAAGACCTCTTGTTTTTCGAACGGGATCGAGTTCTGGAGCTTCACATTCAGCTCGGATCAACCGCCATGATCATGACGCGGGTGGCAGGTGCTCATAGCTTGACGCCGAATTGGATGTTTCAAAGTCCCGTGAAGGGACCCGCAGACAAAACAGCCGTGGGCACACTCCTCATGGACTTAGGAGGCCTGGCCGCCACTGGATTCATTGACTCCGAGGAAGAAAAGAGACGGGTTCTGGACCAACCGGCGCGCATTCAGGCGACAATACAAGTCGTTGAAGGCCCACGCACGCACCATCTGGGACTCTATCAATTTGCTGATCCGG
The DNA here is from genome assembly GCA_964494125.1 of uncultured Nitrospira sp. Lineage (GTDB taxonomy): Bacteria > Nitrospirota > Nitrospiria > Nitrospirales > UBA8639 > Nitrospira_E. The sequence continues at coordinate 5,637 of CAZBQO010000030.1, read as the reverse complement.
AAAAGGCCTATGCCATTACGTCCGCCTCCGGTCCACTCTATGAGATCCCACCGGGTATCCTGAAACCCATCACGCAAGGCATGTTTCATTTTCAAGATAAACGTCTCTTTGGTATGGAAATCGCCGATATCGCGATGCTGACCGTCCACACGCCACAGGATCATTATGTCCTCATCAATCAACACGATGAGTGGATCTTGGAGGACAATCCTTCAGCAGAGGTGAACCAGGAAGTGGTGAAACTTTTTGTCAGCCGGATCGTGGACGTCCCAGCAGAAATATTCCACCCCGATTCCTCTTCCACCTCAAAAGACAATGGGATGGCCTCACCCAACGCCACTATTTCCGGCATGAACCGCAAGGGACAGGAAATGGGACAATTAATTTTGGGAAGGAGAGAACGGGGACTGGTTTTCGCCAAGGGCGCAAGTTTGCCAGGCTTATACCAGGTCCGATCGACGATTCTTGATCAAATACCCAAAAAAATCCAACTGATACGGCAGACGGGCTCAACCGAATAGATTTCCTACTCACTCCTTACATCGCTGCTTCAGACCTTAAGCGGCATATTTGCTCCTTTTGCGCAAGCAGAAGAGCAATAGCTAATCACAATCATACAGAAACCCCATACTTCCCAAAGCTCTCTCTTAACGTGCGGGAGCTTGTTGGCCTTCTTCCTGGCCCATCTTTTTGAAGAACCGATCGGAATCCTGCTGAATGTCTTTTTTTGACGGGTCCGATTGAGGTTCGGGTGTGGAAGAACACCCCACCATCATCGCCCCCATAAAAAAAACAGAACACATAACGACAGTCACCTGAGTTCTGGCATTACTCCAATTCATGATCGTTCGCCTCCAGCATCAATTGAACATGTGATGGGTATCCCTAGAATAGTAAAGCCATCATACCCTACATCGGACACTGAGCATCGATCAACACACAAACCCGAATTGACTGAGTTATAGGCGTCTGGTACCGTCCGGGCCATCTTCAAATCTCACGATCACACCCTTGAGTGAGGAGCCATCTGTGACCACCCATGCTTCATCACAGCTTTCTGAACTCCTGCGTCAAAAGGCCGATCAACTTCGCATCCATAGCATTCGCGCCACCACCAAAGCAGGAAGCGGACATCCGACCAGTTGCTGTTCCGCGGCGGATATTGTGGCTACCTTGTTTTTCTCCGTCATGCGATTTGATCCAAAAAGTCCTCGCAACCCGGACAACGATCGTTTTATCTTATCCAAGGGTCATGCCGCCCCGTTGCTCTATGCGGCCTGGGCGGAAGCCGGGTTATTCGATCCCCAACAATTACTCGAACTCCGGACACTCGAATCGGACCTCGAAGGCCATCCCACTCCCCGCCTGTCGTTTGTAGACATGGCCACCGGATCTCTTGGGCAGGGACTGTCAGTGGGTGTCGGCATTGCCTTAAATAATAAATACCTGGATAAGTCTTCAGCTCGAATCTTTGTGCTATTAGGCGATGGGGAATCGGTCGAAGGGTCAGTGTGGGAGGCCGCCGATATTGCCCGAAATTCTCAATTAGACAATATGTGCGGCATCGTGGACATTAATCGGCTGGGACAATCGGATCCCACTATGCTGGAACATGACCTGACCATGTACCAGGCCAGATGGGAGGGATTTGGCTGGCATACCATCTGCGTCGATGGGCACAACCACTCAGAACTCCTCAAAGCCTTTGAAGAAGCCGCTCAGACCCGCACGAAGCCAACCATGATTCTGGCCAAAACAGTTAAAGGAAAAGGCATTCCTTTCGCCGAGGATCATCCTAACTGGCACGGAAAGCCTCTCGATGCACAACAAGCAGAAGAAGTGATTACCGCATTGAATCAGACGTTACCGCCTTCCTCTCCCCGGCTTTCCATAGCCCCGCCCGTCCCGGTTCAACGGGCCAAGGGCACCATCCAATCACTACCGGCTCCTAAGTATGGGGCAACCGATCTCGTGGCTACCCGGGAGGCGTTCGGAGAGGCATTGGCCAAACTTGGAGAAGTCAATTCCCTCGTAGTCGCGTTGGATGCCGATGTGAAAAACTCGACCTATACGGACAAATTCTGGAAACGCTTTCCTGCCCGTTTTTTTGAAAACTTCATTGCCGAACAAAATATGGTGGGTACCGCCGCCGGTCTGGCCGCATGCGGGAAAATTCCCTTTGCCGCCACCTTCGCCTGCTTTCTCACACGTGCCTACGATTTCATCCGCATGGCGGCCATCAGCCAAGCCAATATCAAACTGATGGGTTCACACGTTGGAGTCAGTATTGGTGAGGACGGCCCTTCACAAATGGGCTTGGAAGACCTCGCGATGACGGCAGCCCAGCCAGGAGTAGTCGTCCTCTATCCCTCCGATGCCATCTGCACCTATCGACTGGTTGAAGCCATGGCCACTCACAAGGGAATGGTGTACATGCGAACCGGGCGTCCCAAAACCCCGATACTCTACGGGGCCGAGGAATCCTTCACGATTGGCGGATCAAAAGTGCTCCGGCAAAGCGCCAAGGATCAGCTCACCATCGTGGCCGCCGGAATCACGGTCTTCGAAGCGCTTAACGCCTATGATCAACTGCACACCGCTGGGATTACCGTGAGAGTCATCGATCTCTATAGCGTGACCCCGATCGATAGGGCCACGCTCCTACAAGCCGCCAACGACACGAACAGCCGGTTCCTCACTGTGGAGGACCATTATCTGCATGGAGGCATCGGTGATGCCGTACTCAGTGCGATGGCGGGTGAAGGAATACGGCTCACGAAAATGGGCATTGGTCAAGTCCCACATAGTGGAAAGCCTGATCAATTACTCGACCATTATGGAATCAGCGCTAGGGCTATCGTCGAGAAAGTTAAACAATTGGTTTAAGTATGACAATCGATGTCTCCACCATCAAATTTTGACTCCATTCCGCTCTTTGCCTGCCTTTCTGAGTCCGACCGAAGGGAACTGGCGAACCACGCAATCGAAGTTCCCATCACAAAAGGACAGTTTATTTTTCGGGAAGGTGATCCAGCCGACTGGTTTCACATTGTCAAACAGGGAAATGTTAAATGCGTAAAATCCTCACCGGAAGGACGGGAAGTCACCCTCAAGGTCCTCATGCCAGGGGATTTGTTTTGTTGTGAAGCGTCCGCCTTTGCAGGGGAAGGTCATCCCGGGTGCGCCCAATCCATGGGAGAAGGCACCATTGTCAAAATTCACCGAAAGGTGATGCTGGATGTGATCCAAAGAAATCCGGGTGCAGCGGTCAACATCATCAATTACTTAAGCCTCCGCCTCCGCGAATCCCAAGACAATGCCAAAGCCTTTGCCTTGGACCGTGCCGAACAGCGGGTCGCCTCCATTCTCGTCAACCTAGCGCAGCGATCCGGCATTGAAGAAGCATCCGGCGTCCGCATTGGCGTAAGATTGACCCATCAGGATTTAGCCGACATGGCCGGCCTGACGAAAGAAACCACGAGTCGCATTCTGAGCCGATTCAAAAAAGATCACATCATTAGTGGAACAGGAAAAAAGTTGGTCATTCACGATCTCATCAGACTTCAGCAGATGGCTCCTCATGCCTTTTCCTAGGAGTCTGTCGGACTTAGGGGATCGAAGGCGAAAAAGCGACTGAGCGAGGCCAGATTTTGACGATTTCGCAGGCCCATAGTGGGACTATAGGCCAAGAAAGCGGTGGAATATGGACCGCTGAGACACTTTTGCAGCCGATTCTTCCTAAGTCCGACAGGCTCCTAGTTTCTCCTAAAAATACGGCTTGCCATTCCCGACTCTAAGCCCACCTCAAGGGACACCCCGCGAAAACCTTTTCGTATTTAATGATCTATATCATTGTTTTCCTCCTGTATTCCTCTAGGATAAATAAGAATAAAAGTGGAAAATGGGAATTTTTTTTATCATTTGTCCAACACCAGAAGAAGGGAGTCATCTGTGACTCAATTAGCGTTCACACACTCAAGTCGTCCCGTACGTTTCATCTCTCTGGCCACCATGGTGGGTGTTCTGGCCATGGGAACCATTTCACCAGAACCCGCGATGAGTATGCCAACCATCCAGGCTGAACTGACGACGCTCCCCCAAGTTCCTACCCCCATTACCCGCAAGGAAGCCGCGCATGTTGTGGTCCATGTCGAGGCCAAAGAGTATGTAGGAATTTTAGCGGATGGCGTTCAATACAAATTTTGGAGTTTTAATGGCACCGTCCCAGGCCCCATGATCCGGGTCCGCGAGGGCGATACGGTGGAAATCCATCTCAAAAATCATCCGGATAGCATTTTTCCGCATAACATGGATCTACATGCGGTGAATGGTCCGGGCGGGGGGGCAGGCTCCAACCTGGCTATTCCCGGGAAGGAAGGAATGTTTGCCTTCAAAGCCTTAAATCCAGGTTTGTATATCTACCATTGTGCCTCGCCGGTCCCGAACATTCCGGCCCATATTGCCAATGGCATGTACGGGTTGATTCTGGTGGATCCGGCTGAAGGGCTGCCTCAAGTCGATAAGGAATATGCCGTGTTTCAAAGCGAATTTTTCACTATGCCAAGTGCAGAAAAGGGCATCATGGAACTTTCCATGGAGAAAGGCTTAGCGGAACACCCTGACCACGTGGTACTGAACGGAAGAGCCGGAGCCTTAATCGGGGAAGGGCAGCTTGAAGCCAAAGCGGGAGACATCATCCGGCTGTATGTCGGCAACATCGGACCGAATAGCGCTTCGTCGTTCCACATCATTGGCGAGATTTTTGACAAGGTCTATGTGGAAGGCGCCATTGGTGGAACCATCAATAAAAACGTGCAAACCACACTGATTCCTGCAGCGGGAGCGACCATCGTGGAATTTAAAGTGGATGTGCCCGGGGCCTATCTGTTACTTGATCACAGCATTTTCCGGGTCGCTAAAGGGGCAGTTGGCATTCTTTCCGTCACCGGAGAGGACAATCCTTCCATCTTTAATTCCATGGAACCAGGCAATTAGGCTTTTGTCATTAGACAGTGAGGGCCTGAGTGAACGCATTTATTCAGGCCCTTTATCCATTTGGTATTCTCCACAGCCCCACCAAGTCCATACTTTTAGTCTCTAGCCGGGATTGGGAGCCATAAACACCAGCACTCGAAGCCGGTTGGTCGTATGATTCATCACGCCATGCTCCTCACCAGCGGGAGCCATCGTCCCCTGCCCTTCTCCCAGGATCCGGCTTTCACTTCCGACCCGAAACGTGCCCTCCCCTTCTAAGACCAGATAGACTTTGTCCTGGTCGGCATGCACATGGCCTTTTTGCTCCTGCCCAGGCTCAAATCCATACACATCACAAAAAAATCTGGATGATTGAAACACATTCTGCTTCTTCATCTTTTCCTTCGAAAACTGGCCGTAGTCTTTGACATTCACCACATTCACTTCAGTGCCCTCCTCAATTGAACAATGCCGATACCGCCTCCACCATTCTCTCAATAATCCTCAAAAAATCGCCTACCCGAATAATACCTCACCATACCTGGCCTCCACGAGGCGATTTCATTTTCCGGGAGTGTTGAATAACACTAATTTCCAAGGGCATATTGACCCACAGGCACGTTACATATCAGAGGCCTCGGTGCGGTTCAAAAAAGCATGCCC
>CAZBQO010000029.1:0-19275 GCA_964494125.1 uncultured Nitrospira sp. | reverse complement strand
CAGAACAGATGACGACCCCTAGCCTTTCCACTGACTGGCAAAATCGCGAACGCCCTCTTCCCAGGGCGGCAACTTAATCCAAGGGTCCTGTAAAGAAGTCAGCACGGCATAGGATGGCCGCCGAGCCTGGCGAGGAAATTGAGCCGTCGCTATCGGCACAACCGAGGTTTGAATATCCAACGCCTGATAAAGTGTTTGGGCCAATTCATACCAACTGGTTCCACCTGTACCGGCCATGTGATAGGTCCCAAAGGCATCGGTCTCACCTAATTGGCATACCGCCTGGGCAAGATGAGGGGCAAAGGTCGGCGACCCATACTGGTCGCTGACGACTTTCACGACCTCTCGGCCCGCCATTCGACAAATCGTACTGGGGAAGTTCTTCCCTACGGTGTGGTAAAGCCACGCTGTCCGGACAATAAAATGCCGTGGGTTCGCGACCCGCACAGCCTCTTCACCGGCTAATTTACTATGCCCATAGACGCCTAACGGATTCGTACGATCAAATTCATGATAGGGCCGATTCTGCTGACCATCAAACACATAATCGGTGGAAAAATGGATTAGCGTCATCCCCAAGTCATTCGTCACCACGGCAAGATTTCTCGGGCCCAGGGCATTGCCCCGGTATGCGGCATCCTGCTTAACTTCTGCCTCATCTACCTGCGTAAATGCGGCCGCATTGATGACGATGTGTGGTCGTAGTTGATCTAGGGCTTTCCTGACTTCCTCGAACTGCGTGATATCCAAATCCTGGAGGTCCCAGGCCGTGACCTCGTGGTCGGCATATTGCCGTTGGAGCGCCTGCCCTAATTGCCCCTGAGCCCCTGTGATTAAAACTCGACTCTGCCTCATGGTTGATAATCCGGAAGCTGATCGCAAAGTTCGTCAAGTACCTGCCCGGCAGCATCCTTTGTGGAGAGAAGTGGCTGCTCGATCGGCCATTGAATGCCAATACGGGGATCATTCCATCGAATGGTCACTTCACCACCCGGTGCATAGACATCGGTACATTTGTACTCCACTTCCGCCACATCGCTGAGGACACAAAATCCATGGGCAAACCCCATAGGAACATAAATTTGCCTGAAATCCTCTGCCGATAAGGTCACCCCCACCCATGAGGCAAAGGTCTGAGACCCCTTTCGAATATCAACCGCGACATCAAAAATTTCTCCACGGATCACACGAATGAGCTTCCCTTGTGGGCGAGTCATTTGAAAGTGAAGCCCACGAAGGGTCCCGAGAACCGATGATGAACAATTATCCTGCACAAATGGAGGCAGAATCCCTGCCTCCTGATACTTGTGTACATGATACGTTTCTAAAAACCATCCACGTTGATCTCGATACACATCAGGCTCAACAATAAGAACCTCCGGGAGCCGGGTTGGGAGAAATTTCATATCCGGTTACTCCTGCCCCTGATTGACCAAATGCAGCAAGTATTGCCCGTACCCGTTGTCTTTCATTTTCGTGGCTAAGCGCAAGACATCACCTGGCTGAATGTACCCCATTTTGTATGCGATTTCTTCCGGACAGGAAACCATCAGGCCCTGTCGTTCTTGTAAAACTTGAATATAATGGGCCGCTTGCATGAGAGATTCGTGAGTCCCCGTATCCAACCAGGCAATGCCACGCCCAAGCACCCGCACCTGAAGCGATCCGGCTTCTAAATAGGTTTTATTCACATCGGTGATTTCGAGTTCATTTCTCGCCGAAGGCTTGAGAGAATCGGCGATACCCACGACCCGATTGTCATAAAAATATAACCCGGTGACGGCATAGGGCGACTTGGGACGGGAGGGCTTTTCCTCAAGACTGGTGGCTTGCCCGTGATCATTAAAGGTCACCACACCGTATCGTTCGGGATCCCGTACCTGGTAGGCAAAGACTTGAGCCCCTGTGGCCTGAGAGGCCGCTTCCTGAAGATAGCGAGACAGACCATGCCCATAAAAAATATTATCCCCAAGAATGAGCGCCACCCGATCCTGTCCAATAAACTCACGCCCAATCACAAAGGCTTGCGCAATTCCTTCGGGTCGGGGTTGCACTTGGTAACGGATCGTTAATCCGAGATGACTTCCATCACCTAATAATCTGACAAACCCTTCCTGCTCATGCGGAGTGGTGATCACCAAAATTTCCCGGATTCCAGCCAGCATGAGAGTCGACAAGGGATAATAGATCATCGGTTTATCAAAAACCGGCATGAGTTGTTTGCTGACCGCGTGGGTTAAGGGATAGAGCCGGGTTCCCGACCCACCCGCTAGGATGATTCCTTTCATCGTGCCCCTTTGCATCCCAATGTCTTTGTCATGCTCATGTAACCTTGCCAAAATGAGAGAACGTTCACGCCCCTATATCGATGGGACAGCGGCTAACCCGAGTCGTTCCCGTTGATAGGAGTTCGTGGTCACCGCCTGACACCATTGGCGATTGGCACCGTACCATTCAACCGTCTGCTGCAACCCGGACTCGAAGGAGTGGCGTGGGCTCCACCCCAATTGCGAGTGAACTTTGGTGGTATCAATGCCATAACGAAAATCATGCCCGGGACGGTCAGCCACAAATACTTTTAGGTCTGCATAGCGTGTGATACCCCGTTGAGACAGAAAAGGATTAGATCCACCCGGGGCGACCTCTTCTAAGATCCGGCATAGGGCGTCGACGACATCAAGGTTCGATCGTTCCGATCGCCCGCCCAGGTTATATTTTTCTCCAGGCGTTCCTTCATGGAGTACCAGGAGTAGGCCCTCACAATGGTCTTCCACAAACAACCAGTCCCGTATATTCTGCCCGTTCCCATAAATCGGAAGAGGCTTCCCTTCTAAGGCATTCAAGACCATGAGAGGAATAAGCTTTTCGGGAAACTGATAGGGCCCATAGTTATTGGAACAATTGGTTATCAGGATTGGAAGACCATACGTGTGATGAAAAGCCCGCACCAAATGATCAGCGCTGGCTTTCGACGCCGCATAGGGGGAATTGGGGGCATAAGGGGTCTCTTCGGAGAACAAACCTGTCGGGCCCAACGTCCCATACACTTCATCAGTTGAAACATGCAGAAACCGAAAACGTTGGCGATGATCAGCATGCCCTTGCTTCAGAAATCGCCGGACCACGTCTAACAAGACCAGCGTACCCGTGACATTCGTATGAATAAAGGGATAGGGGTCGTCAATGGACCGGTCCACATGCGATTCAGCGGCAAAATTCAGCAACCACCTGGGAGAAAATGAATCCATAATCCGGGTCATCTCACCCGCATCGGCAATATCTGCCTGGATAAACACTAGACGAGGATGGTCCCACAATCCATTAAGATTTTCTCGATGACCCGCATACGTCAATTTGTCCACGACGACAATTCGTGCCTCGGTCCTTTGAACGGCCATCCGGACAAAATTTGCGCCAATAAAACCAGCACCTCCGGTCACAATCATAGTTTCCATGATTCAATACTCTCCACTTGATGGAAGCCGTGAGAACCAAGCAGGAAAGTCTCTGGTGGGAGATTGGGAGGACGCCTTACTCAACCGTCACACTCTTGGCAAGATTTCTCGGACGGTCAATATCTACTCCTCGCAACACCGCAATATGATAGGCCAGCAGTTGAAGGCCGACCGTAAATAGAATCGGGGTCAAGAGCGCATGGACAGCGGGAATCGCGAACACGTGATCGGCAACCTGATCCAAGGCATGATCCCCTTCGGTCACAAAGGCAATCACGGGGGCACTCCTGGCGCGCACTTCCATCAGATTACTGACAGACTTTTCGTAGAGCCGATCTTTCGGTGATAGCACGACCACAGGCATGTCTTCATCAATCAATGCGATGGGACCATGCTTCATCTCCCCCGCCGCATATCCCTCGGCATGGATATAGGAGATTTCTTTGAGTTTCAAGGCACCTTCCAGGGCAATGGGATAATTAATCCCCCGACCCAAATACAAAAAATTTCGTTTTTGATAATACCGCTGGGCAATCGCTTGGATCGACGCTTCCTGCTTAAGAATATGCTCGACTTGGCCGGGAAGCTTAAGAAAATGATCCAACCACCATCGCCCTTCCTCCGGACTTAATGTGCGACGCACTCGTCCCACATGCAAGGCCAAGAGATATAAGGCAATCACCTGCCCGGTAAAGGCTTTCGTGGAAGCCACACTAATCTCAGGACCACATCTCGTGTAAATCACCCCATCGGCTTCGCGAGCCAGGGTACTTCCCACCACATTCACAATCGCCAGGACACGGGCCCCCCGGTGCTTGGCTTCCCGGGCTGCCGCCAATGTGTCCGCCGTCTCGCCTGATTGTGAAATGGCAATAAACAAATCGTCCTTTTGAATCATAGGCTCCCGGTACCGGAACTCTGAACCGATATCCACCTGAACAGGGCGTCGAATCATTTCTTCGAATAAATATTTCCCGACGAGCCCTGAGTGCCAGGACGTCCCACACGCCACGATCCAGATTCGCCTGGCGTTGAGCAACTCCTCGTCGGTCATGGCCAAATCCGGAAGATCCGCTTCGCCCGTTTCATATTGAAACCGGCCCCGAAGCGTATCCATGATCACTTGTGGCTGTTCGTGGATTTCCTTCATCATGAAATCCGGATAGCCCCCCTTTTCAGCCGCCTCAGCATCCCAATCAATGGTAACAGGGCTGAAGCTTTTCGGTTGGCCATCCGAATCAAAAATAGTGATACCGGAGTCTTCTAAAATGCCCACATCTCCGTCTTCGAGAAACACCACCTCCCGAATATGGGCTAGGAGAGGCGTGACATCAGAGGCCAAAAAGGCTCCTTTTCCATTCTGACCAATCACCAGGGGACATCCTGAACGACTGACGACGATGCGCCTCGGCTCAGCCAGCGACATCACGGCAATGGCATAACTCCCATGCAGTTCATTAGCAATTAATCTGACTGCCTCTTGAAGCCCATGCCCTTTTATCGTGAGCGAGGATAAGAGGTGCGCAATCACCTCGGTGTCGGTTTCAGACTCAAACCGATAGCCTTCTAATTCCAATCGATGGCGGAGATCGAGAAAATTTTCAATGATTCCATTATGGACGAGAACAATCTCTCCCGAACGGTGAGGATGGGCATTTTGTTCAGATGGCCGGCCATGCGTGGCCCAACGGGTATGACCGATTCCTATTGTTCCGGCGACGGCCCCGTTTTGCAAAACGGCCTGAAGATTGGTGAGCTTGCCCACCGTCCTTCGAATGTTCAACTCTCCGTTATGTTGAATCGCAATCCCGGCGGAGTCGTACCCTCGATATTCCAGCCGTTGTAGCCCGGCCACTAAAATAGGGGTCGCTGATTCACCTCCAACATATCCGATGATTCCACACATACTCTAACGCTCCTTACATCGCATCATTTTTCCAAATGGTATTGGAAAGATCGGGATAGTATCGATCAGCCTAAAGGGAAACACATAAGCCCGGCTAGAGATCGCTCGACTTCGTTCATCAAAATTGGCCACTAGACAGGGTCTTTTTGTTGCTGAGGATTCGGTCGGAGTCACAAGTCTGCCTGGTCGCCATGCTCTTTAGCCTGAACATGTGCGGCTGAGGAAGAAGCCAGAATTTCTCGCCTTTTCGCCGCCGTACCTTCTTTATTGACTTGCGCAACTCGAGAAATGCCCAATGCATTGGGCGGAACATTTTTTGTGACGGTGGTCCCTGCCGCAATCAACGCCCCTTCCCCTATCGTCACCGGTGCAATTAATTGCACATCGCTCCCAATAAAGACATTGTCCTCAATCTGTGTCCGTGCCTTTCGAAATCCATCATAGTTGCAGGTAATGGTCCCGGCGCCGATATTCACATTCCGGCCAATCACGGTATCTCCGAGATAACTCAAATGATTGACCTTAGACCCTTCTCCCACTTCCGTTTGTTTCAATTCCACAAAATTACCAACCTTGCCTTTCCGATGAATATGGCTTCCCGGACGCAAATGCGCAAAAGGCCCGATGACCACCCCCTCTTCTAGCCTGGCTTCCAGCAAGACGCACGAATCCTGAATGAGGACATTATTGCCGACCAGGCAATTGTTCAGCCTCGAATTGCCGTGAATAACGCAATTGGCTCCAATGACGGTCCGGCCTTCAAGTATGACTCCAGGATACAGGCTGGTATCCCTTCCGACCTCAACTCCATCGTCAATAATCACCCGTTCCGGATCCAGCATGGTGACACCTGACAACATGAGACGCTGGCAAATTCGTCGTCGCATTTCTTTTTCAGCTATAGCCAGATGTTCCCTTGTGTTAATCCCAGTCGTCTCTAAATGGTCATTGGTTATCCATGCCACAACTTTCAGGCCTTGCCGGACAGCCACTTCAATCATATCGGTGATGTAATATTCCCCTTGGGCATTTTGCGGACGCAATTGGCTCAATACCGTTCCAAGGAAGGTGCCATCCACGACATACGTCCCAACATTAATTTCAGAAATCCTTCGTTCTTCTGCTGAACAATCTTGATCCTCGACAACACGACGGATCTCGCCTGATGGCCCGCGAACCACTCGCCCATATCCACGTGATTCCGGAATGACCGTCGTTAAGATTGTCAGACCGGCATTTTCAGATTGATGGTAATCGACCAGGGAAGTCAGAGTGGCCTTCGTTAATAAAGGCGAATCGCCATTGAGAATTAAGAATTGGTCGGCCTGCTTGGCGTCGTTCCTGGTAATTACTGGATACGCCTGTTGAACGGCATGCCCCGTCCCCAATTGTTTCTCCTGGATCACTACTTCAAACGGCTCAAAATTAGCCTTTTCTTGTTCGAGGTAGGCCTGGACCTGTTCAGATCCATGGCCAACCACAATGGCAACGGTCTGAGTTGCCACTTGCCTGGCTAAGTTCCCGGCATACCACAGCATGGGACGACCGGCCACACGATGCAGAACTTTGGGCAAAGCCGATTTCATCCGAGTTCCTTGTCCCGCAGCCAGAATCATGGCGGCCGTGTTTTTTTTACCACTCATTACGCCTGTCATACCCTTCGTTAAAGGTCTCTTCTCATGGTGTTTGGACTTTTTGTGAGTCCTTGAGGGTCATTCTATCCCGTTTTTCTGCAATTTCAATGCTAGAGGATTTATCCGGAGGAGAATAGAACCCTCCTGAAACAATAAGCTTCATGGCTTCCTCAACCCCCATATCTACAGGAATAACTTCACTCTCGGGAACCAGGAGAAAATAGCCAGAAGTTGGATTCGGAGATGTTGGGACAAACACATGGACCAGAGGCTCCGGAGCCAGATTCTGGATTTCCTTTCTGGTTTCCCCCGTGACAAACGACAAACAATAGTTCCCCTCTTTGGGGAATTGAATCATCACCACTTTGTTATATTTTTCGCGTTGTTTGAATGATAAGATGTCCATCATCGACTTCAAGGTGGCATAAATACCACGTACAATCGGGACGCGATCTAAAATTTCTTCCCACCGGACGACCAATCGTTTTCCCAAAAAATTTGTGGCAAAGACCCCGGCTGAAAAAATCAATAGCAATAATGCCAAAATACCGAGACCGGGGAAGTAATAATCCGGCAACACCAGGTCCGCTAATGCCGTGCCAAGAATACTATCCACGGTCACAAACAGCGTTTTTAAAATGAGGATCGTTCCCCAAATTGGGGTAATTACCAACAAGCCTGTCAAAAAATAACGTCTGAGAGAGGCGCGAAGGGTATTCATGAGAAAAATCCGCCTTCTACCCGCCACACAGAGCAGGCACGGTCTATCCAGGAGAGGTAGGAAGTCACCGTAATACTACCGCATCTTACAATCAGGATGGGACTCCTGCAAGACTTTTCTTGCGAATTTCAATGACTTAGACTAGGATCGATTAGAGTAAACTTCCATGAAACCGAGAAACCACGCAAAGGGAAAACGGGGTCTGTCTTCAGGATTATTCATCACCTTCGAAGGCACAGAAGGCTCTGGAAAGACCACACAATGCCACCGATTGGCACGAGCACTTCGTGCTCAAGGCTATCAGGTATTAGAAACCCGTGAGCCTGGGGGAACCCCATTGGCTGAGGCCATTCGTCGCCTTCTGCTTTCCCACTCCAAAACGAAATTCAACAAGGAAATCATTACTCCAGAATGCGAAACAGCTCTAATTCTAGCTGCCCGGTCCCAACATGTGGCTCATGTGATTCGGCCAGCCCTGTCAAAAGGCATGATTGTGCTGTGCGACCGGTTTTTTGACTCAACTCTGGCCTACCAGGGATACGGACGACACCGTGATATCACCTTTCTCAAGCATTCCCATCAGTTCGCCACGGAAGGACTGACTCCACACCTCACGTTTCTACTCGATCTCCCGACCCAAGAAGGGTTGGCGAGGCGACAACAGGCCCGACACCAAAATCGACTTGATCAGGAATCCTTGGATTTCCATCGACGAGTACGTCGAGGCTTCATCGCCCTCGCTAAACAGCATCCCCAACGCATTCAAAAATTGGATGCCAGGCAATCCCCCGAGATCTTGAATACTCATATAGCATCCATGATGGCACGCCTCATTCAGTCGTTGCCATCGATAGGCCTGGCTCACCTTACTCCTCAACCCAGCCGCATTATCAAGCGAGTCCAGACGAAAGGGACCACTCAGCATGGCGTTTCGAGATCTCGTCGGGCATCAACGCCCAATTAAATGGCTCCAAACAGCGGTCTCCACCAATCATCTTGGGCATGCCTACCTCTTTCACGGAGAACCGACCATTGGGAAACGACTCACCGCTATCGCGCTTGCCCAATATCTCCATTGCGAGGTGCCACAGATCGCACCGACACCCGATGCCTGCGGCCTCTGCCGATCATGTCATCAAATCGCCCAGGCCACCCACCCAGACTTTTTGTTGGTTCAACCTGAAGATACCCAAAAGCAGAATCCCAAAATTACCATTGATCAAATTCGGGACATCGAACATCTGGTCATTTATCGTCCTCTGCTGGGATCACATAAGATTTGCCTCATTGATCAGGCCGACTCCATGACCACCGAAGCAGCCAACGCCTTGCTCAAGACATTGGAGGATCCGCCAGACCATTGCCTCTTTCTCCTGATCACCAGCCGACCGGAGCACCTTTTGCCGACGATTCGGTCTCGATGCATTACGTTGCGATTTGCCCCGCTTCCCACTGCCAGCATTTATGAATTTCTGGAGGAACGGACAGACAGGGAAGACCAGGATAACCGGTTAATCGCGGCATTTGCGGAAGGCCGGTTGGGTTCAGCTTTGGCTTGTGACCCCACAGAATTAAGGGTGAAAATCCGTCAGTACTGGGCGTTGTTATTTGGGGAAGATACTGCGTCGGCTTCACGGGTGATGGATATGAGTGAAGGGCTGGTCAAATCAAACCAAGTACAGGAAGCGATTCATTGGTTTTGGGCAGGGATCAGGGACTTGCTATTACTGACCTTGGATCATTCCTTGTCTCCCACCTTGTATCAGGATCAAGAAACAGCGCTTCGCGAGTTGTCTTTACAAATCACTCCTTCTTCTCTTCTGGACTTAATCCATGAACTCAACCAACTCGAGCGAGGGCAACAACGAAATCTTAATATGCAAATCGGATTGGAACAATTTTTCTTCCATCTCCACGACCAATTGGAATTCTCGCATTCACCAGGGCTCGCTTAATCATCAATTACCTGCTTACCCAAGTTCTGCGACCACCCGAGTCGTTTGGCACATGTGGGTTCGGCGCTAACAGAGGATGTCTTGTCATGTCCAACACGTTTTATGTCACCACCCCTATCTATTATGTCAACGATGTGCCTCACATTGGCCACGCCTACACCACCATCGCGGCCGATGTTTTAGCCCGGTTTTATCGGCTAACAGGGCATGAGGTTTTTTTCCTCACCGGATTAGACGAACATGGGCAAAAAGTCCAACAGGCCGCGGCCAAGGCCGGAATCGATCCGCAGGCACATTGTGACCTCCTCACGCCGAAGTTCAAGAATCTCTGGTCTCAATTGCATATCTCCAATAATGGGTTTATTCGCACCACCGATCTTCAACATCAGGCCATCGTACAGCGCTACCTTCAAGCCCTCTATGACAAAGACTTGATTTATCAAGCCGAATACACCGGCTGGTATTGCACATTTGACGAGCGATTTTGGACAGAAAAGGATGTGGAGCACGGCCTGTGCCCGGATTGTCGGCGACCAGTAGAGCAGGTCAGTGAACGAAATTATTTTTATCGCATGAGTCGCTTTCAGAACCGGTTGAAGGAGCATATCCAGACAAATCCCGACTTCATTCAGCCGGACACCCGTCGCAATGAGGTCCTAGGGTTTCTGCAAAAGCCCCTGGAGGACCTGTCAATTTCCCGACCCAAGTCACGGTTATCGTGGGGCATCGAATTGCCATTTGATCGGGATTGCGTGGCCTATGTATGGTTCGACGCCCTAGTAAATTACCTGTCAGCCCTGGAGTATGTGGCTCCAATTCCGAGCACTTCAACATTCTGGCCCGCGTCGCTCCATCTGGTCGGAAAAGATATCCTGACTACCCATGCTGTGTACTGGTCGACCATGTTAATGGGGTTGGAACTGCCGCTCCCCCAATCCATCTTTGCGCATGGATGGTGGACGGTGAATGGGGAAAAGATGTCAAAAAGTCGAGGAAATGTTGTCGATCCCTATGGCGTGATCAAAGAATTCGGCGCTGATGCCTTTCGCTATTTTCTGTTGAGAGAAGTACCATTCGGCCAGGATGGAGATTTCTCCATCACGGCATTCGGTAGCCGGTATAACGCTGAATTGGCCAACGATCTTGGCAATCTGCTGTCCCGAACTCTTACGATGCTGGCAAATTTTTCCAACAATACCGTTCCTCAACCCGACGCCAAACACGAAACCGATCAGGATCGTCAACTCCAGCATGCGGCTTCATCCCTTTTCCCCTCCATTGACACGCACCTTCGCCACTTAGAATTTAATCGCGCACTGGAAACCACGTGGGCTTTGGTCCAGTCAGCTAATCAATATATTGATAAGACCGCTCCGTGGATGTTGGCCAAAGATCCTGGTCATACCCCTCGCCTTCACACCGTCCTGTTTCATCTCACGGAGGTTTTACGATTTCTCACGTTGGCCGTATACCCGTTTATGCCACAGATCGCCGAAACGATGAAGACCCGACTGGGATTATCGATGGATTTTTCCACACCCATGTTGCAAGAATTCCCTCGTTGGGGAGCATACCTTTATACGGGGCAAACCAGTAAAGGTGCTTCGCTATTTCCCAGAAAAGATTCCCGTCCACCGGACTCCCAAAAGAGTCCCGAACAGAAAACGCCTATTCACCCAAACAGGACACCCATGGAAACACCTCAGCCCGTTCCATCCACCCAACCGCAATCTCCACCCGGTGACGTGATACAAATCGGCATTGCCGATTTCCAAAAAGTTCAATTGAAGGTGGCCAAAGTCTTAACGGCAGAACGTGTTCCAAAGTCTGAAAAACTGCTCAAGCTTCAGGTGGATATCGGAACCGAACAGCGTCAGATTGTGGCTGGAATTGGGAAGAAGTATGCCCCCGAAGAAATGGTGGGCCGAACCATTGTGGTTGTGGCAAATCTCAAGCCGGCAAAACTGATGGGGATTGAATCCCAAGGCATGGTATTAGCTGCAGGAGATCAAGAGGTCCTTGAACTTCTTAACATGTCCCAGGAGATCCCTGCCGGGACCAGGATCAAATGATACCCTCTATGCGTCTTTCACTCAAAATGTCGTGAGGGACGTCTCCCCCAAATCTTTCTTGAAAAGACTCGCTGAGGCTCTTGCACGGAATGAAGAAAATACATGCTCAGAAAAAGTCAGGGATTATCACGAGGAGGGAAATGCATCCCCATTAGCAAAGAGACTCACATGGGGGAACCTCCGCGTTACCCCATGAAGGGGAAAAGGCTAATACGCCTCCCGATGGATCAACCCCTTCCAAAGAGTCATAATCATAATCTTCACATCCAGCCATAAGGACCAATGCTCAATATAATACATGTCGTAGGCTAAACGTTTTTCCCAAGAGGTATTTCCGCGCAATCCATTAATCTGGGCCCAACCCGTAATTCCGGCTTTCATGGTGTGACGCAGGTTATATTGTGGAATCTGGGCCCGGAATTTCTCGATAAACTCCGGTCGCTCGGGACGCGGCCCCACAATACTCATCTCTCCCTTTAAGACATTCCAGAATTGCGGCAATTCATCCAAACTGGTTCGTCGCAGAAACGTCCCGATGGGCGTCCTGCGTGGGTCATGGGCTTTGGCCCAGACGGGACCTGTCTTTTCTTCGGCATCCATACGCATGGTCCGGATTTTGACAATATTGAACGATTTCCCATCGAGGCCAACACGAGTCTGCCGGTAGAATACAGGACCTGGAGAGGTGAGCTTGATGAGTACCGCAATCATCAATGCGATTGGTGAGGCCACCACCAGGGCCACGGCGGCACCACAGACATCAACCATCCGCTTCAGAAACAAATTCCACCCGTAAAGTGGAGATCCTTGGAGGGTAATAATAGGAAGGCCTTCAAACATTTCGGCTTCCGCCCGCAACGTCACGAACTCATAAATAGATGGAATGATCTTCACTCCTGCTGTGGTGGAAGACAGAATTTTCATCAGTCCCTCAGCTTCACATTCCACTTCCGGAGGCAAACACAAAAATACGATGTCCACATGGCTGGTTAAAATATCTGCCGCCTGGTCGAACGTTCCGATAACGGGTGTTCCGTCCAACATTTGACCAACCTTTTCGGCATTCCGTGTCAAATACCCGCGAACCTGGAGGCCAAGTTCGGGATGCATTTTGAGCGTATCGCCAACGCGCTGCCCAAGTTTTCCCGCGCCGATAATTACCACCTGACGTTGGTTGTATCCCATTCGCCGGAAAACCCTGAGAATTTCTCGAAAGACCATACGGGAAAAGCCCAACACCACCAGATTCAATAACCAAAAATACACGATCACCAAACGGGAAAATTCAAACGGCTTCGAGAAAAAGGTCAATGCGACCAGGATCAGAATGCTCAGCGTATTGGCCTTGGCAATGTCCACAAATTCCGCCAGATGAGAGCCCATTCTCCGAGGGCGATACAGATTAAATGAATAGAAACAAATTCCCCATACGGCGACGATTGGAAAAAGAAGCCAGAGATACGGGTCAATAGGAGGAATGCCTTTGGTGATGGGAAACAGCGGAACTGAAAAGCGAATGAAGTAGGCGCCCACCCAACACACGCATATCACAACCAGGTCGGAAAGGAAGAGCAGATTTTTTAAGAATTCACTGTGGCGTTTCAACATGGTGGGGTACGACGGAATTCGCGATAACGAGACATGATCACCTGCTGCATCCGCTGCTTAAAATGAGAACGATCGAACGGTTCAACATGTGCCCGAATTGCATCCGGATTGAAATCTGTGAGGTGCTGTGTGAACAACTGAATAGCTTCAATTATGGCTTGGACCGACTGTTCATAGTGAAAGACCCCCGTTAGACCAGAAGGGAATCCACTTTCGTGAACACCATGTTCTAAATGATTTTCCCCTGGCCTAGGCAAAGGATTGAGAGGGACGATCGTTTCAAGGGCCCCACCCTTTCCATAGGCAATTACCGGTTTCCCGGCAGCCATGGCCTCTAAAGGCACAATACCAAAATCCTCTTCACCGGGAAAGAGAACGGCCAGGCACCGGCTGTAAAAGTCTCTGACACGATGGTCTGGCTGCCAACCAAGAAATTCGACACTTGGACCGGCCATTCGCCTTAAGCGCTTCTCATCTTGTCCCTGCCCAATAATTTTTAATGGAAGCCCCAGCTCATTGGCCGCAGCAATGGCCAGGTCAACTTTTTTGTAGGGCGCAAAGGCCGTGACCATCAAGTAAAACCCTTCATGGCGATGCGACACGTGAAAGGTCTGCCAATCAACAGGAGGATAGACCACGCAGGCCGCCCTTCCATACTGGCGTGCAATTCGCTCTGCTACGTTATGCGAATTGGCAATAAAACAACTCACATGGGCGTTGGATTCCACATCCCACTGCTGCAGTCGCGTTCGAAAAAGCCCCATGCCCAGCCTGCCAAAATTCCAAATCCCTGTGTTAACAAAATAGGTATCAAATCCATCCCAGATGTACCGCATGGGGGTATGAACGTAGGAAATATGACAGGTCTCGCGAGGCACTCGAATGCCTTTGGCCACGCAATGGCTTGAACTGATCACCAAATCATACTGATGGAATTCTAATCGCTGGATGGCTGAAGGAAAGAAAGGGAGCAAATACCGATATCGACTTTTTGCAAATGGGACTCGATTAAGAAAGCTTGGAATAATAGGATGCCGCTCAATCGGCTCCGACACACTGCCTTTCACATGGAACAGCGTAAAAATTGGCGCATCAGGGAATAATTCACACAACGCCTCAAGGCACCGCTCACCCCCTCGCATACCCGTCAGCCAATCATGAACCAGCGCAACTTTCACTTGGGCCCTCAATGACCTGCATGTACGGCAGACATTTCCTGATATATTTCCAGAATCGAAGCCATCATGGTTTCGATGGAGAATTTTTCCTGTATAGTCTCCTGTGCCTTCTTAATGAGGGAGATCCTGAAATCCTCATTGTTTGTGATTATTTTGACCTTTTCAGCAAGGGCTTCTCCTCTCCTTTTCTCTACCAGCATTCCGTTTACCCCGTCATGAATGATTTCTTCCAATCCACTCACATTCATGCTCACGACCGGAACTCCTATGCCCATAGATTCTAAGACCAAAACCGGCAGGCCTTCCCACCTGGAGGTTAAAACGACAACGTTGAAAGTAGCCAGAATTTCCAGAGCCTCGCTATGAGACAACTCCCCCACCATGTGAACCCGTCCACCTAACTCCCGACTGGCTATTTCCTGCTTGATCATCGGAGCCAAAGCCCCATCACCAACAATCGTGGCCGAATACTCAGGCAAGAACTCCATCATCTCTACAAAAAGGAGAGGATCCTTCTGATGTTCCAATCGTCCGATAAATCCAATATGCGGGAGCGCCTGAGGCAAAGGCGGTGGAAGATTTTTCAAAGGAAGACCGGGATAGATGACTGACCTTTTGGCACTCCCTGATAGTAATTGAAAATTTTCTGCAAGAACCACATCATATTTCGACACAAAAATAGAATGACATGCACGTCGCAAATTCCAACGCTCCGCGATTAACGCCATCCGGCGAATTCTCGGTGACTTTTCAATAAAATGAAATCCATGGACGGTATAGACCATCGGGATCTTCAATAGAGATAACGCAAAGAAAAACCCCGCACGCCCACCATGGACATGAACCAGATCAGGTTGAAGGGCCATAACCAACGCTCGAAGTTGGAAAGGGATGGCAGGATTGAGCCGACTAATGAAAAACCGAAGCCCCTGACAGGGAATTCCAAGAGCACCGGCTTCCTTCATTAAATATGATTGTTCTTCGGTAATGAGATGAAAAGAAACGGCATGCCGTAAGCCTTTGAGAATCTGTAGAACATGCGTTGTTCCTCCTCCTGGCTTTCCATCGGCAACAATTTGGAGGACACGCATTACGTCCCCAATTTCACAAGTAAATTTTCTGTGATTCTTCGAATAGACACTATAGCAGAGCACGACCTATTCGGTCGGTTCCAAGGCCACGGTACATACCTAATCGAGCATAGATACTCTGCAAAACCAACAAGGCCCATGCGACCGGACGACCAAAATGTTTCCGAAAAAAATAATATTGATTAACATAATAAATTTCCTTTTGTTTAGAAAGATCCCCCCCAAATGAAGCTCCGGACTGATGCTCTACAACTGCCTCAGGAACGTGCCACACCTCCCAACCAGCCTGTCTGGCCCTGAGGCACAGATCAACATCTTCATAATACAAAAAAAACTTTTCATCAAAGCCGCCGATTTCATTCCAGATTGAACGCCGGCAACAAAGAAAAGCACCGGACACCCATGCCACAGGCTCCGCTTCATGAGGGATGCAAAATTTTGTCGAACACCGGCCTACCACTCGACGAAAGAGCCCTCGAGGCCCTACACGCTTCGCCACCCAGGCCAACGGCTTATCCAGCACAAGGCCAGTCAAAGAAGGCGTATCCCCCATTGATTGCAAAGGCCGGCCAGATGGATCAACAAGACGGCCCCCGACAATTCCTACTCGAGGATGCTTCTCATAATATTGGATAAGGGTTCGAATGGCCTTTTCCGTCGCAATAGTATCCGGGTTCAAAAATAGGGCAAAGGATCCGTTCGAAGCCGCCAACCCGATATTACACGCACGCCCAAAACCAATATTATCGTGAAGGGCAATAAGGGTAACCTGCGGAAATTCATTCTGTAATTTAGCTGCAGTTTCATCCTTCGAATCATTATCCACAACCACGAGCTCAACATCAGAAATGTTGAGTAAGGGGCCCAAACAGGCACCGATGCAGGAGCTGGAATTATAGGTCACAATGATGATGGAGCACAGCTTCGGAGTATGCAGAATACCCTCCTTTGATCCAGAATTCGTCATGGCATCCTACTACGTCACAACCAACGCCAATTTTCCAGGAAACTTCCTGACAACCATCCAACCCAGCTGGTGAAATCTATAGACTGTAGACATGCATACCACTTTTTGTTTCTGCGGTATGATTCCCTTCCCATTCTTGCCCATCCGGCGCCATTACTGCAGATAAAATGTGAGCCTGCAGTGAACATCCACATACTCAGCAGAGAGTAAAAAACGGTTTTCGCAGATAAGAGCGTGAAGTCAGGGAGTCATCTATCGATATCCCGTCGGCATTGCCTCCACAAAGGAGGAGAGCCGGTATGCCAAAGGTTTTGTCATCCTCGGTTACCCGGATTATTGTTCGGAAGATTGCGGAACCAAGATATCACCAAAGCCGCAAAGGGAAAAACAATCATCGATTGAGTAGGGAACGCTCTATCAGAGTCAGGCTCAGCTTCTTCATACCTAATTCATTTCCTAAATCATTTAAATGTCTATCATTCGGCGAAACGACAATTTCGTTACCACCCGGCAAATCAAAGATAACTAAGTCTTCAGAGGAGATGACATCTTTTAACCGGCTTGCATAGTCCAAAGATACTCTAAAATTATTCCCTTGGGAATCCGTCACGCACTTAACCATTTGCATTCCTCGCTTATCAAAATCCTCTCGAACAGGATAGAACGCAAGAAATTTCGATTGATGCTTTTCTACTTCCGCTTTAACATGCCACAATAGACTTTCCGTAACAGCCACCAGATATTCATCTCGCCTGGATGGATTTAACATATAGGCAGAAAAGAGACTCCTGCTGTTCAGGACATCCTGCCCAGACCTTACGGTGTAACCAATATTATCGTTGAGTTCAAATATCGTATTGAAAAACTCGACTTGATTAATAACTGTCAGTCCCTCACATACATGTTCATTTTCAGGTTTGTGGGTTTTATGCGACGATGGCATTTCTTGAAGCCACCGACGAAGAATGCGTTGCTCTAATGTTTCTTTCTGTAAATTTGCCATCACCGTCTCGATTAATTGGGCAATGGCACTATTATGCAAGTAGGATCCTGCTGTAAAATAAGGGCCATAGAGCTCACCCTCCACCAGCCTAAAGGTTGGCTTCAAGGGTCCAGCCTGCGAAGTCGCACTTCTATCTGGAAACGCATTTTCCCAAAAGTCATTTCCTGGGGTTGCCCACAATAAAACCAAGTTGGCCCTATACACCCTAAAGTATTTTTGAATGGCCAAAAGCTGTTGGTCCTGTCCCCACCCTGAAGAGGCAAGAGAAAACACTTTGACTGGTTGAGGCAACTGACTAGCCAGCGATTCCTGAAGAAACTGTTCAGGCATATGTTCCGGCCGACCTGCATACGCTTCGACCTGGCTGTCACCCACAAGCAACACCACATAGTCATCGGTATCATAGTTAATCTTTTGCCCTCGATATCCAAATTGATTGGTTGTTAAAGCCTCATATTTTGATAATTTTCTACCTGCCGAATCTTCCCACCCCCAACCTGAGTTAAGCTTAGCTGGAATTCCAATTCCACGCAGTAAGGCTTCCATTATAAAAATCGCAACAATTGTGGATCCCATAACTATGACTGCGTTCTGTTTCATTTGCTTCAAGGCTTCCACCGCACGCTCGCTCGCAAGGAGACAAGAACTTTATGTTAAATTCGAATATTCATTTTCGATTTAATAATCATCAAAAGGATGCTTTAGAAAATATGTTTGGGAAACCGGTTCAATCCCCTGACCCTGATTAATGAACAACAATCGCAGCGAGAACAAGCGTTTGGTTTCCGGAACTAGACAGACCAAACCTAGCGTATCTTCCATGAAATACAGGCCAGACGAATCCACAAAACATGCCCCACTCATTCCGATGAGAAGACGCTTCCCTGACAATCGTAAAAGGGCTCGGCCAGGTGCTAAGCCCCGAACTAAATCAAAAGCTGGAACTGTTCCTCACATAATAAAATATGTTCATGGGGTTCCGGGCAAGTGATAGCTTGGTTTTGTAACGGCTAATGACTGGACTTGCCATTATTGGCCTGGTCATTGGCCGAAATTCTCTTCCTCAAGCGCGGAGCGAATAAAATCAAATTGTTTGGGAGAAAAGGAGAATTCCCATGCTCGGTTGTTTAATGAGACAACAATGAGTTTAATAGCACTTGGATAAGGCTTGAGAACTTTCACCGGGATTTTAATCCTGAACCCACTGTGGAACAATGCCTTGTGTTGATGAGCCTCCACGACATCTTGCCTGGAGATTCCAACTTCTGCACTAGCCTTGAATTTTCCATCTGCAAAAATGAAAACCTCTTCAGCCGGTTGATTCTTTTCAAGATCAGCAGCCCATCCCTCCACAACAATTGACTCCCCTGAAAGAAGAACACGATCCAGATTCCCGGTCAGATGCTTTTCACCCACATCAACCATGATCTCCCGCTCACCGGAAAACACCAGCTTTGATTGCCCCGAGGCTTCCTGATGCAAACGGATCATTGTCTCCTCATCACTCAAAGCCCCCTGAATTGCCAAGGGTATGGGAGTTAATTTTGCATCATGATCTCCAATCAAAAACACCCTCACCTGGTTCTCGCCTGACTGGAAAGCTGAAGGAGGAAATAAAACAGAAAAAAAGTTCCGTTTCCCATCCCATAAAGATGCCTGGGTAGTAGCCCAAATTCGGCCATTAA
>CAZBQO010000028.1:0-20211 GCA_964494125.1 uncultured Nitrospira sp. | reverse complement strand
GAATATATTTGTGCCGAGACAAGTCGCGGGATCGGTCAAGCATCACTGGAAACTGGCATTCCCATTATTTTCGGAGTGTTGACTACGGATACAGTGGATCAAGCAATGGAACGTTCTGGGCCACCAGAACGGAATAAAGGGGCTGATGCAGCCCGTACGGCTCTTGAAATGGCCGTCTTAATGAAACGTTTGAGTAAGACCAGCATCCGTCAGTCTGGCTTTTTAAGGGAATCAACAACATCATGACCATGACTGTTCCATCCGATACACCGCAAGCCAATCAAGCACACGGACGGCCGTCCAGACGCCTGGCACGCCAGCTTGCGTTGCAAATGCTTTTCCAGCATGAATTTCAGGATCAAAACCCCAACTGGCAGGAAAAATTTTGGGCAAGTCAATCCGCTTCCCCGGAAGTCCAAACATTTACCTCCCACCTCTTTCTTGGTGTCATCACGAATCAGTCAGAAATTGACCGGATCATTCGTGATTTTGCCATCGACTGGTCTTTGCAGCGGATGCCCGTGGTGGATAGGAATATTCTTAGATGTTCCATTTACGAATTATTGTGGGAGCCCGATATTCCGGCCATGGTCACCATCAATGAAGCGGTTGAATTGGCTAAGCTATTTGCAGATGATGAGGCCAGACGATTCGTCAATGGATTGTTAGACCATGTGCTCCGGGCTGAACCAAAGCTTGCCATTAAGCGAAGGCAGATTCAACAAAAAAATCCTGCCACGGAATTTTCCGATCCGTCACCTACCGCCTAGTTGGCCTTTCCCATGATTGATCGTTACACGTTACCCCGAATGGGGGCCGTTTGGACTCAGACCCACAAATATGAGTTGTGGTTACAGGTCGAACTTGCCGCGTGCGAAGCCATGGAACAGGTGGGCCAGGTTCCTTATGGCGTGGCAGCCCGTATTCGAAAAAAAGTCACGGTTAATCCTGTACGAATCGCGGCTATCGAACAAATTACAAAGCATGATGTTATTGCCTTTTTGGAATCGGTGTCTGAGCAGGCAGGGAAAGACGGTCGATTTCTGCATGTTGGGCTCACTTCCTCGGACATTGTCGATACGTCCCTTTCGTTGCAATTAGTGGAAGCGGCACAATTGATTCGTGAGGATGTCGGGGGCTTGCTCAGTGTCTTACGGGATTTAGCCTTTGCGCATCAGAATACTCTGATGGTGGGGCGTTCGCATGGGATCCATGGGGAGCCTATTTCCTTCGCATGGAAGGTGGCCATTTGGTATCAGGAGTTTCAAAGGCAGGAACTCCGCCTAAAAGCGGCTATCGCCGACATTGCCGTTGGCAAGCTTTCAGGAGCCATGGGAACGTTTGCCCATCTTTCTCCCTCGATAGAAAAAACGGTATGTCAACGGTTAGGATTGAAGCCGGCGCCTATCTCAAATCAGGTACTTCAGCGGGATCGGCACGCCGCCTTCCTCTCGGCGTTGGCCCTGATGGCGGCCAGTATTGAAAAGGTGGCGACGGAAATACGTCATTTGCAACGAACGGAAGTCTTGGAAGCGGAAGAGTACTTTGAGCCTGGTCAAAAAGGCTCGTCTGCCATGCCGCATAAACGAAACCCGATCAGCTCGGAAAATTTATGCGGTCTTGCTCGAGTGGTTCGCAGTAACAGTCTGGCTGCCCTGGAAAATGTCGCTTTGTGGCATGAACGAGACATTAGCCATTCATCTGCGGAGCGGATCATCCTTCCCGATAGCACGATTCTGATCGATTACATGTTGGTCCGTTTAACCAACATGTTATCCAAGCTGGTGGTCTATCCTGAACGAATGATGGCCACTCTCAATCAAACCGGCGGCCTCATCTATTCGCAACGGCTACTACTGGCGCTGGTGGATAAAGGTGCGATCAGAAAAGACGCCTATGAGCATGTACAGCAACATGCCATGGCTGCCTGGAGGGGAGAGGGGAGTTTCCAAACCTTTATTGAGCAGGATCCCTTTATTGCCAAACATCTTAGTACAAAAGAGATTGCGACATGTTTTAATCCCAAAACCTACTTGCGCCATCAACAGCAGATTTTCACGCGCGTGTTTGGAAGGCAAGTTCGACGAAAGAGCTCAACACCAACCCGACTTACTCCTTCAAAGAAAACTTCAAAAAAGAGGAAAAACATTGACTAAAGGAAATTTGCTCTACGAGGGAAAGGCCAAAAAGATTTTTCTGACCGAGAAGGACGACGAGCTCATTCAGTATTTCAAGGACGATGCGACCGCCTTTAACGCCGAAAAACGTGGGACGATTCTGGAAAAAGGCGTTGTCAATAATGCGATTTCCGCAAAACTGTTCCAACATCTTGCCGACGCCGGAATTCCCAGTCATTTCATTCAGCAAATCAATGACCGGGAGATGTTAACGCGGCGGGTAAAAATTATTCCGGTTGAAGTGGTGGTGCGTAATCGAGCCACGGGCAGCATTGTTAAACGTTTAGGTTTAGAAGAAGGCTTGATTATTGAACCTCCCTTAATCGAGTTCTTCTATAAGGATGATTCACTGGGCGATCCTCTTATTTCTGAAGACCATATTCGATTGTTGAAATTGGCCACACCCGGGCAAATCGAGGAACTCCGCCAGCAGGCTCTCAAAATCAATGAAGTGCTCAATCCTTTTTTTCAGAAAAAGGGCATGTTTCTGGTGGATTTTAAGTTAGAATTTGGATTATGGAATGGTCAGATTATTTTGGCAGATGAAATTTCTCCGGACACATGCCGTTTTTGGGATATCCAAACCGGAGAACGCATGGATAAGGATCGTTTCCGAAAAGATTTGGGCCGGATCGAGGAAACCTATCAAGAAGTTCTCAAGCGGGTTTGCGGATAATTCACGAAGTAGGGAGCTTTGTGTTCATGCTTTGCCACCGACTATCTTGTTGACGGATCTGTCTATTTCGTAAAACGTTTATTCACCGGGTGCATGTTACTCCTTCCGGAAAATTATGAAAGCCAAAATTTACATCACACTCAAAAACGGAATTCTTGATCCCCAGGGTCGAGCTATTCAGCAATCTCTTCAAACCCTTGGTTTTGAATCAGTTGGAGAGGTCCGAATTGGAAAATTTATCGAAGTTGATCTTTGTGAAACAGACGCGACGTCCGGTGAAACTACCATCAAAGCGATGTGCGAAAAACTTCTTGCCAATACGGTCATTGAAGAATATCAATACGAGATCCTTGAGGCATAATGGTCTCTCCATTGCTCCTTCTGATTACATGCGGTCTTTTCTTCCCTGATAGCTCTTATTTCATTATGAATGTCCACGAGCAGAGAGCGATATGAACATCGGCATCATTGTCTTTCCCGGATCCAATTGTGATCGTGATTGTGCGCATGTTCTTTCGGAGGTTATGGGACAAACGGCACAGTTTATCTGGCATCAAGAGAGATCCGTCAAGGGCATGGATGCCATCATCCTGCCAGGGGGGTTTTCTTATGGTGATTATCTGCGCGCGGGTGCCATAGCCAGATTTTCTCCCATCATGGAGGCCGTCGTTGAGTTTGCCGGGCGGGGAGGAATGGTCCTAGGCATCTGTAATGGATTTCAAATGCTTTTGGAGCTTGAATTATTACCCGGTGCCATGTTGCGCAACAGGGATCTTTCCTTTATTTGTGAAGATCATTATATACGGGTAGAAAACGCGAATACTCCATTTACCAATCACTGTGAACCCGGACAGATTCTGAAGCTCCCGATTGCCCATGCTGAAGGAAATTATTATACCAACCCGGTGACGTTGTCCGCCTTGCAGGCCAATGCGCAAATCGTCTTTCGATATTGTGATCGCGAAGGCAAAGTGACTTCTCAAGCCAATCCCAATGGATCGCTGGAGAACATTGCGGGAATCCGCAACGCGGCCGGCAACGTCCTTGGTCTGATGCCTCATCCAGAACGAGGGGCAGAACACCTGCTCAATAATGAGGATGGAATGTATATTTTTCGATCCATGGTTTCAGCGTTGGAAACACACAAAACACCTCAACCGGTATAGGCTCGATTGCGGTTATCCGCCCTTCCCTTTCGGTCAAGGCCACCATGGAAGTTTTTCCGGGAATTACGATGACTCCAGACATCTGCCACGGGAAACCATGTCTGGCAGGCACTGCCGTTGATGTGGCTACCGTGGTCGGAACCCTTGGGATCGGAAAATCATTTCATGAGGTTCAAGAAGCATTGAATCTGACATATGAACAAGTGCTCACGGCGTTACGCTATGCTTCCTATGTCACGGATCATTTGCCCCTTCGTCTCCCTTCAGGTCATTAAGCCACAGGACAGTATGACGGTGTGTATGCTAAATTCCCTTTTATGGAAATAATGACTCTCCTGACTTTCCAATGTGCATGTCTGAAACATTAAGGAAATCAATTTCGTGGGTTTGTTCCGAAATGATGAGTGACATATTCGGTTTTTCACCTCTTTCATTCCCCTTGTGCTAATTGGGAAAGATTTTCATACAAAATGAGTTGTTTGCCATGACCCAGGAATCAAAAGTCTTGCCCCAGGGACCCCTTACACCAAAAATTATTGAACAGCATGGCCTGTCCGAGGATGAGTATCAGCAAATCCTCAAGCATCTTGGTCGTGAGCCGAATCTCACTGAGTTGGGTATCTTCTCTGTGATGTGGAGTGAACACTGCAGTTATAAAAGTTCACGCATTCATTTGAAGCGATTTCCGACCGAGGGTGAGCGGGTGGTTCAAGGGCCGGGAGAAAATGCCGGTGCCGTGGATATTGGAGAGGGCCTCGCGGCAGTGTTCAAGATGGAATCGCACAATCACCCGTCATATATTGAGCCGTTTCAAGGGGCCGCAACAGGTGTCGGTGGGATTCTGCGCGATATTTTTACCATGGGAGCACGCCCGATCGCGTTATTGAATTCCCTGCGATTCGGTGAATTGGACCTTCCCAGGAATCAGCATATTCTCAAAGGAGTCGTTTCTGGAATTTCTTCCTATGGGAACTGTATGGGAGTGCCAACGGTAGGGGGGGAAATTACGTTTAATGATATTTATTCAAAAAATCCATTAGTGAATGTCTTTTGTCTGGGTATCGTGAAAAAAGATCGTCTCCTGCGTGGCTTAGCTAAAGGTGCCGGAAATCAAGTGCTCTATATTGGTGCCAAAACAGGACGAGACGGAATTCATGGCGCCACCATGGCCTCTGACAGTTTTGACGATGCATCTGACAAGAAGCGTCCGAATGTACAAGTCGGTGATCCCTTTTTAGAGAAGCTATTACTTGAAGCGTGCCTTGAATTTTTAGAACAGGACCTCTTAGTTGGGATTCAGGACATGGGGGCGGCCGGGCTGACTAGCTCCTCCTGCGAAATGGCCTCACGCGCCGGAACCGGTATTGACATGGATTTGGCTAAGGTGCCCCGCCGTGAACCGCACATGACTCCTTATGAAATATTACTATCGGAATCCCAGGAAAGGATGCTCCTGGTGGCTCAACCTGGCAAGGAAGAGTCTGTGCTGGCAATCTGCCGAAAATGGGGAATCGATGCCGCCGTGGTCGGGCAGGTGACAGATGATGGATTCTTACGAATTAGAGAGGGCAACCAGATTGTGGCGGAAATACCCGCGCATGCTCTCGCTGAAGAAGGTCCACGCTATGAACGGCCTGCTGCGCCACCTCCTTATCAAGAGTTTTTGCAATCCTTAAATATCGATACGCTTCCAGAAGTTAAAAATCCTGCCGAGGTGTTATTGAAATTATTAGCTTCACCCACTATTGCGAGCAAACGTTGGGTCTTTCGGCAATACGATCATATGGTGGGAACCAATACCGTGGTCTGTCCCGGTTCCGACTCCGCCGTGGTCCGCATTAAAGGGACCACGAAAGCCTTGGCCATGACGACGGATGGCAATAGTCGATACTGCCTGCTGAATCCCTATTTGGGAGGAGGATTAGCCGTGGCTGAAGCCGCGAGGAATTTGGTCTGTGCGGGTGCCCAACCGATCGGAGTGACCGACTGCCTAAATTTCGGCAACCCGGAGCGTCCCGACATCATGTGGCAATTCATCATGGCGGTCGAAGGGATCGCCGATGCCTGTCGAACATTCGAAATTCCTGTAGTCAGTGGAAACGTGAGCTTTTATAACGAGACCAATGGCCTGTCCATTTATCCAACACCGATTTTGGGAATGGTGGGACTTATTGAGCGCCCGGAAGACATTACCACTCAATGGTTTAAACAATCAGGCGATCATATTTTCTTGTTGGGGGAGACGAAAGAAGATTTAGGCGGGACAGAATATCTCAAGGTCATTCATTCTCGCGAACAAGGCAATCCCCCTTGGTTGGATGTGGATCGAGAAAAAGCTCTCCATTCCTTCCTACTCACCTTAATCCAAAAGGGGCTTGTGCAATCAGCGCATGATTGCTCAGAAGGCGGATTACTCGTGACATTAGCCGAATGCTGTCTGACCCATCCTTCCGCGCTATTCGGAGCAACTGTTATACTGAACCAAGATCGTTTGCGTCTAGATGCTCTACTTTTTGGAGAAAGTCCTTCGCGGGTTGTCGTCTCGGTTAAATCTGAGCACGTCAAGCAGTTGATGGAACTGGTTCAAGGTTCAGGGGTGCCATGCACCGAATTAGGCCAAGTCACTCAAGGAAATATGGATATGACTGTTCGCGGAGCTCATGACCGGCCAGTGTGTCAGATAAGCCTTCCCCTTTCTGAAATGGCAGACCAATGGCACCATGCTCTTGCACGACAACTTGGAGCCGAAGCATCGTGAGCATGGTTGGTTATCCCGTATATTTGAATTGGTCAGCTTTCATGGTCGCTCAAGGTCATCTGGCCCGTCTGAGGACATCATGAGGAAGTTGCCGATGGTACAGTCTATGCCTTCCCCGGACGGGTTTCATGAAGAATGTGCTGTCTTCGGAATTGCAGGATCGAAAGAAGCTGCGAATCTGACGTACCTGGGCCTCTATGCCCTACAACATCGGGGGCAGGAAGGCTCCGGTATTGTGTCCTCGGATGGAGAGCAATTCTTTCAAAAAAAAGGTTTAGGTCTCGTTGCTGATATTTATTCAAAAAAAACCTTACGCGAACTTCCGGGAACAAAGGCGATCGGGCATAACCGATACTCGACGGCAGGCAGTGGACAGTTGCAAAACGTTCAACCCTTGTCCGTCAATTTCGCGTTTGGCAATTTGGCGTTGGCTCACAATGGAAATTTAGTGAATGCCGGGGTGCTTCGAGGTGAGCTCGAGGCCTATGGGGCTATTTTTCAATCGGACTCCGATAGCGAGGTCATCATTCATCTGATTGCTCACTCCAAGGGAGACACGATTGTAAATCGGGTGATTGACGCCTTAAGTCTGGTTCGAGGGGCTTTTTCTTTGGTGCTGTTAACCGATGATCAATTGATCGCCGCCCGCGATCCGTTTGGATTTCGCCCGCTGTGTTTAGGGCGGTATAAAAGCAGCTGGGTCGTGGCATCCGAGACCTGCGCCTTCGATCTGATTGATGCCAAGTTCGTCCGTGAAGTTGAACCGGGAGAAATTATTGTCATTCAGGGTACAGAATTGACCTCCTATCATCCGTTTCTCGAACGCTCGCGCGCCCAGTGTGTATTTGAATACGTCTATTTTGCGAGACCGGATTCGAAAATTTTTGGCCCGAATGCGGTGTATCCGGTTCGTAAAGCCTTTGGGCGTCAACTGGCTAAGGAGTGTCCCGCAGACGCAGACATGGTCATTCCTGTTCCGGATTCCGGTGTTCCTGCGGCCTTGGGCTATGCCGAAGGGATGGGGTTACCGTTTGAGATCGGACTAACCCGAAATCACTATGTGGGACGAACCTTCATTGAGCCGCAGCAAGCCATTCGCCATTTTGGCGTAAAGTTGAAACTGAATCCTGTCCCGGATGTCCTGGAAGGGAAACGGATTGTGGTTGTGGACGACTCCCTTGTTCGAGGCACCACCAGTCGGAAAATTGTCAAAATGCTTCGACAGGCCGGTGCTCGGGAAATTCATCTGCGTATCAGTTCTCCACCGGTCATTGCCCCATGTTATTACGGCATTGATACGCCGACCCAAAAAGAACTCATAGGGTCAAATCTCAATATTGAAGAAATTCGTCGTTATGTTACGGCCGATAGTTTGGGGTACCTTAGCCTAGAAGGTATGTTGGCAATGGCTCCGGGATTTTCCCATCATTATTGCAATGCCTGTTTTACGGATAATTATCCCATCATGTTGACCAAAGCCGAGCAACTGCAACTCGGATTATTCGAACCGGATCAACTCTCTCGCTCTTAAATGTATTTCCGTTTTGTTGCCGCCCCAAAAATTCGTGTGTTAGGCTTTTAAGGATGTGAAGGTTGATTCACTGGTTATATGCCTTAGGAGGCACCATGAACAGGAGGAGCCTATGAAAAGGAATATTCTTCAGGTATTGATTATAGTCATCTTAATACTGAGCACCGGTTTTATCGTACACGCGGGAAGTTTCTTTAAAGTCGGGGAGTCCGCTCCTAATTTCTCACTGACGGGTCTGGATGGCAGGCCTCTCTCCCTTGACCAGTTTAAGGGTAAGGTGGTGGTTCTAGGACTCTTTCATATTTGCGAGCCGTGCTTAATCCAGAGCACCAATCTCCAGAGGGTACATGATGCCACAAAAGACAAACCTGTCGCGGTGATCGGAGTCAATTCATCTGGCGACTCCCTGGCAGATGTCAGGGAATTCCTACAAGGATTCCCGTTGAAGATTACGTATCCCTATCTTCTGGACCCCGAAAAGAAAACAGACAAACTCTATGGCGGGGGGAAATTTATTCCCAATGTGTATGTCATTGATCAAAATGGCCTAATTCGTTGGCAGCGTGTAGGGAATTTCTTTACTGACGGCACATTAGCCGGGCATGAAGCGATTCTTCAGGAGGTGGAGAAATTGTTGGAGGCACCGCCTACTCCCTCGACCATGTAGGGCGATCTCTCCTGTTTACACATTCTTGACCCAAATGTTAGGGCACCATGGACGAACTAGAAGACGGGAAACAAAAATTTCTTGAGATCGTGAAATCCCTTGACGCGGCCGTTGAGGTCGTCATTCCGACCACTCCTTCGCGCAGTCTGTTACTCATTTCTCTTACTAAGGGCTCCAATCGTAAATTTATTACGGTCCATGAGGATGACATGTTGGATCTTCCAGAAGATTCAGGCGTTCAAGCCAAAACCACAGCCCTTCTCCAAGAAACCCTGGAAACCTTATGAAAACCATTCTGCCCAATATTTCTGAATGGTCCTGGTTCTCTGAGGAAAAACAGCTTAATTTTAACGGTCATTTATTGGCCGTGGGGGAACATCGAATATTAGTCGACCCACCTCCCATGAATGCCGGTGATAGGGCCATAACTCAGCGGGGAGGGGCTCTAGATTATATTATCTTGACCAATCGAGACCATGAACGGGAAGCCGCCAATTTCCGGAAAATCTTTAACTGTCAGGTGATGGCGCCGGAATTAGATGCCAAGGATATGACCCTTCCCATTGATAAAACCTTTAAAGATGGAGAATTGCTTCCAGGTGGAATTTGGGTTGTTCAGCTTTCGCATCAAAAATCTCCAGGAGAAAGTGCGTTATTTTTGCAGCAGGGTCAAGGGGTACTTATTGTGGGAGATGGGATAATTGGAGATCCTCCAGGTTCACTCCGGCTCCTGCCTTCGGAAAAATATATTGATATCGTTCAGGCCCGCGATAGTCTTCGTCGATTATTAAAGTATACCTTTGATAGCCTCCTGGTTGGAGATGGAACATCCCTGCTCACCGGAGCCAAGCCTGCACTTGAACAATTATTGGCAAATAAATGAATCGAAACCCTCATAATGGCCTAGAAGATTTTTCATCCGCACTGTGACCACACGTGAACACCCATGGCCTGGTCTCAATCCGCTAATCTCAACTCTTTAGGCAATCGCCACTTTTCCAAAGGCTTTTATACAGAGGCTTTTCAATGTTATGCGCAGGCTCTGGAAGTTGATCGTCAAAATGGAGACCAACGGTCGTTGGCCACCACATTGGGCAATCTGGGTAACATTTGCGCCGTGAGTGGTCGCCGGGAACAAGCCAGAGCCTATTATAGTGAGGTGTTAGAGCTTCAAAAAATTCTGGGTGATGAACGGGGGATTAGTACGACTTTAGCCAATTTGGGTAACCTTTCGGCCGATGCCGGCGAATGGGAACGTGCCAGGGCGTATTATCTAGAAGCTTTGGATTTAATGAATCATTTGTCCGATTATGCCGGAAAGGCGGTTTTACTCTCTGATTTGGGATTAGTCGCGAGGGAAACGGGCAAGGAAGAGAATGCGCTCGCCTATTATCAGGAATCCTTAATCTTAATGCGCCGGGTCGGGAATGAAGCTGGACAATCCGATGTCTTTCGTATGATGGCACGGTTGTATTTAAGTCAACGACGATTTGAGGAAGCCCAATCCTGTACCTTGACCAGCCTGGATGTTGCCAGACGGTTGAAAGATGAACTGCGAATGGGCGGTGCCTGGTATGTTCTTGCCAGTTGCCATGAAGCCCAAGGTCAATGGAGCCAAGCCGTGCAATACTTACAAAAAGTTGTACGCATAGACCAAAAATATCAACTGCCAAAACTCGACGAAAATATCCAGCGACTACGGGCTTTAGAATCCCAGCTGAGCGCCAGAACTGGAACAACGCATGAGTGAATCTTGCACCCCTTCAACTCTATGGCCTGATGCCAGAATTTATCTTGTGGATAAAATTCACGGGTGGATGGATATCGATTCTATGGAAGCCATAACTCTTCCCTTACCGGACGAGGACTGGTTGCTTGAAATCACCGCCGACGGCAAGCTGGTGTGCATGGCGGGATACGATCTGGAGGATATGAAAAGCATGCTGTCGGATGGGACGCCAGAAGATTTAGGAACCGACGAACTTGCAAAACAGGCCAAATTTTACCTACAACAAACTGTTTCCAAATACCGGCCAAAACTCATGCGTCTCGGTTTCACCGAACGAATTGAGATGAATGAGTCGCATGTTGCCGCTTACTATGAACGCCCGGTTGACTTCGGAAACCTTGCTGACCTCCATCAACAAATCAAGACCTGCCTAACATGGTTCTCAACTCGCTAACTATATATCCAATTCCCACATCGAGGCACTCACTCAGATTAGCCAAATCATCGTGAAACCGATCCCGATTTCCATCAAATCCTTCAAGCAATTTCGAGAGACCATCTATGCCTTTCGATTGCCAAGAATTATTTTTTCGGCATTAGATCTGAATTTATTTACGAAGATGGAAGATCGGGATTGGACGATTCCGGAGTTAGCCAAACGGGTACGGGTGAGCCAACGTGGACTCGCAATCTTGTGCCGGAATCTTGCCAGTGTAGGATTATTGGTCAAATCACAATCAGGATACCGTCTTGCTCCGTTTTCCAAATGCTACCTCCAGGAATCAAGCCCGCACTTTCAAGGAGACTATCTGGTGCTCATGCAGCGTCAATGGAGCGAATGGTCTCATTTAACGGAAGTGATTCGTGCCGGTCAGCCACTGGACAGCCAGAAACCGGAAACCATGGAATATCGACGATCGTTTTCCTGGGCCATGCATCACCGGTCGATCCAACCGGCCAGGGAGGTTGCCCAACAAATTTCTTTGAAGGCGGATCGTACTCTACTGGATTTAGGCGGTGGCCCTGGCACCTATGCTCTGGCCTTTTTAGCGAAGAATCCAACACTGCACGCTACAGTGATGGATAGGCCCGCCGCTCTGGACGTCGCGCGTACGCTGGCGGAACAGTCTTCTTTGGGAACCCGCTTGACCTATCAAGCTGGTGATTTTTTAACAGCACGTATTTCAGGCACCTATGATGTTGTCTGGTATTCCAATGTACTCCATATCTATTCTCCTACAGACAATCTGAAAATTTTCAAAAAAATAAAACGAATTCTCAATCCTGGTGGACGGCTACTCATTCAAGATACCTTTTTGCAGGATCCAAACGAACTTCGGCCCCTCGAAGCCAATCTCTTTGCCGTCTCCATGTTGCTCTATACCCAGCGGGGCAACACCTATTCCGTGCGAGACGTTCGAGAGTGGCTTCAAAGAGCTGGACTCACTCGTTCACGGTTTCTTCATCTGAAAAAGGGAACCGGAGATTGGGAGGGTCAATTGATTGAAGGACGTCTTCCGCGTTCTGGATAACCGTTATTTATGGCCTCTCAAATCCCAATTCCCTGTACCCCATAAAGTCTGGATATGTCTTGATTCAGAGTCCTTCTCGCTTGTGGTTTTTTAAGGGAACACGCTTGGTGTGAACACTACACAGAGCGATTCGTACAGGGGGGCCTTCAATCAAGATTGGGGTGTTCAGCCTTTGGCGACAGACTTTGGGCTGGGGAAACCGATGTGGGTGCTGGAGAACTCGGGAGATTCACAAGAAACGTGGTTCCCCCTCCTCTCACACTTTGGACCTCAATACTCCCCCGATGTTCTTGAATAATTTGATGGGCAATGGCCAATCCCAAACCTGTTCCCTCATGTTCCTGACTCAAGTGCTTTGTGGTGAAAAAAGGATCAAATATATGCTCGATGTCTTCCGGATTTATTCCTTTTCCAGTATCGTGTATGTCCACCTGCACCCAACCCTGAGCCACACCTGAACCAATCTTTCGAGTTCGCACTGTTAACACCCCACCCTCCGGGAGCATGGCTTCCACGGCATTAAACAACAGATTGAGGAACACCTGCTTCAATTGCTGCCGATCGGCAAATACCTTTGGCAACCCATGAGCCAAATCGGTTTCGACGACAATTAATTCATGAGAGGGTCGAATTCTGAGAGTATACAGACAGGATTCCACAATATCATTGAGATCTTCTTCCTTGAGAAACGGTTCCATCGGTTTGGCATAATCCAAGATCTCTCGAGTGAGTCGCTCAATTCGAAACACATCCTCTTTGACGACCTTACTGAATCGAACCAGAAACTGTTCATCATCCTTTCGTTCAGGTGCCAGATCCACGAAGGCTTTAATCGAGGTCAAGGGATTTCTAATTTCGTGAGCCAACCCGCCGGCCATGGTCTCCAGGGATCGAAGGCGATCCGTTCGACGAACTAACGATTGGGAGCGCTTGAGCTCTTCATAGAGCAAGGCATTGTCCAACGCCACGGACGCTTCTTGGGATAAGGTTGTTAATAAATCCAAATCCTGGGTCGTATACCCTCCGCCACTTTTCGTATTAGGTCCAAACACACAAAAACCTAAGAGCCGTGTTTTGTTAACCAAGGGCAAACAAACTTCTGTTCCAATTTGAGCGAGCTGCGCGATGACGGCTTCAGAGTCGGAGTTGATGGTAGAGAGTTCCAATTCATGGATGACAAAACAGGACGTGCCTTGTCTCCACATTTCTAGTAACGTAGGGGTCTTATGCAAATGAAGGACTGGAAAATCTTTGGTGGATTTTCCAAAGCTGGATACCGGTCGATAATCCTGACTACTAGAACTTCGTAAATATAACACTCCCCATTGCAATCCTAATGTGGGACAAATGGATTCCACGATAGTCGCCGTCAAATCTTTTAATTCCAATATGGAGAGAAGGGACTTAGAGAAATGTACCACCGTTTCATGTCGGTTATATCGTTCCTTGAACAGTGATTTCGTTATGAATGTTTTTGCTTCCCGTTTCAAGGAGGACGCTCCAAGCACCAAGATGAGCAATACGCTCAGTTCCACAAAAGAATAGGCGATATTAATTTGCCCAAAATACAGACTCTGGCCGAGGAGGAGTATCGGATAGGCAGGGAAAGCCACGAGTGCTAACAAGAGGCCTCCCGTAATGCTTCGTTCAACAGCTGTCCCGAGATCCATGAGTCTGTATCGTAGGAGCGTATAGGCGACGACCGACGTATAGACCGTCAGGAGGATTGTGCCGTTTGGTGGGATTTCAATTCCATACCAGAGCGGGAAAGTCGTCATCCCCCCTAAGTATGCAATGACTGATCCGATGGTGAGAAGGAAAAATCGTGAACGTTCAGGACCAGTTCTGGTCCGAGCTCCCCGATAAAGCAACCACGTTCCATAAATAGTCGATAGGCCAAACCCCAGGAGATAGACATGAAAAAAGGGACCGGGTTGCGGCCAAAATGGAAAATCACCGACATGATGGACATCAGCCACGAAATAGGTGGTAAAATTCGCGCCGAAATAAATAAGACTAGCTCCCCATCCAAGACGAATAACCCATCTGTTTGCTTCCACATCATCCAATAAGGTCAGGACATGCCACAGATAGGCTGGCGGAAGAAAAATGGCTCCGGCCATTAACAACCGAACCAAGAGTAGGGCGAGATCGTGAGTTGAGGAAAGGTGCCATGCGCAATACCCATATCCCCAAATGGCGGCAGCTAAACAATACAGGGCATAGGCTTGATGCTTTGAGCTGTGAGGGTTTTTGGCATAGACAATAAGGCCGGAGGCTGTGGCGGCCAGACCATTCAGGAGTCCGCTGAAGGCGTAAAAATTCACGTCTAACAGAATGACAGATGAGAGATCACACTAGATCATTGGCTCTGACATATTTGAAGGCCTATTGGACAATAAATGCAGGCAGAAGTCAAAAGAGGTAGGTCCCTGCATGTCGGCGGATACCTCCTCTTGTGCCTCCGAGAACGAGACACTCTTTTGTGCAATCCATGGTCAGTCATTGTCATATTGATGTCTTATCCAGGTCATGCGGTCCTCTTGAAAAATATTTAGAGAAAGAGACCGGCTTATGCCACTTGCTTCAGAAGCCCTGGCAGCTGGTTCCGTGTGGGGTATGGTTCTGCATTCTGGATGATTGGCCTTTGCGCTCGCGTGCAGACAATAGGTTTGTCCAAGACAACGAGATACGCTTGTCCTGCAAAAGTTGAAAAAATACCCGCATTCGTACAGCCCAAGGTGGCAATGATCGATTCCCATTGGGTTTGATCATAAAAACAAAATTGCCCTTCTTTTTCGGCCTGGCGGATTTTTCCGTAATTATTCAAAAGATCCCGTGCTTCTTCTCGTTGTTGTGGGAGAGCAGCACTACTGATCAGACTCTGGTAAATACCGGAAAAGTCACCATTGGGTTTTAAATTGGAAATAACGATTCGTCCCCCTGGAGCGAGAACACGATACAGTTCTCGTAAGGTAGCGCCTGGATCCTGGACATATCCAATCACCAGATTAGAGACAATCCGGTCAAATCGGTTGTCTGGAAAGGGGAGCGGCTGACCTAAATCTACCTGCGCCCATGCCTTCGTGACGAAGGGTGTCGGAGGGGTCATGCCATGTTGCCATTCTGTGTCGGCGGCAAGCATCGCGTTGTTAGCCCGTTTCAAGGCGTCAGGAACGACATCAATCCCCAGATATTGAATGGACTTCTCTATGTACGGGATCCCACTGGAAATTGTGGCGGCAAGCCTATCCAAAAAATATAACCCTGCATTGCCATTTCCACAGCCGGCATCCAGAAACCGTTGGCCAGGAGTGATGGGGCCTAGGGCATGAAACACATGATCAAGGAGTTTCACATAATCCCGGCATTGCGCCACCGACTGAAAGTGGCCCAAGTAATCCTGCCAAAAGCCTGCGCCGACGTCGGTCTCGGCCTGTTGTTGTTGCGCAAGTTTTTCTCGTCGATTTTGGCGTCCCAAGTCGAGTCGATTGGGGGCGTGGATCACATCAGGAGCAGCGTTCTTATTTACATGCTCATGGCATTGTGCAATGAGTTGTCGATAGGTTTCACGGGCTCTTTTGGGGTTTTCTTGTAGGCGATGCAATGCATCTGGCACCACCATCCAATGCTCAAGGCGTCGACCCAATGCATTTCGAAAGGCTTGAAGATCATCGGGAGCGACCCAGGCATCTTTCTCGGCGGAAACCAGTATGACAGGGGAGGTTAAGGATTCCGCATCAATGAGTGTGTCCTCAAGCGTGACAAAGTTGTTGGCAATGGCATCACCCAAAAATTGATTCCCCACATTGAAGCCCAAGAAATTCGCCGAGGCAAGGCACTGATCATTCCCATAGGCTGCGAAGAGATCTTCCTGATGAACCGTGGCTGCAGACCGTTGGACATTGACAATGCTCATGAGCATGATCAAGAGGGATAATGATGGACATTCAGCCTCGGATTTAAGAGCGACTCGCGAAGCTAAGCTGGCAGCCACACCGATTATGGCTGAGTGCGGCCAAGTGGCCCTCACATAACGGGTCACAGTTTGAAAATCATCCTTCATTGATGAAAGAGATACTTGATAGTGCAGTCCATTGCTCTCGCCGACATGATTGGTATGGTCATAGCGCACGACATGAAATCCATTGCTAGCAAAGTAATATGCCAAGGTCAAATAATCCCGCTTGGTTTCCCCATACCCAGGGGCAATAACGACGACAGGTCCTTCTGTTGAATTTCCCTCAATCGGTTGGTCATGGTAGGCACTAATCCGCTGCCCATT
Source organism: uncultured Nitrospira sp. (assembly GCA_964494125.1). GTDB lineage: Bacteria > Nitrospirota > Nitrospiria > Nitrospirales > UBA8639 > Nitrospira_E. Next base: position 3,690 of record CAZBQO010000028.1, on the reverse strand, counting down.
GCCTTTTTCAATAGTGAGACGACTGCTGGACACGCCCGTTTTTTGAAGAATAAGGGACCCATCCTTCATTTCTTCTTCCTTCTCAGGAAAAGAAACACCTGATATTGAGTCGGAGAGTTCGTGGTTTTGAATTTTCCAGGACGAATTGAACGAACCTTTTAAAGCATGTCCATGTATCATGAGGCCCTCTTCTTGAGGCAGCAGAACTCTTGTACCTGATGAAAATGAACCACCGGCATCATTCTCTGTTGGGCAGCCTAGAAGAATGTCTGTTGTCCCTTCCCAAGCGGTTTGACCTGGTTCCACCTGTATATCTTTAATCATTCCTTGAAACTTTTTGAGGGGATGATCTTGACCTGAAATGCAATATTTCAATTCAATGATCTGCGAGTGTTCTATGGGAGGGAATCCGGTCAAACGCAATTGCATATTGTCCTCGTGCCATCCAATAAGGTACCCCTCCCAAGTCCCTCCAAGACAATGCAAAGAGAAGGGAAGGGGCGAGAGGTCACGGGTTCTAGAAAGATCACCAGGAACTACCTCCTGAGTTATTTGCGTCAATCCAGCAGATTGATTCATTGAAGCTATACCAGGTAACTCTTGTGTTAATGTGTGCATGTGATCCCCCACCTTAGTGTAAGTGTTAATACCTATTTTTTGACGCAAGACTTTCCCTGGATCTCAAAAGATCCTGATGTCTGCATCAGCCTGTACGGGAAGAGGGGCGAGAGATGAAACGACTTACATCGTTTCGTTCATTGATACGGGTGAATGGGCTACCATGGAATTGGTATCAATTTTACTCTCTTGGATAGGACACTAGAGCAACCTGAGTGCCAGAATTTTCGAACAATATGGTCGAATCCATTTTCAAGAGAAAACCTCGGAATTTACTAGGAAAATTTTGCCTGAATATTTTTTTCACGAATCACAGTGCAGATTTTTTGAATTCTTATCTGTCGGTCCACTGACGATAAAATAAACAGAGCGTTGGTCTCCTGACAGCTCATCGTTCTTTTTCATTGACACTCCTTCCTCTCCTACCTAAAATTCAAGGAAATTGAGAGGAGGTTCGCATGCCACACGAATCGGCCCCATCCATCCGTAATGTGGTCATTTGTTCCTACCCTGGGGCAGGAAAGACCACCCTTTGTGAAGCACTGGCCTTTTCCACGGGAGTCATCCCGACCATGGGGACCATTCCTCAGGGAAATACCATTGGTGATTTTGAACCTGAAGAGGTCCACAGGCACCATTCCATCAGTTCGACCATCTGCCAGTTCGAATGGCAAGGCACAAAAGTCAATATTATAGATACACCGGGGATGAGCGATTATGCCTTTGAGGTTCAATCTGCTCTCAGGGCGGTGGATGGCGTGGTGCTGGTTGTAGGGGCCAGTACAGGGCTACGATCAGAAATCGAACGAGTCTGGGACCTCATTCAGGAACACGAACTTCCCTGTCTCCTGTTTATTAATGAACTGGACAAAGAACGTGCGGACTATCGCTCGGCTCTGGCAGAGTGTGAAAAAACATTGGGATTCACCGGAGTCCCCATCACTATTCCCGTTGGAGGGGAAGCCACGCTGACTGGGGTAATTGATCTCATTTCGAGGAATGTCCTCACTCCGGCTTCCGGCACGCCCAAAATCCACCAAACGGAGATTTCTCCGGAACACCAACCCATTGCGAATGAATTCCGGCGCCGAGCTATGGAACAGGTGGCAGAAACGAATGATCAGTTGTTGGAAAAATATCTCTCCCAAGGAGAGATCTCAGATGAAGATTTACAGGATGGATTGACGCTCGGCACATTAGAGCGGAAGCTTGTTCCGGCATTGTGCGGATCTGCTATTCGCAATATTGGAACCACAACCCTGTTCGATGCGATACAACGATATCTCCCGTCTCCTTCCGATCGTTCCAGTCTCCATCCCAATATCGGCCTGCAACCTCTGACGCATGACGAAGGTCAACGAAAATCTGATCCACATGATCCGTTTTCAGCTTTCGTCTTTAAAACCACCATCGATCCATTTATGGGGCGTCTATCATTTGTGCGAGTGCTGTCCGGAACCTTACATGCAGATTCAGGATTTTATAATGCCTCCCGGCAGACCAAGGAGAAGGGTGGACATCTCTTTTTCTCCGTGGGCAAGAAGCATCACCAGGTTAATCAGGTCTCCGCCGGAGATATTGTGGCCATCGGTAAATTAAAGGATACTCAAACCGGCGACACCATTTGCGATGAACGACATTCCATTATTTTCCCAGGCCTGAAAATAGCGCGGCCGGTCATGTCGTATGCCTTAGAGGTAAAAAGCAAGAATGAAATTGACAAGGTCAGTTTAGGTCTACATAAGTTAGTTGAAGAAGATCCCTCTCTCGAGTTTCTTCGGAATGAAGAGACAAAAGAAATGCTATTAAGTGGAGTAGGGCAGAGCCATATCGATGCCACTTTAGACAAACTGAGACGCAAGTATGGGGTAGAAGTGGACTTGCACATGCCAAAAGTTCCCTATAAGGAAACGATCCATCGTATGGCCCAGGCCCAAGGAAAATACAAAAAACAAACCGGTGGGCATGGACAATATGGAGATTGTTGGCTACAAATTGAGCCCCTTCCCCGAGGGGCCGGATTTGAATTTCACAACAAAATTGTGGGTGGCGTCATACCACGGAATTTCATCCCCGCAGTGGAAAAGGGCGTGATCGAAGCCCTGCAACATGGGATTGTTGCCGGGTTTCCCATCGTGGATATTCGCGTGGCTGTCTATGATGGATCTCATCATCCTGTCGATTCTTCGGAATTGGCCTTTAAAGTGGCCGGATCAATGGCCCTCAAGCATGCCCTGGAGGCCGCTCAAAGCACGATTCTTGAACCCATCATGTCCGTAGATGTGCTAGTCCCGGATGATTTGGTGGGAACCGTGATTGGAGATCTTAACTCGCGCCGTGGACGCATACAGGGAATGGCGACTAAGGGGCACAATCAAATCGTGAAGGCCTTTGTGCCGCTGGCGGAAATGCTGAAATATGCTCCAGCCTTGACGTCCATGACGGCTGGAAAGGGTAGTTATGTGATGGAATTTTCAGGTTACGAGGAGGTACCGAAGGATTGCCTTAATCGTATTGTGGAAGAACATAAAAAAGAAAAGGAGGCCGTTTCGTCCCACTGACCCCTTTTCACCATTTAAGAGGCCTCAAGGAAGTGTTTTGATCACAATGAAAAATGCCCTTGCCTTTCGAATAATGCGAAGTAAAATGGTTTGACCCGGCTTCACTTTGGCGACTTCCTCGGAAAATTGTGTGACGGTCCGGACCGTTTGCCGATTGACCTCGTTAATCAAATCTCCTTCTTGAATCCCCTCAGAGTTTGCGAGACCGCCTGGTTCAACTTTGGTCACAAGTACGCCCACGGTTTCCTCTAATTCAAATTGCTCAGCGAGTGCAGCGGTAAGCCCCTGGACATCAAGCCCTAAGGTGACCTCTGATTTTTGCAAGGGGAGTGAGGCCAGCGTGGATTTTTCCTGCCTTTCCACTATTGGCACCAAGTAGGTCAACTCTTTTCCCTCCCGTAACACCAGAATTTTGGCATTTTCACCAGGTCCAACACGCGCAACAAGTCTCGACAGTTGGTTGGGCGAATCAACCGAGCTGTTGTCTACCGACACAATGATATCCCCTGGT
>CAZBQO010000027.1:1438-20438 GCA_964494125.1 uncultured Nitrospira sp. | reverse complement strand
CTCCGCGAAGATACGACCAACCGGACACACCTCTTCCACCACGGTCGAGATGATTCTGCCCGGGAGCTTAATCATAGACCGCCCAGGCCAACTCTCGATGCGTTTTTTGCAAACGGTGCTTTTTGAGACGTGTAGAAAAATATTTTGTCAAAAAGGCAATGAGCAAATCCCGCCCTGAGCCTTCCGGTAGCCCCTGCCGCAAACGCGCAATATGCCCTTGAAAGATCCGACGAAGCGTGCGTTCGGGGTCGGCAACCTGATTGAGATAGGTCACCCGATGATAATGCAAGTCTGAATAGCAATCCCCGTGATCGTCGATATGCATGATCAAGGAGCCTGCGAGAAAGATCATACTTACATAATGCAGAGGAACCGCTGGGACTAAAAATCCTGTGAGAACTAAAATCGCATGACCGCTTCGGTTTCTGGCACTTTCCCGTAAGATTCGCAATTGTTCCCGGCGGGGACGTGAGCGAATGCTGTCCGGATCAGAACGGAAGGCCACATCCCGTTTTTGTGCCTGAAAGAGCAACAGTATGGCCTGCCGAAGGAAAGGATCCAAGACATCCCGTTCAGCAAATAACCGCGCGATAATCACATAAAACAGTTTTTCCCGATCCGTCTGAATCTCAAACCAACCCTTGGTCAACAGGTCATTCATCCGATCAATATAGGAATTGGCAACACCCAATCCAAAGTCATCAATAAAACTGTCCGCCAGAAAACAACAGCCGCCGAACAAACTGCCGATCATTTGCCGACGCGCATCATAGGGAAACCCGGCAATCTCCGCGCAGGCATGGCCCACAACAGTCATTTTGGCACTCAATTCCATCATCTTCCGGTATTCGTCCTGCCGTTGGGTAAACAGGTCGGGATAATACTCCAGCACTAACGGCTTCAGACAGACCACCACCTGTTTCCGATAAAAACTGAACAATTGATCAAGAGGCGTATGGAGGGATTGGGACGCGTACATGGGAAAAACTTCTCGTTGGAACGAAAGGGTTCCTATTATAAAGCGTTGAACCCAAACTTTAAATATTACCCACTGAATCTTGACAAAAAAGTTCAGATTTAAAGCAAAGCATATAATGCCATTAAGGCAACGGTTATGCCTTTAGGCAGTCATGCAAGTGTGGATAACTGTAAGCGAAGCCAGATTCGTGTTTCATCCAAAATCTCCACCAAATGAGGGGCTTGCATCAGGATTCTGGCAAAAGTGGACTCTACCGGAAAAAAGACTCCTGGGATCCGTGTGCGAATGTTGTAGGCATTCAACTTCACTGCACTGATGCTAAAGGCGTCAACAGCATATTTGAAATTTCATAAAAGATGAAATTTCTTGGGATAAAAACCAATCGGTGGGTTGTCTGTTGTCCAATAAAAAAAGGATTGGACCAGACTTCAACATTGACAGAGAAGGGATGTCATCCTATCCGAAACTTAATCCGGCTTGGCGGCTGGACGTTTTTCGGCCTCTGTAGAGCCATGCAGCTGAGCCCTGGTGTCAAGTTCGTGGGCTTTTCGCCCGCCTCTCGCCGTCCGGCATTCCCCCAAATCTCCGTGTACCAGCAGGCCGGCCATTTGAACACAGCGCTCTACCAGGGCGATCGCGCCTTCCCGGAGCGATCGGGACTTCTGCACATAACGCATATTATTTTGCATGTCCTCCGCACTCCATCCCCGGGAATGGGCAATATAGGGAAACTGCGGAAACTGCACACCGATTTCGGCGAAAAATCCGAGTAGTTGCCCCGCCACGGCCTGAATATTATCCTGCCCACCGGTAATGATAAACCCGGCGACTTTATTCTGAAGCAGATGGGTATCTGAAATCGTTTCTTGATTCTGTATGCAGTTCATCCGCTCAACCATCTTGAAATAGAGGCTGCTTGCGGCCCCCCATCGAATGGGAGTGGCCAGAACCATGACATCAGCCCAATGGACCAGCCCTTCGTAGACCTGGTCCATCTCATCTTGGGGATCCATCTGCGTAATCGAACAGGGCCAGGTACAAGCCCGTGATGATTTGGAATAAAAACCCTCGCAGGGGCGAAAGGACAGATCCCGAAGACGCAACAACCGCGTTTCACATTCTAAATTGTCCGAGGCATGCGTCAGCCCGACTTCAAGCAAATCTTCTGAAGTGCTGTAGCGCGGGCGACCAGGCGTCATGACCGTCGTGGAAAGTCCGAGAACCCGAATCGGACCGTCCTCCCTGTGGGGAGTTCGAGCCAGCGGATGGGGTTCATGGGCTTGACGCGTTCGTTTCGAAATCGCCGTAGATCGAATCAGGACCCGCCCGTTCTCTACTTTCACGTCATAGGCCGGCACTGCGTCTTCCTCATACCCGGGCTCCCCTTTGCCGGTCCGATAATGAAACTTCCAATAATGCCAGGGGCAGACCACGTACTCTCCCTCCAATGTACCTTCACCCAACGGCCCGCCCACATGATTGCAGGCGCCATTGATCGCTCCGAACTGTTCATTGCAGTAAGTTAACGCCACTGGTGTTCGTCCGATCAGCACTTGCTGCACCGGCTGATGTTTCAACTCGTCTGCACCACCGACATCGACCCAGGTTTCATCGGGCATGCGAGCTCCTCGGTTAGATTGTCTCGTCAATTTTTTCCAGTAAAAATATCATGGACAACAACTTGAAAGAGAGTGCAACCCTATTGCGGAGAAGCAGTTCTGCCTTTCGGATCCTCTACAATTAACGTTCCGCCCATAATCGGATGGATTTGACAGTGGTATGAATAGCGTCCAGGGGGCAGCCCTGGAAGAGTGTACGTCTTTCCGGGTGCGACCTTCCCGGAATCGAACAGACATGGTTTCTCTGTTCCACAATCATCATGTTGGACGGTATGAGGAGACGCGGTCGCATTAATCCATTGAATGGGAACACCGGCCCAGACGACGGCTTCATGCGGATAATAATAGGGAGGAAAATGTTCCATCCGGATCGGCTCATTCACAAATTCGGCTCCAAACGTAACTGTGCTTAGCGAGACGACATAGAGAAAAATGACACACTGGAGTGTTTTCAGAGGATATCTCCTTTCCGATTGTATGGGTTTAGGGAATGTATGGTGTCTACTGGTTTCCAGCAAGGCCTTTTACAGAGCAAACGGTTGTGGGTTCCCACGACTCTCCCCTCTCAAATCCTTAATCCTTGAGCCCTTAGCCATTTCTTACCTTCTTCATTATAACCGACGCACCGCCGGAAGTTGGATGCCTCAACCCAGAAAAACAGGGGATGTTTCAGGTGAGCGTGTGGGGATGGGAAAAAATGATGCTGAATCATTTCCCCCGCATACAAGGCCAATCCCCTAAGATCATACTCCGGTTCGTTAAACCCAACATGGCGTAAACCAAAAGCGGCAGATCTCTCATTCCCTCTGTCATGCCACTATCCATCATAGAAGAAAGCTACTGTTCTTCATAACCTTTGAACACCAGTCCTCAGCATACACGATTCATCTTACTGAAAAAAATTTTAAACAAATTTGGTGTACTTTTCTCAATGAGTTGATTACATACTTTAGACAAATGACAAACAGAGAAGCTGAAAAATTGTCGCAATGGGCCTTTCACTCATACCTTATATCTGCATTCCAGGTTCAACAATCTATAGACGACTCCTCGATTTACTCACAGAGTTACGGGTATTTTGGATCACTGACTACCACCCCAAATACTTGGCTGTGAGATAACAAGGCAGTTCCCATCTGACAGCATAGAAAAGTTCGTTAGTGCGCTGGTGGATGCACAGACGGATCTTTATCCTCATCAGTTCGAAGTGGCGTTGTTTGTGTTTCGATCCCCCCCTTCAAAAGAAACGTTTTTGGCCGATGAAGTCGGACTTAGCCAGATCATAGAACTTCAAGAAAGGATTTTTTACCCTGGAAGAAAAAACCGCTACAGTCGTACCATTGGAAGTTCTGCGGGATCGTCCGATGGGCAAACTCAAGATTACTCACTCTCGTGAACTCGCTTCGCAATAACTCAAAACTTCACGCCCTGCCCCCCTCTGTTTTTAATAACAGGTCTTCCCATACGACATCCTTAGTGCGTTGCCTTGGTGACCTCCACGGACTTTCTTGTTTCATTTGGCCGAGACTGTGTTGAATCGAGAGGGAATACTTCATTCGATTTTCTCCGGTCTCAATCCGTTGAAAAAATGAAGATGGATTCCCGCTTACTTCCGGCCGGAGTGACGACAGTAGAGGGATTCACGATTAAACGTGTCCGGCACGACGATGTTCTGATGGATAGATTTTGAAAGTGGATCGGAATGAAACGTGTCTGAAACTGGAAACGGTTTTCGAGACCTTAAAAAAACACTAAACGAGGAGGGAAAAGGTTACTCCCACGGTTCTGAAGGAAGATCCCTCCGCGTATCTTTTTAAGTCCTGTCCTATAACCTATAAGGAATGGGACACACTTAGGAATAGTTGCTTATTGGCCAATGTCCGGGCAGGTACACCCTGATCCCGTGAGACACGTGTCGGACCGTTCAATTTCTAAGCCCACTTGATTCCTAAGCCAAACGGAATAGAATAGTATCACCTTCGACCAGAAAGAAAAGTAAGGACTGAATTTAGTGCTTCGCTTTCCTTTCAACATCTTCCAAAGAAAATTGCGAAGGATACTCGTTGCCTTTTTATCCGTTGGGACCTTCGTGATTGTGGATGGAAGTCTGGCTCAGGCTCAAACACCACCCATTACTTCATCCGGACTCAATACTCAGGTCAGCGCGCCGAGGCATCTTCCCGGCGGAGCGATTCAACATGATATTACCGGTGGAACGAGACCGGGTGGCGGGGGTAATCTCTTCCATAGCTTTGGGGAGTTTGGTGTTCCCACGGACCATATTGCCAACTTCCTGAACGATTCGGGACTTCCGACTTCAAATATCCTGAGTCGCGTTACCGGCGGCAATCCATCCAATATTTTGGGAACCATTCAGACCCAAGGCTTCGGCAATGCCAATCTCTTTTTGATGAATCCCGCGGGAATTGTCTTCGGCCCCAATGCTGCCTTGAATGTGGGCGGGGCCACCCATTTTACGACCGCCGATTATGTGCGGCTTGAAGATGGGGCCCAGTTCACCGCCCTGCCCGGTGCACAGGATCCTCTGCTCAGCATTGCTCCGATTGCGGCCTTTGGATTTCTCGGTCCGAATCCAGCCGGCGTTTCTGTTGAAGGCAGCACGTTGTCGGTATCAGAAGGCCAAACGCTTTCGTTCGTAGGGGGCGACATCACCATTGGCCGTAGCAGTCTCACTGCACCCGGAGGGCAGATTGCCCTGGCGAGTGTTGGCTCGCCGGGAGAAATTCTGGCGAACACGTTGGACCAGACATCCAATATTCATGGGCAAACCATTGGGTCGGGTGGCACCATTCGGATTTCAGACCAGTCCGGCATGGATGTTGGCGGAGAACATGGAGGCACGGTGTTGATTCAGGGCGGCCGATTGGTCCTCGATCATGACTCCCAAATCCGTGCCAATACGCTGGGGGCGCAGGACGGTGGCCATGTCGATATTCAGGTAAGCGAGAATGTCCTGGTAGCGGGTACAGGCGTGCAAACGGACACCCCGAGCGGGATATTTGCCGGGACAGAAGGCGCCGGGAAGGGGGGAACGATTTCGATCAGTGCACACACTGTGGAGTTGACTGATGGGGGACACATGTCAGTGAGCACCCGAGGAGAAGGTGATGCGGGAACCATTATGGTCACTACCCCTGATGGCGACATCATCCTATCCGGGAGTGATAATCGCTTGACTGATTTTTCGCCTGGGGAAGAGGCCGTGAGCGGCTTGTTTGCCAACACGATGGGAACAGGTCGGGCTGGTACCATCACGGTGCAGACAGGGAATCTTACCATAAATGAAGGGGCTCGCATTTCGACCGGCACCGTTGGACGCGGCAACGGCGATGCAGGAAAAATCTTTATTGCGGCTACAGGAAACATTCTTCTTTCAGGCACACATGCCAATGGCATCGCTTCATCGGGTCTCTTTGCGGGTGCCAGTGAATTGACTCTTCCCGGGAATGGGCTTCTGGGTTCCGGCGGAACGATCACTGTTACCGGTCAAACTGTCCGAATCTTGGATGGGGCGAAAATAGATGTCGCGTCAATGGGACAGGAGCAACCGGACATGCACATGCTCGATAATGCTCCATCTGCCGGGGCCGTGAACATTAAGGCGGCTACGCTAAACCTTACTGGAGCCGAAATGGACGGAAAGGTCATCGACATTATTCCAAGTGAGATGACAGCCAGCGCGACTGGCCCGGCTTCGGCGGGGCACATTCTGTTGGAAGCAGACAATATCACGATTGAAGATGGAGGTATGGTCACGGCGGAAACGGCATCCATAACCAGAATAGAAAAAACCGGCAGTATCCAGATACAGGCAGAAGAAAATCTTGTTATTTCGGGAACCGCGGTTCGAACGGAGTTTCCACCGAATCTTCTTCCACAAAACACACTTAACCCCCGAACCGTCGTTCCGAGTGCACTTCGTGCTCAGACAAAGGGAGTGAATCGCGGAGGCGATATTCAGATCAGTGCAAAAAATGTATTCGTGACCGGGGGAGGCTTAATCACGAATGGTGCTGTAAGTGGAGAAGGAGCCGGTGGGAAAATACACCTTGACGTTGCAGATACGGTGCGAGTGGCAGGTGCCTACGAATTCGTTGATAAGAACAGGACAATTTTCAGAAGTGAAATTTCGAGTGGTACACAAGGTCCTGGTCATGGTGGAGAAATCACTATCACGGCCAAGAATGTTGGATTGCTGGACGGTGCAATGATTGCATCAACTACAAGCGGCCGGGGCAGTGGAAATGCCGGCCGGGTGAATATCACGGCCGAAGAAAATGTTTCGCTCTCTGGGTTTGTGAGCGTCAAGGATCCAGAAAACAATAACACCAGCAAGACCCAGGAAATATCAACCCGAATTACGGCTTTCGCACGAGAGCTCAGCGATCGGAAAGATGATTTGCCTCTTGGTTCTGCCGGAGATATCTCGATTACAGCTAAAAATGTCGTGATGAGAGATGGGGCGGAAATTATAGCGCCTTCATCCTCTGGAACAAATGAAGCCATAGAGAATTTAATTTCAAATATGCCAGAGGAACATCGTCCCCGTGCAGGGAATATCACCGTTAAAGCTGACACAATAATCGTATCAGGCGCGCGAACGGTTGGGGGAAGTGGAAAATTCGGTTGGGTTCCAACTTCGATTCGTGCTGGAGCAGTTGGGCCCGCAGGAACCGGAAATGTTTCCTTGGAAGCCAATACCATCGTCATCAGCGATGGGGCCAATATCAGCGCTGAGACCCAATCTCAAACCCCAGGAGTTCAGCGGGGGAATGTCACTATTACCGCCCATGACAGTTTAACCCTTTCCGGATACCTAATACGCACGGAATTCCCGGAAAACCCTATAGGATCTGACCCCTTTCCTGATGCGAACGGGCGGACAATCAGGTCGACGAGTATTGTTGCACGAACGAGCGGGACGAATCAGGCAGGAGACATCATTCTCTCGGCAAAAAATCTGGCAATTACTCAGGGTGCACGGATAGCCAATGGTACACTCAATCATCAGCTGGAAAATGCAGGGGCGGGCGGGAAAATCATTCTCGCTGCAGAGAATACCATCATATCCGGCATGGCTCCGTTCCCGGATGCCATCGGCAGACCTCTGCCAAGTATTATTTCCAGCAGTACTGATGGGGCGGGTGACGCTGGGCAAATTGAGGTTATTTCGAAAACGATGGAAATAAAAAGCGGAGGGCAAATTTCCGCCAGCAGTATTCCCCGCGAGAATGCGATTGGGTCTGGGGCAGGAGGCAATATTCAAGTCGTGGCGACGGAACATTTCCGTGCCGAAGGTGTGGGAATTCTTGAGCGAACAAGGGTTGTCCGAAGTGGAATCTTCAGTAGCACCGATGGACCTGGATTGGGAGGGAATCTGCAGGTTACTTCCCCCGTGATTGAATTGAAAAATGGGGCCGCTATTGGCGCATCCACGACCGGCACGGGAAATGCCGGGGATATTCATCTTTCGGCCAGTGACTCCATCCTGCTTGACAAGACTTCAGTCACAACAGAAGCTGGGTCGGCGGTGGGTGGGAATATCAAACTCACGGCAGATAACCGCATTGATGTGACCAATAGTCAGGTCACCAGCCGGGTTAAGGAAGGATCCGGGTCGGCCGGAAGTATCAATTTCGACCCGGATTTTATCGTACTCAAAAATAGTCAGGTATTGAGTACCGCCGTTTCAGGATCTGGAGGTGATATCACTCTCACCGCTAATTTGGCGATTGTGATGGACCCATTCACGTTCTTAGATGCGCGTTCGCAGTTCGGGGGCAGCGGGAGGGTCAACATTCAAGCCCCGATTCAGTTCCTGAGTAGTACCATTGTGCCCTTGCCGCAAAATCTAGTTCCTGTGACAACCCTGTATGGGAGCAAATGTATGGCGGAGAAAGGCCGGTTTAGTTCGTTTGTAGATACGAAGGCCGACACCATTGCGCCTACTCCTGGAACCATGTTAGCCAGTCCCCTTCTACCGTTTGCCTCTCATTCTGGTGTCTTGAATCCGATCGATCTTCATGTAGGTTCAAACAATCAAACCCAAACTGTTCCCTTTAACGTAGCGACCTATGCCCCACCGGTTCTCTTCAGCCAGACCACTGGTCAGCGTGCAACCTGCCGTCCGTAACCATCGTGAAACACCTATCCCTCTTAATACCTCCATCCCCTATATAGATTTTATTTTCCTTGGTTCGATTACTTTGTGACATTCCTCCCCTATGTTCATGAAAGGAAGTCGGGTTATGAATACGTCCTTCCCTGGTTGTAGAGATAAAATGTGCGACGCTTTCTGGTTTGGAGATAATGCCTTGATAAAAGTTTTTGCGCAGGTGCTATTCGGAGGTGGAACGAGAGGCTGAAACTTACAAGATCCACACGTGTCTGCACAAACCCATAGCTTTTGGGGCATTTGGCGACATGCTCACCCTGGTAACGCGCTCCGGCCCACTCATTTTGGCCTGGTGTACGACTGCTGCCCCGCCGGCGATAGTGGAAGCCGTACAAAGCGAGCCGCTGGCAATCCCATTCAGCGTCTGTACCTGAAGTGCATAGGGCAAGCCGCAAATGTTGCCGCAGCGGACGAGGGCATCAAAAATGATCGCATCCCTCCGAACTCCATCCCGGTTTAGTGGCATGGCCGATTACTTTAGGGGACTGGTGCGGACTTAAAGGAAGAGAACATGTAAGAACACGACACAAATGGAGATAGCGGATAGGCCGATTGCCGCAAGACTGAGTTGCAAAGCGCGCTGCTGATTGGATGTGGCCACTGAGGCGGCCTGTTCGATAGCCGCAACGGTGCGTTGCAATTGTTCGGCGAGCTCTTTGACATGTGTGGCGTTTTGAGAGGCAGCTCCTTGTAATTCGCTGATCTGTTGCTGCAATAGATGTGTTTGATCCGTGGTAGGAGCAGCGCCTTTTTTAGTAAAGGCGGGTGCTGTGGCCGAAATAATTGTCCCGATATGTGGAAGAACGGCTTTCAGTGCCGGAATGAGCCATGTTGCCATAGAAATGCCTCACAACAATAAAAGTCTATTAGGTCGGATAAAGTACCAATAGCAATATGCTAAAAATGTAGTCGTTTGTCAAAGACATGGCGATGAAGGGCATGAGACGTTCAATACAGAATCGACCGGAACGCGCGGAGTGACGGTGCGGCACCCTTCCACTGCGGGATACGTAAGGCTTCCAGGACGAATTCACCCGATAACGCCGCACCCACCCCCGCTAGGTTCCTATCCCCGTCATCCGAGCAGGGCGCGTTCAGCGCGCTGTAGATCATCAGGCGAACCGAATAACACCACGACATCCCATGCCTCCAGCCTGGTTTCCCCTGACGGCATGAGCTGCCGTTGCCCTTCCCGTACCAAAGCGGCAATGGCGACGCCATTGAGATTTAGTTCATTTAAGGTGTGTCCCACAAAAGAACTGTCCGGTGGCAGAACCACCGGGCGAAGGCGGTCGACGTTGTGTTCCTGCCTCGTGTAAGCCAACAGGCTATCGCCCAAAAAAAACTCACGTAATAAATGATACCGCCCATTTCGCTGTTCCCGCATACGGCGCGCCACACGGGAGATAGGCACATTCAGCAACACCAAGGCATGTGCGGCGATCATGAGACCTGCTTCCAGTGTCTCCGGCACCACCTCCGTCGCACCAGCCGCACGCAATTCATCGACATGGGTTTCATCGCGAGTGCGGACCATGATCGGAAGATCCGGACGTAAGGCGCGAAGGTGATGCAGCGTTTTATGAGCGGAGGCCACATCGGCATGGGCGATCACGACCAGCCGGGCCGTGCCGACACCAACCCCTTCAAGAATGGTGCGTTCCGAAGCATCCCCGTAAAAGACGCCCTCCCCGGCGATATTCGCGTCCTTGACTCTGGACGAATCCAGATCCAATGCCACATAAGGAATTTTTTCTTCTTCAAGAAGGTGGGCCACACTCTGGCCGATGCGCCCGTACCCGCAAATGATGACATGATCCCGAAGAGGCCCAAGGGTATCGATACTGACTTGGGGCACCGCATCCTTCCCCTCCCGGGCCGGACGAGGTGCACACCAGCGGGCAAGCACCTGGTTATACCGAATGAGAAAGGGGGCAACAATCATAGAAAATAACACAGAGGTCAGCACAATCTGACCAATTTCTGCTTGGATCACACCCACATCCAGTGCAATGGAGAGCAGAGCGAACCCGAACTCACCTCCCACCGCCAACAGCCATCCGGTCCGCCAGGCCGTCAAGGTGTCCATACCCGATAATCGTACCATCAGCGCCACCAAGGCTGCCTTGATGAGCAATAAGACCGTGGCGCCCATCAATGCCCAATGCCAAATGCCAGGGATTGACGACGGGTCGACCAGCATGCCGATCCCGATAAAGAACAGACCTAGCAACACATCGCGGAAGGGGCGAATGGTAGATTCCACCTGATGTCGGAATTCGGTCTCACCCAGCATCATCCCTGCCAGAAAGGCACCGAACGCCATAGACAGGCCAAGACTGCTCGTGGTCCAGGCCGAAACCAATGACACAAACAAGACTGTCAGCGTGAACACTTCCGTAGAGCGTAGCTCTGCAACCAGATAAAATAAGGGACGCATCACCCACCGTCCGGCCAGAAAGACCAGCCCAAACGCCAGAGCTGCCTTCGCAAACGCCATCCCGAGTGAACCGGCAAGAACCACAAATTCGGTATTCGCCATAGCGAGCACAGGGATGACGACCACGAAAGGGACGGCTGTCACATCCTGAAAAACGGACATAGCAATTCCCAATCGTCCGTGGCGACTATGCTCCTCTCCCTGTTCGATGAGTTGCTTGCTGATAATCGTCGTGGAGGACTGCGCGAACACCGCTCCCACGACAAAAGCTGCGGCAATGGGTAAGTCCACGAGCCAAGCCAGGAGACCCACCGCGATCGTCGTGAGCAAGACCTGCCCCGTTCCCAGGCCCAGTAACTGATGACGCAAGGCATGGATTTGAGGCATCGAAAAATTCAGGCCGATCGTAAACAATAAGAAGACAATCCCGAATTCTGCCAGGGCACGAACCGGTTGTGCCTCGATGACCGGCCCCGGGGTGTATGAACCAAGCAACACGCCAACAAGCAGATAGGCAAGCGGCGAAGGGATATGGAGTCTGTGGAATACAACCACAACGACGACGGCCGTTCCGAGTAAAAAAAGAGACTGGAGAAAGATCGGCTCAATCATTAAGGTCTTTCCGCAAACATAATGGCATACTGGAATGTCGTGGATGTTGCGTCACATTGGCCGGCCCCCACAGACATGAGGCTGTGGGGTCGATCCTGAAAAATCTATCATGAGGAAGCTCATCACCACTGACGGACGGGCATGCCTACTGGAGTCAAACATGCAGCCCAAGAGAAGCCACCCCATTCATAGTTACTATTAAGTATGATGCATTGGCAAGAGCCATGTATTGAAAATATCCGTTTCGGCAAAAATGGATTTTTCCGTTCACCGGATAGTCGGTAGCGATAACCAACGACGTGCCGATGTCCCCTGGTGATGGGATGGTGTCTCGACTTGGTCCTATTTCTTTACAAAGAGATATATCGCCAGGCCAATGAGCATGACCGCAAAGATTTTTTTGAACAGGTCAGTGGGAAGACCTTCAACAAGGCGCGCACCGATTTGTGCGCCGATGATTCCGCCCAGACCGAGCAGGAGGCCATATTTGTAATCCACGTTGGCCATCCTCCCGTGGGCAATCAAGGCCGAGACCGCAATCACCAGAATCCCGACGAATGAGGTGCCGACAGCTTTTTGTGCCGTGAAGCCGAGAAATAAGAGCAGGGGGACCATCAAGAATCCGCCTCCGAGCCCGGTGAAAGAGGCACCCATACCCACCAATACCCCGCTCGCAATAATAGCTAACGATGTACCATCCATGTAAATTTTCCTTTTTGATCTTGTGTGAAACCAAAGAATCAACGGTAACAATGAACCGCACAGTTGGATGCCAGCGTTTCAATTGGACCTGGTGATGTGCAAAATCCCTTTTCTCCTTCCTTCATTCCAGGAACCATGGCTCTCAAAAAGGGGAAACAAGGGTGCACATGAAACGAGTATAAAGTGATTTAACCGTTCCTGGCCCCTATCCCTGGAAAGAGACCACCGCATTCACGTAATATTGTCCAGCGCAACGAGCAATAATTTGAGAGTTTCTGAATTTCAATAATACCCCACCCGACTGTTTGGCGAAATCGTAAAATGAATTCACTCTCCTAATCGAAACGAGGTTTTAATGACTTCTCCTGAATATGACTCTCCCCAACCAGTTTCAATGGCTCAATTGGCCGATCCCCATCTTCTTTACCAAAAGAGCGTGCAAAGCCCTGAAATGGATATACCGTTCCTCACCGACTATTTCGAGGGATATACCAACACTCCGCTACGCCAATTTCGGGAGGATTTCTGCGGAACCGCGTTGTTATCCTCGCATTTCGTGACCCGGCATCCCGACAATCATGCCTTGGGCATCGACTTGGATTGGCCTACGCTGAATTGGGGTATCAAATACAACGTTTCTCATCTGACTCCCGAGCAACAGCAGCGGCTCACATTGGTGAATGACAATGTCTTGAACGTCCATCATCCCCTCTCGCAACTCACCGTCGCCATGAATTTTAGTTATATGGTGTTTCGTGATCGCCCGACCCTTTTACAATATTTCAGGAATGCCAGGCGGTCGCTTCAGCCCGGAGGGTTGTTTGTGCTGGATATCTGGGGGGGCAGCGAAACGCAGGTGGAACAGGAAGAGCATCGAGACATCGACAATCCCGCTGACGACGGCATTGGCGATTTCATCTTCGTGTGGGATCAGGATGTCTTTGAACCCTCCACGTATTTTTGTACCACCCGGATTCATTTTCTTTTCAGCGATGGCAGTGAGCTTCGTAATGCCTTTGTCTATGATTGGCGCTTGTGGACGATTCCCGAAGTCACGGAACTCCTGCAAGAGGCTGGTTTTGAAGACGTGCACTTTCTCTGGGAAGGCCTCAATGCAGAAGCGAATGAGGGGACCGGTACGTATCATCGCGCCGAGAAAGGTGATTCCGACCCCTCATGGATTGCCTATGTGGTCGGAAAGAATCCAGAATAAGGGATGGTGTCCCAACTTGATCTAAGACCTCATATCTCCAGATCAATCTTTGCAACCGGCACGACCGCTGTATGGGATGTTTCCGAAGAAATTGACATATTCATTTCTTCTGTCCCCCATCTTTTTCGAGCCGGCACCACGTAACTATGGCTCTTTCCCTTTCTGAATGTGAGTCCATTGTCAGGGAATTACGCAAGGCTCTGGTCGGTGGGTTCGTCCAGAAAATCCACCAACCCCGGGACTTGACCTTAACCCTCGATATTCGAGGCCAGGGACAGACGAGCCACTTACTTCTGTGCGTGGAGCCCCGGTTTGCCCGCCTGCATCTGACTTCTCAAAAGTTTGAGAATCCGCCGACTCCCCCACCCTTTTGTGCCTTTCTGCGTTCTCATCTGGAGGGTGGACGCATTACGGAGGTCAGCCAAGAGCCGGGAGACCGGATTGTGTATATCACCATAGCAAAAGCCGGGCAGATGTCTGTTTTGGTGATTGCGTTGACCGGCAATCGGGCGAATGTGCATGTCCTCAATGAGAAAAAACTGGTCTTGAGATCCTTACGGGATTCCCGTGTGAAGGTGGGAGAGCGCTATACGCCCCCAACGTTGCGACCAGTGCCCTTCCAGGAGGCTCTCCCTCCTTCCGCCATGGATGGTCGCATTTCTCAGGACGAGATTGTTATCCAGCAGGAAGGGAACATTCGTGAATCGCTTTCTGAATCTGCCACTCAAGGAACAGGTACCTTTGGGGAAATGTTTCCGGTGTCGGCGGAACTGGAAGCCCGATATGGGAAACAAGAACAGGAGGAAGGCCAGGATACCATCCTTGAACAGCAACTGGCGCAGGTTCGAAAAGCACTGAAACATGCCAAACGAAAAATTCAGGCGTTACAGGAAGATTTCAAAAAGACCGAGCGGTTTCGGGAATATGCCAGGTATGGAGAACTATTGAAAAGTCATCTCCATGAAATCAAAAAGGGACAAGAGGCCATCACCATGGTTGATTATTATGATCCGGCCCTGCCTACCCTGACGCTCCCTCTTGATCCCGCTAAAGATGCGGTGTGGAATATGGAAGATTACTTTCGGAAATATCATAAATACATCGGGGCTCAGGAACATCTCCAACCCCGTGTGGACGAGGCCCACAAGGAGGTGGCCCAATTGGAGGAGAAATTGGCTCAGTTGGAAAAAGGGATTGTGGATCCTGAGAGTTTACCAAGAACGAAGAAAAAACCAGATTCCTCGATTCCCCAGGGGACGCGGGTATCCAAAGGCCGACCGGCTCCAGCCCAGGGCTACCGGACCTATACCTCTGCCGATGGGCTCCCGATTTTAGTCGGAAAAACGGCAAAAGATAATGATCATTTAACATTGAAAGTTGCCAATCCGGATGATCTCTGGCTTCATGCTCGAGGGACACCGGGTTCGCACGTGGTTGTCCGGTTGGAAAAAGGGGCCACGGTGCCTCCAGAGACATTAAAGGATGCGGCGACGTTGACCCTGTGGTTTAGTGATTTGCGAAAAAGCGGGAAAGGCGAAGTGATTTATACGTTGCGGAAATTCGTCAGAAAAGGCAAAGGCTTCAAACCCGGTTCTGTCACGGTGGAGAGAGAGAAGACACTCTGGATTGAATTAAAAGACGATCGATTGAACCGGTTGAAAGGCGGCACCAACTAGAATGTTTATTGGTTGGTAAAAATAAATGAGCATACCAATGCGCTATCCGACTGAACCACGAGGGTTTGCAATTATGATAACGAATTGGGTGAGTTGGTTTCTTGGGGAAAATGAAATCACGAGTGGGTGAGTGAATGACCGAACAGCCTCCATTAAGGGTTTACGGTAGACGAGCGGGTGGACTTTCATCGGATTCAGGGGAGACGCCAGCGTCCGACCCATGATCACTGAGGAGCTGATCAATGATGGTTTGAAATTTCGCCAGGGGTTGAGCTCCACGGATAATCGTACCGGTTATAGAATCTCCGGAACCACTTTTCCCGACAAAAAATGATGGGGTTCCTCTGATTCCCGCAGCTCCGCCATCCTCAACGTCCTTCTGAATAGCAACTTGGTATTTCCCGCTATCTAAGCATTCCTCGAACGTCGTGGAATCCAGTCCGAGTTCCGCCGCATATTGTTTCAACGAAGGAAGCATGAGATCATTCTGCTTTTCAAACAACACATCATGCATCTCCCAGTATTTATTGAATTCTCCGGCGCAGTGCGCGCTTTCGTGCGCCTTTTCTGCCTGTTGATGAATACCGGTCAAAGGAAAATCTCTGAATACATACCGAACTTTTCCTGTATCGATATACTCACGCTTGAGCACAGGAAACACCGTTAACGAATATCGTCGGCAAAAAGGGCATTGATAGTCTGAGAATTCCACGATCGTGACCGGCGCATCGGTTTCCCCCAGCATCGCACCCCCGGTTACACCCACGGTGCCTGTGCTTTTCTCCGGCCTTGGCCGTTTTATCGCACTCTGAAGGATGCTCTTAATTTCAGCAAGATCCTTCTTCACCTGCTCCATATCCTCACGAAGGACGCGGACATCATCTTCAACGACGGCTTGGCCGGATCCAGGGTTGATCAGGAGCAAACCTATACACACCAGCAGGCCGATCAGTCCTGGAGCTAAGCTTTTGTGTCCTCTTGGTCTCTGGTCTTTCGTTTCAATTCTCTGAATGCCTCGATTCATGTTCGCCTTTCAATAACTTTCAAGAAACAGTTGCCCGTTTATGGCACAGGCTATGGCGCGGTATTTGATCAAGACCCACCTCGATCAAAACACGCTCTCAAAGAGAAGGTAACAAATCACGGGCTGAAGTTCGAGGGATTCCATGAGATTGTTCAACACAGATTGCACAACCACGAGAAAGCGAGCTCGACGAGAATTCCCTTGACTTTTCTTGTCAACCAAACAAAAATTATTCGGCTTGTTCCGATCCGGCAGATGAATGTGCAGGCAAGGGATCACATCGGATGCGTTGACCAATCTCAGATAAACGGCAATGGACCAACAGGAAAAGCGTGGTAGGTATTGTACAGACGTCCGCATCGGATCCGGTGCCAGCGGTTCCATTTTAAGGAATACATGCTGTAGGGAGGTCATCAAGAAAGTGGTCCACAAAAACCCGAAGCATTTCGATTCGCTGAAGTGTGTGGCTTAGAAATGTCCTGAATGGAGGTTGCTCATGAAACACATCATCAGTCTAGGCTTACATTGGCGGGAAGCGGGCCACTTGCTCTTCGGCTTGAGTATGCTTTTGGTTTTCATGCTGGCGGGTGGCAATGATCTCTATGCCGGCGACAGGGATCACCGTGACGGGTTTTCTTCAAAGACCAATCCCAGCACCTATGGGCATCGATATAGTAAGTCGATCCTCCGTGGCGTGAAACTCAGTGATGTGTATACCTTCAATGATACGGTAAACACAGATTTTGGTCCTGCTTATGCGAATGTCTGGACGTCCTCGGCGAATTTCCTGCAATGTACCCCGCCATCCGGCAGACCATTTTCTTATGCCCTGTGCTATTACTCAGGCCCCGATGCCCCGACCGGGGATAGTGATGAAAATCCATCTTTGCCCTGCACGCTTTCCCCTGATGGAACATTGGCCAATTGCACGTGTTTCGAAATATCTACTGACGAGGTATCTCCTAAGATGTCCTACCTCGTGGATATTCATGCCATTTCCAATCTGGATATCTATCAGGAAACGGTTGAAGCCTGCGGAGAGCAAGGAGCAGAATGTCTTAATAGCGGAAGAATCCCACCGGTATGCGAAGCGATCAATACCAATTTACTGGTGCCCGGCGCCGACCTGATATCCGTGTATTCAGAACGGTACAAACGCGATTACGTCAGCAAGGGAGAAGACACTTCGACAGAGTGCACAGATAGAAGGGATCAGGGTGTCTATGCGGGTTGCATGACAGCGCCTTGCTACCGTACGGGGTTAAAAGATGCGGCTGGCCGTAACCTCGTGGAGTGCAAATGCCCGGTCTATGATGGACCGTTCCAAATTGGGCAAGGAGACCAAAGTTGCAACGCCAACGACCCGCCTCCCGTCACCACTTCCTCCCATACCGAAAAGCGGCATGGGCGAGGCAACAATGTCTGGTCGGCAGCGTATAACCCCGCTGGTGGCCCTATAATTCTTTCCGACCTCCCCTGCATACCTGATTCACCAGGGGATAGCGGTTGCCCTCTGTATGAAGCCGGAAAAGACTACAACATTGAGCCTGATGGGGCGCTCTGTCAACGTGTCTGCGGTTATTATGGATCAAGCAACGAAAATAATCCCAATGATCCCGACATTCAGTTGGGCTATTCCTGCGATGCAACTTTATGCACCACCGTGGGTATCGGACAGGACGGCCCCCCGCCAGACCATCAAACTGAAGCTCAATTATTGGGAGAGGCCTGCAGCGGTATCCAGAATATGAATGGATTGACAGAGATCACGTTGGTCGAGGCGCTAGCCGAATGTAGTTGCTGTGCCAGTCAAATTTGTGGGTGCGATAATATCAACGCACAGACAAATGCGGCGATCGTGAACCTCAATGCCGAACAGACAGGCGCCGGCATTATGACCCAATGCGTTATTAATAATACCCTCTGTGGGGCACCTTAGGCATCTTTTGTTATGCTCCCTACAGCAAGACCTATCGAATCTCTGGCCTCTGCCAAACGCCTCCGTTTTGGGAAAATCGGAATTGGACAATCACTCTAAAAAGAGGAAGTAAGGCAAGATGACCCGAATAAAGACCGTGCGATGCATCATGACTTGTTGGCTGATCTTGAGTGTGTCCGCCTGCGCCATACCCTCAAAGAAGGCTTCGGATCCCCTGACACCCACCGAGCAATTGTTATTCAGCT
Source organism: uncultured Nitrospira sp. (assembly GCA_964494125.1). Lineage (GTDB taxonomy): Bacteria > Nitrospirota > Nitrospiria > Nitrospirales > UBA8639 > Nitrospira_E. The sequence goes on along the minus strand of CAZBQO010000027.1, from coordinate 1,793 downwards.
CAGCCATCAACAAAGGCCTGAAGAATTATGATGTGGGCATTCTCAAAGGAGCATCTATACTCCTGACCGCTTCAGATCTGAGGGTGGACCAGAGTTTAAACGGAGATGTCATCAATCAGCATATGAGGCAGGTCGTTGCCGGCTGGCTAGGAAAACAGGGAGTGATTATTCGGGAAGAGGAAGAGGACCCGACGTACCGTGTGCATTTAATCGTTGAGTCTATCGGAACGACCCAAAACGCGAGGTTGTTGGGGCTACCGGCCACCCAGGCAACGATATTTCCCATAGCCACACCCGAATTGGCTTTCTATAAACGTGTTCAAAGCCAAGGCTATGTGCGCTTTTATTTTGATAT
>CAZBQO010000027.1:0-1338 GCA_964494125.1 uncultured Nitrospira sp. | reverse complement strand
GTTGAGCCGGGTAAGCATTCCTCGATGATAGAGTCCATCATCCGCCACTTGGGGCAACACATCGCAATGGAAGAGCCACGTGCCCGGATTGGATCCTGCCGCACAACAGCCTTTCAACACATGACTGCTAGGCGAGTAAATTTCCTAACCAGGATGTAATAAGGAGGATCCTATCGACTTCCCGTCAAGAGGCAGCGAGTAGAACCTCCCAAAAATCAATCAGGATAGTTAATGAAAGAGCGACTCCTCTTTGCTGATGAACGTACATGACACGTGGCAGCGCTAGTCCAGCCATGCATACAATTCATTGGCATCGAGAGCTTTCGCCCACAACCATCCTTGGCCTTTTTCAATCCCAATAGCCCGAAGAAAGGCCGCTTGTTCTGGGGTCTCAATGCCCTCGGCGACAATATTTACCTTGAGAATAGTGGCCAAGGCTGCAATCCCACGCACCAGCCGTTCTGCGGCAACATTGGTTCCCAACTGCCGAATAAACGATTGGTCAATTTTAAGGGTATCCACTTCCAAGTCCATGAGTTGTTGCAGCCCTGAATGCCCGGTGCCGAAGTCATCAATAGCAACCCGCACGCCCAATTGCCGAGCCAGGCGGATGGCATCCCGGCCTTGCTCATTGAGTGCCTGCCGTTCAGTGATTTCCCCGGTAAGCTGTGGGAGATGGGCTATCAACCCTAATTTCTCCAGAACCGGCATGATCTTGTTTTTCCCCAACACAATCGGGGGCAGATTCACGCTCACGGAAAATGTGGGATGATCGACCAGCAGAGTGCCTAAATCCGCTTTAAGACACGTAAACATACAGGCGGTTAACTCTAAGGCTAAGTCTTCCTGCGATTCGAGCTCGTCAATGACGGGTTCAATGCTGGTCTCACGTCCATCATCTGCTCGCCACCGTGCAAGGGCTTCACAGCCCACGATTCGATTGGTGGTGAGATCGATGATCGGTTGATACCTAGCGAAAACGGAAGACCGAACGGTATTACTTGAAAGAGTAGACATGGCGTTTTTTGTATGAATTGTATCCTCAAGATCCAACAGGCGTTGAAAGCACGGCTGGTCATGTCAGGACAGTATCATCCTCCCTCAGGTATCTAGGTCATAACGAGTAAGCGATGCCTCTCGTCCTCAATATACGAAATGAAGTTGGAGAGGGCATACAATCACAACGCCTGGTGTGTTCAAACTGTACAATCCAATTGATCTAGAGACGTGAGGGTTGTTGTTAAAAAAATTCGGAGTGGTACCAGGAAATGGTGTCTTAACGGAGTATTTGGTCGGGGCGAGAGGATTTGAACCTCCGACATCCTGCTCCCAAAGCAG
>CAZBQO010000026.1:0-21441 GCA_964494125.1 uncultured Nitrospira sp. | reverse complement strand
ACCAAGTAATGCGTTTCGTGAATGATGAAGAGGGAGCCACCGCTATTGAGTACGGCTTATTGGCCGCGTTGATTGCGGCAGTGATTGTGGGTGCGGTAACTGCTGTAGGAGCTTCTCTCAGCAATACGTTCAATACAATTGCTGGAAACGTCGCGGCGAGCTAAGAAAAAGCTCCATTCCGAAGAAGATTGTTGAAGTGCCGTTCCCGATCAGGGTATCGGGGCGGCACTTCGGCGGAATGTGAAGTGTGAAGTCCAGATTTGTGTTGATGAAGAGAGCTTTGAAGTTCAGATAAAAGAATAGGGGAGGCCAGCATTATGCAGACAATACTCCTGAAACGCTATCACCACTGGTTCAAGCATTTTCTTCAAGATGAGGAGGGCGCGACGGCCATTGAATACGGGCTCATGGCCGCGCTCATTGGCGCCTCTGTGTTGACGGCACAGTCTGCCCTGGGAAACGCGGTCAATGCGATGTATACGGACGCCATGGGGATCATCAACGGAGCGTTGGGGAGCTAACAGATTCTTCATTAACCCTGTTCTGAATTGGTGCTGAAGGATCCGCCAGCGGAATGCCTCTCACACATATCTTTCTATCTCCCGGTGTCCTGGCATTGTGCGGATTTGCAGGACTTACATTCTTCATCCTGCGATGCTTGTGTCGGGGAAACTATAGCCTCATGTTTTCTCGGTTTCCGTTTCCAATCAATCTTTTCTATACAACTGGAATGCCCAATCCAGAGCCCAGGGGGGTTGAGCGGATTTCCCCCTACTGTATGTGACAGGTTTATAACCATCAAATCGGTCTATGTCAGTGTTGGGGGTCAATAAAGTTCTGGGTTTCCCGCAATAAGTCATTCAAGTTTAGGCTCAATGCCTTTGTTTCATCCCACCTCTATTCCTCTTTAAACCGGTTAGTCGTGGCTTCTCTTTATTTTTTCGTGGGTTCCCACAAATGGAACTAACATTTGATTCCTATCGATCAACAATTCAGTTGTGAGCTCATGCCGAATTTCATGTGAATGGGCAGAATAAGAATAAACGCACGTCTCTGTGGAATTTTACTTCTGGCACTGTATTTCTGATTCCCCACCTTTGTGGGTCCTATTGAGAAAGTAGGTCTGTGCGCTCTTGCTCTATCATGAAATGTATGCTCGGGATTTAAAGGTCTCAATGTGTTCAAAGTATAAAATGGTTAATAGCCTTTCGTTTGAAATTTTGTCTTTTCGTCGGGAAAAAATGGAGATGGCCTATAGAGAAAAGCAGATGTGGTTCCTTGCAGAGATCATTCCCTGACAGGTTAAGGAAATTCTATATGGGGAAAATAGGATTGTTTGATGCACGATGTTGAGTATGAAAGGAGTTGAGTTAGGTTGATTGCCATCTTAAAACCATTCTTTAGATAGTCTTGAATGGATGCTTCCAAACTTTCCTTTTTCTTAGTCCTCTTTTCCTTCGGCCTCAGCACTCCAGTAGGTTAAGGGCTTGCCTTAAGAAAGTCGGGCAACTAACCGAAACTAGAACTGTTTGTGAAATCGTGGTTCGTTAATGTTTCTGACATGAATGAAAATCGGCATCTCCCGTCCATGAGCCACTCGTCTCGTTACAGTACATGACTTAAAAGAAAACCTAATTTAAAGTTCACTGACTATGGGGACATTTTTTCCATTATTCGGATTAGCGATCGGGTTAGTGGTGGCAGCGGTCATTGATGTTCGTAAAGGGCGGATTCCCAATTGGCTGACGGGATCCTTGGCAGTCTTTGGAATTGGAGTGAATAGCCTGGAGTATGGTTGGGACGGATTCCTGTTCAGTCTCGGAGGTCTGATCATGGGGTTGGTCTGTTTGATATTTTTTTATCTTAAAGGGGGGATGGGGGCCGGAGACGTGAAATTGCTTGGAGCCATTGGAACAATCCTGGGTCCGGGACAGGTGGTCTTTGCGTTTGCATTTGCAGCCATGTTGGGTGGGCTGTATAGCCTAGCCCTATTGTCCAATCAGGGTGGCATGCGTCATGCTTGGGATCGGATGCTTCTCCTTCTGTCAACCCTGAAAGTGACCAGGACTATTCCGGTTTCTGGTTCACCAATTCCCTCCGAACCTAAGTTGAGGTATGCCCTGGTTTTAGGCCTGGGAACCGTGATCGCCAAAACATTGTTTTATTATGATGTGTTGTAACTCGTGGTTACTTAGGTTTACGAGTTGAAAATGAGCAATCGGAGAAGATTCTTTTCGTTGTCTATTAAGAATGACATTTGCCATCCGATATGCAGAGGTAGGCAAGTTGAAACCTCAGGGTTGATAGGCATGAATAAAAATTTCGGTCTGGATTGGGTGAAGAAGGGGGAGGAAGTCTCATGGGACAAAAGCGGCCACTCGTATTTTTAGGAATTGCGATGATTATTGCCCTGGTGACGACCGTCATGGTGTATCGGTGGCTACAGGGGCAACGGATGATCGAAGTCGATGCCCCGGAAGTGGTGATGGAGGGTGTGAGTGTCGCCGTGGCCAGCGCCGATATCCCCTGGGGAACACCACTCGGTGAAAAAGCCGTTCGAGTGATGATGTACCCTGAAGAAGGCGTCCCCGTGGGTCACTTTAAGGATACGGCTTCCTTGAATGGTCGAGTCGTGCTGACGAACCTGAAAAAAAATGAGCCCATATTAGAATCGAAATTGGCTCCTATCGATGTCAAAACGGGCGGAGTATCCGCGGTCATGGATCCCAATAAACGGGCGATGGCCGTAAAAGTGAATGAAGTGGTTGGGCTTCCGGGGTTTGTGCAACCAGGTGATCGGGTTGATGTGATGGCGACCTTTGAGGATCCCAGGGCTAAAAAGAAGGACAATGGCGGTGCGAAAGAGGAAGTAACCAAGGTCGTCCTGGAGAACACACTCGTGTTGGCCATCGATACGCAAATGGAACGATCAGCCGGTGAGGAAAAGCCCACTCCCGTAAAAGTCATAACGCTGGAGGTATCGTTGGAGGAAGCCGAGAGATTGGCCATGGCCGAAAACGGTGGGAAGTTACGATTGGCCTTACGGAGCCCACTGAATCCTGAAGTGAAGAAAACCAAAGGTGCCGACTTTAAGGATTTGATGCGTTCCCACCAACTCATTCCTCCGCCGCCTAGAGGGGGAAAGCCGAAGGAGCAGGTTGAGGTGATCAAGGGGACAGACCGAAAAACGATGAAATTTTAAGAGGGTCGTCGAGAGTGACGCGATGATCGTTAGGAAAGGTAAGGATATGAATCAGACTCACGGTTTTCCATTCAGGAGTATGATGTTGGCTCTAGGGCTGGTCCTTGTGAGCTACACGGGAGCCTTGGGAGAAGGTCTCACTACTCAGGCGGTCCACGTCAATGAGCCTCAAAACCTTCGCCTGACGGTCGGAGAATCAAAAATTGTGGAACGGGAGACAGCGTTTAAACGTGCGTCGGTCGCCAATCCTAAAGTGGCGGATCAAATTGTGCTCTCCAGTAAGCAAATTTATCTGACCGGAATTGAAGTTGGGACGACGACCCTGACCCTATGGGGGCAAGATGGTCAGGTGGCGAATGTTTTTCAAGTTCAAGTATCTCCCGATGTGACTCGTTTGAAGGAGCAGCTTCATACGATGTTGCCCCATGAACCCGGCATTGAAGTGATGAATAGTCATGAGCACATTACTTTGGCGGGCAATGTCACCAATATGGAGTCCCTGGCGAAAGCCCTCACTCTGGCCGAGCCCTATGCCCCGAATAAAATCATTAATCTGATTCAGGTGGGTGGGGTGCAACAGGTGATGATGGAAGTCAAAGTCGCGGAAATGCAGCGCGGGCTGATGAAGCGTCTCGGGGTGAATTTTAAACGGGCTCAAAAAAATCACCGTGATTTTTCCATCGGACTCATTAATGATTTGTCTACGGTTGATGCCTTCGACCCATTTGCACATGCCCAATCTTCACAAACTACGACACTGGAGTTTCCGAGTGTGAGAACTCTGGCCTCGAACCTCATTTTAGGATTCGGGATTGGTGATGATTTATGGACCCTCTTTTTAGACCTGCTGAAGGAACATTCTCTCTCGAAAACCTTAGCCGAACCGACCTTGATTGCCGAGAGTGGACAAGCCGCGGAATTCCTGGTTGGAGGAGAATATCCTATTCCAATTCCGCAGCAACTCGGTCAAGTGACGGTGAAATTTAAAGAGTACGGGGTCGGATTAAAATTTACCCCCACAGTTCTTTCTGAGGGGCGCATCTCTGTAATTGTAAACCCGGAAGTATCCGAATTAGATTTTGCCAATGGTATTGTCATACAAGGGTTTCAGATTCCCGCTCTGACGACCCGACGGGTTAAGACCGTGGTGGAATTGGGTGATGGGCAAAGTTTTGCCATTGCGGGGCTTCTCCAGGAAAATATCAAGGAAACGGTGTCGAAATACCCGGTCCTCGGCGATGTTCCGATCTTGGGAGCGTTATTCCGGAGCACCGCATTCCAAAAAAATGAGACCGAACTGATTGTAATTGTGACCCCTCATTTGGTGAAACCCTTGGATATGGTGAAGCAGACCTTGCCCACGGATCATTATTTGGAACCGAATGATTTTGAGTTGATGCTGATGGGCTATATGGAAGGGGCGTTTCCAGAACCAAATGTCGCCAGGCCGAGCGAGGCCTACACGCTTGGGTCACCGAGGGTGGCAGGACGAATGCCGTACCGTAAAGGTGGGATGGAAGGGATGTTTGGGCATCTGGCCCCATAGGAAATTTGATGAAAAAGGAGCAGAGCATGCAACGCCAATCAATTGTGACAATGGCCGGTTTGATCGGCCTGATTCTGGTGGGGATGGGTGGCTGTGGAGTGTGGCCAGTGATGACGGAGGAGAATGGTCGACGTCCTCAAGCGATGGGGAAGAGGGATCAAGTTCTCCTGCCGTGGGCGCCTCAGCCCGTTCATCTGAGTGAAGAGTATGGCCTATCCTATCGACAGGCACTCGAAAATCAAATCGTGAATCCCGCAGCCGCCAACAATCTCGGCCCCGTAGCTGGAGAGGCCGATTCGCAGGCTCTGCAACAGAGTCTGGCTCGGTATCAGTTGATGTTTCAAAGTCCGCCGTATTCCCCATTCAAGCTGAAGGGTGGATCAGGCGGTGGTTCATCAAGTGGTGGTTCATCAGGCGGCAATGCATCAATTGGGGTCTCTTCGGAGGGATATTAACATGAAGGATAAAACTTGGAAGCCAAAACGTGTAGGCGCAGATTCCTCAGGTGCCTCATCTGATACGCCGGTCATTGAGCTTTCCATTCGGTCAACAGACTGTAAGGCGACACTTGAGGGCTTCATCCGGGAAATTGACGGTGTGCGGCTCAAAGACGGTCAGGATCCCGGAGTTCCTGCACTCATGATAATGGAACTGGAAGAGAATCCTGAAGACACGTTCTCCCTTATTCGAGAGATGATGAAATTGAATAAAGGGATGGAGATATTCCTTACCGCTGCCCGATTGGAGTCAAATATTTTATTGGAAGCCATGCGGGCCGGCGCCAAAGAGTTTTTAGCTCAACCGCTCCAAAAGCAGGAAGTGAGCGATGCGATTATGCGATTTTTGGAGCGAGCTACGGCTCCGGTTCGTCAAGGTGACGGGCAACGGGCGGCGGGGAAGATCCTTGCATTTTTTGGGGGAAAAGGTGGAGTGGGAACAACCAGTATCGCGGTCAATTTGGCCGCCGCTATTAAAAAAGGGCCGAACAACCCGTCCGTCGCACTGGTGGATGTCAATCAGCATGGGGGAGATCTTCCCTTGTACCTCGATCTTCAACCGAACCATAGCTTCCGGGATATTGCGACCGATTTATCTCGACTAGACCAAGCTTTCCTCATTCGTGTCCTTACCAAAACGGAATTGGGCATCCAAGTGCTCCCTTCGGGGTATGACGATCTCAGTACAGGTCGATTAAGTCCGGATTGTGTGGAAGCGACCCTTCGACTGCTTCAAGCCAGTTTTGACTATGTCATTCTCGATTGTGGGCATGTGTTGGATTTGACGACAAAAAAGGCACTGGAGCTTGCGACGTTAATCTTGGTGACGTCTACCTTAATGGTCCCGGTAGTTCATCGAACGAAGCGGATTTTAGAATTGTTGCGTGGATCCGGATTTCCTGCTGAAAAAATCCGGTTAGTGATGAATCGTTTTTTATCGGCGGAACAGGACGTGTTGAAAGAAACTGAAGAAATTTTAAAGCAAAAGGCCTTCTGGCTGCTCCCCAACGATTATCCTTCAGCAAGTCAAGCCGTGAATAGCGGGAAGCCGTTGATCGATGTGGCTCCCCGGTCGGCCGTGGCTCAGTCCTATCGGGATCTGGCCAGTTCGTTTAACGGGCAGCCGGCAAAACCGGCAAGCAAGGGATCGTTAGCCGGGTGGTTGAATCCCTTTAAAAGTCGAAATGTCCAATCATCCCCTTCAGGGGCATAATATTATCCTTTTTATTTTGTTGAGGTAAGCCGGTCTATGTACGAGACAAAATGGGATGAAGTGGGGGCGGGGACGGGCATTGGCGCGTTAAACCTGGGTCCATTGAAAGAACGGCTTCACCGTCAGGTGATTGATAGCCTCGATCTATCCGTTGTCGCGAAGTTGGATAACGATCTTCTCAAGATCGAGCTGACTAAGCTGGTCCAGGAAATGTTGGAGAAGGAATCCGTCCCTCTCAGTATGAAGGAGCGGGAAAGCCTGATTTCCGATATTGAGCATGAAGTCATGGGGTTAGGCCCACTTGAACCGTTGGTGCAAGATCAATCCGTGAACGATATTCTGGTCAACCGGGCCGACCAAATATACGTGGAACGGGCCGGAAAACTTCAGTTGACTGATGTAAAGTTCCGTGATGAAGCCCATCTCCGGAAAATTATCGAAAAAATTGTTTCGGCCGTTGGGCGACGAATCGATGAATCGTCGCCAATGGTAGATGCTCGGTTATTGGACGGATCTCGCGTAAATGCCATTATTCCGCCATTGGCCCTGAATGGATCTTCCATTTCAATTCGAAAGTTTTCCAAGGATAAGTTGCAGATTTCGGATTTGGTGAACAAACGTTCCCTTACTCCCGAGATTGCAGAACTCCTTCGCGGGATTGTCGAGGCTAGACTAAATATCCTGATCTCGGGAGGAACGGGCTGCGGAAAAACGACCATTCTGAATATTCTGTCAGGATTTATTCCCTCCGACGAACGTATTGTGACGATTGAGGATTCAGCGGAATTACAATTGCGGCAAGAGCATGTGGTTCGGCTCGAAACACGCCCTCCCAACGTGGAAGGGCGAGGAGAAGTGAGTCAGCGGGAATTAGTCAAAAATTGTTTGCGTATGCGGCCGGATCGAATTGTGATGGGTGAGGTGCGAAGTGGGGAATGTCTCGACATGCTTCAAGCCATGAATACCGGGCATGATGGATCTCTGACTACGATTCATGCCAATACCCCACGAGATTGCCTGACGCGGGTGGAGACATTGGTGGCCATGGCTGGGTTGAATTTGGCTACAAAAGCCCTTCGCCATTATATCAGTTCCGCTATCGATGTCATTCTCCAAATGACTCGCTTGTCGGATGGATCTCGAAAAATGACCAGTTTATCGGAAATTGTGGGGATGGAAGGCGAAACCATTACTCTCCAGGAAATATTCTTGTTTCAACAAACTGGACTTGACGAAGAACGAAAGGTGCATGGCCAATTTAGAGCAACTGGAGTGCGACCGAAATTTGTTGAACGGTTTAAAGCATTAGGAATTTCTTGTGATCCAAGTATCTTCGACCCCGAGAAAATTTATGAAGTGTAATAGACGCTATTTCGATTGCTCCACTTTTACAATGGCCTTATGTGCGATGGTTGGTCCTGCTGATTCGTCAATTAGTTGGGAGGGCGTATCATGACCGTGGCCATTAGTATTGGAATATTTCTGTCTATCATTCTGTTTGTGGAGGGAGCCTATTACTGTTACCACCAATATATGAATCCCCACAATAAGAATCTCAAGCGGCGCTTGCGTGGTGGATCAGGAAAGCCGGGAGATCTTCAGAAAACCCAAGAAGCGCCCGGAATTCTTCGAAATCGGAAAATGAGCGACATTCCGTGGATCCAAAATTTGCTGGGTTCTATGACGTCGTTGGGGGGATTGGAACGATTACTCCAACAGGCCAATAGTCAAATGCCTGTTGGCGTGTTTTTTCTCTTATCCGGAGTGCTTGGAGGAGCAGGGTTGCTGGTCGCAACCTTTCAAGACTATGGGATGTTTGCTGCCCTTGGCCTGAGTCTTATGGGCATGAGTCTTCCTTTACTTCAGATGAAACGGAAGCGGAAGCGTCGTTTTAAAGAATTTGAACGCCAATTGCCTGAAGCATTAGATTTGATGGCTCGGGCCCTTCGGGCGGGACATGCCTTTTCCGTGGGTATGAAGATGATCGGGGATGAATTTCCGGATCCGATCGGTCCTGAGTTTAGTCGGACCGTGGAGGAAATTTCGTTTGGAATCGATGTGCCTCAAGCGATGAACAATTTAAATGGTCGGGTGATCAGTACAGACTTGAAGTTCTTTGTCACGGCCTTAGTCGTCCAACGGGAAACGGGGGGGAATTTAGCAGAAATCATTGAAGCGATTTCCCGACTCATTCGGCAACGATTTGAGTTACTTGGTCGAGTCAAAGCGCTTTCGGCCGAAGGCCGGATGTCGGGGATTATTTTATTTTGCATGCCGATTGTTATGAGCATTCTGTTGTGGTTTTTGAATGAAGCCTACATGCGTATTTTGATTGAGGATGAGATTGGTCGAATGATGGCTCTAGGTTCAGGTCTGTTAATGCTGGTGGGAGCCTATGTGATGAAAAATATGTGTGATATTAAAGTCTAGGGGATGGCATGATGGATCCATTATTCTTGATCAGTCTTTTGGTCTTTTTGGGGGTTCTCGTTATCGGCTGGGGTGCGTGGAGTTATATGCAGTCTCAGGAAAAGGTCAAGGACTGGAGTATACGGGCGAAGGGCCAATCTCTTTCGCAGAGTTCCTCGCAAAAAAATGACAAGAAAGTGAGTTTGAAAGATCAAGGGATGAAGCTCCTTGAGCGATTGGGTCAGGTCAATAAGCCCAAGGACCAAGCCGTCACCACGCGTTTGCGTGCCTCATTGGCCACGGCAGGGTATCGAAGTCCACGAGCGATTGTGGTGTTTTTGGGGACCCGGATTTTTCTGGCCATTCTGCTCGGCTTGACCTTTCTTGTTTTTGGTTCCGAGGTGATGCAGGGGAAAGATCCTATGTTTTTCCCCATGGCGTTGATTGGTGTCATGATGGTGGGGTTTTATGGTCCCCAGCTGTGGTTGAGCAGTGCCATCACTAAACGAAAAGAACGCTTAGTGAATGGGTTTCCTGATGCGTTGGATTTGATGGTGGTGTGCGTAGAAGCGGGGTTAGGACTGGATCAAGCCATTGCCCGGGTGGGGCACGAAGTCAAGCAAGGCCATCCCGATCTTGGTGATGAATTTATCTTGTTAAACTTGGAGCTCCGCGCTGGCTTAAGCCGGGAACAAGGGCTTCGGAATTTGGTTAACCGGACGAACCTCGACGATATTCGTAGTTTAGTTGCCTTGCTGATTCAGACGGATCGATTTGGCACGAGTATTGGCCAGGCGCTTCGAGTTCACTCCGATTCCATGCGGTTAAAACGAAGGCTTAAAGCTGAAGAACGAGGGGCACAGCTTCCAGTAAAATTGATGATTCCTCTTATATTGTTTATTTTTCCGGCATTAATGGTAGTGATTATTGGTCCTGGTGCTATCAGCCTGCTGCGAAATTTAATGCCGGCTATGGGAGGGTGAACGCGTCAGAGCCACAAACAAGGGATTCGATAAACATTTCAAGAGCATAGAGGAAGACAAAACATGGGAGTTCTATTTCACGAAACAACAGAACAGGAAAGTTCAACAGCGAATATGGCCGTTGGGTCGATTGCGTTACAGGCGGTAAACGAAACCTTTCAGATGAGGTACACAATGAAGAAGGCGAGCCTCCTCGTATCTGTATTCATATTCATGAATTTGGGTGCCGTTGGGTGTGCCCAAAAAGAAAAATCCATGTTCACTCTCCAGGATGAACATTACCAGCAGATCCTGGAACGACAAAAGGCGGGGATCAATCCGGAATCTCAAGCGCCCGTGGATCTTACTCAGGTCATGAACAGCGAGGAGTTTGAAAAACTGGGAGATGCCCATCTACAACAAGGCGATTTCCAGACGGCAAAAATTCAGTATGAAAAAGTGTTAGAGGCTTCGCCCGAACAGATTCCTGCACGGTACAAGTTGGCGGTGATCTATTTGGAAAAAGGATCCCCTCAGAATGCCTATGACCAATTTCACCAAATCCTGGATTATGATTTGAATTTTGCTCCAGCCTATGAGGGAATGGGTCGGGCCTTGCTGAAGATGGAGAAGGATCAGGAGGCGGAGAAGGAATTCCAGGCGGCCTTAATGTATGACGATAAAATGTGGACCTCCGAAAATTACCTTGGTATTGTGGCTGATCGGCGTCATGATCATAAAGAGGCGATCCACCTGTATGAAGTCGCCTTGCAAAAGAGGGCAGATGATCCTTCGATCTTGAACAATTTAGGTATGGCGTATTACCTGGATACCCAATATGAAGAGGCGGTCAGAACTTTTCAGCGTGCGATTCAGGTTGGTGGATCCAACGACAAAATTTCGAACAATCTCGGGTTAGCTCTCACTAAACTTGGGCATTTCGATCTGGCCTACGAAGCCTATGCCCGAGGAATGGATTCGGCCAAGGCCTATAATAACTTGGGTGTGGCATTTTTGGAAGTTGGGAAGTTTGCGCGAGCTTCTCGTTGTTTTGAGAAAGCTCTTGAAACCCAACCGACCTTTTATGAAAAAGCCAAAGAGAATTTAATGCTCAGCAATCGAATGCTGGCAAAACTTCCTCTGGTTCAGCAGCAAGCATTAATCCGACGGGATCCCGTGTGTGTCGGGGCAATTTGACCGGCCTCATTGATAGAATCGTTCCTGCAAAGCCTTCTGCCCAGAATTGATTGCCCGGTTTGAGTCATTATTGACTGGGGTGATCGGGAATGCATTGTTGTGTAAGAAATGAACTTCCTTCGACAATTAGTTGAAATGATCCTTACGAGGCCTCTTCGAATCACCTCCAGATGGAATTCGCTCCTATCAGGAGGAAAAATCCGCTGGTCCTTCCATCCTTTCAACTCTTCGTGTTGAATCTCTATGACCTCAATTGCTCCTGTCCTGTCGGCTTGTGCATGTGGCTTGGCGGGTAAGCCTTCTGGTTTCCTGGCATGGGCCTTTTCCTGGTTTACGTTTGACCGGGGGAAGGTGTGACACGATTACGTGTCCAAAACCACATGGTTCGGTATTTGCTTTGTCTTAATTTCCCTGTCACCTATGCATTCTTCTTTTTCTCTTCCGAAGTCATTAGGGACATCCAACTTAGGGGTGGCTATGTACTTCAACGGGAATAGAGTGATGTTTAGGTCGTTGCCAGACTTGGGCATGAACGACGACCAGTAGATGGCCTCACTGGATGTGGTCGAACCCAACCTAAGAGATATCCGGGACTACATTGAGGCAAACTACTCTTGGGTCGGACGACCCACTTAATACCATGAGGGTCTTGAGGGGGGGCAGTGGGTTGTTTTACGCTAGTTTCGAGAAAACATGGATTCAAGAGTTTTTGCGAGGTCAAAGATTTTATAGGGTTTGATCAGGATTCCCTGGAATCCATGGTCTTGAAAATGGCACATAATGGGATCGTCTGAATATCCGCTGGTGACAATAGCTTTAATGTGAGGGTCTAAATTTCTCAGATGCTGAATGGCTTTAACTCCTCCCATCGCGCCTGGGATGGTCAGATCAAGGATGACCACTTCGAATTTCTTTCCATCCGCCAGTGCCTTGGAAAACAGGTCGATAGCCGTTTGTCCATCCGGGGCGCTGACCACGTCATAGCCGAACTGCGTCAACGCATCCTCAACCATACGGCGAATGCTGTGTTCGTCATCCATAACCAGGATCCGTCCTCTGCATTTTCGGGGAATGGCTGGAATGTGCTGTGCCTCACCTTCTGGGGTGTCATATGTGGATGGAAAATACACGGTAAAGGTTGTGCCGACTCCGACTTTTGATGTCACGCTGATGTGTCCATGATGCTGCTGGATGATGCTATGGGCGGTGGCTAACCCCAACCCGGATGCGCCAGGTTTGGTGGTGTAATACGGATCAAAAATATTTGGCAGTTGGCGGGCCTCAATCCCGTTTCCCTGATCTTCAAAAGACACTTGCACATAGTTTCCAGGGATGAGTGACGAAGAAGGAAGGGCCGAGGAATCTTTCAGCCCGACGTTTTCTACTTTGACGCTTAAGTGACCACCGTGAGGCATGGCCTGTCTGGCATTGAGGGTAATGTTTTGAAAGACTTGCCGGATTTGACCGGGGTCAGCATCAAGAGGCCAAAGGTCATCGGGGATGTCGAAATGACAACTGATTGATGACCCTGAAAGGGCAAAAATCGTACTTTTTCGAAGCAAATCTCCTAACGCAATGGATGTTTTTATCGGCGCTCCGCCTTTGGCAAAGGTCAGGAGTTGTTGGGTCAATTCTTTGGCACGCAAGCAGGCCTGCTCGGCTTGCTCGAGGTTTTGCGTCAGAGGGTCGTTGGACACCATTCGCAATTTGGCCACGAACACGTTTCCCAATATCGTCGTGAGGATATTATTGAAATCGTGAGCCAGCCCTCCCGCCAAGACTCCCAAAGAATTGAGTTTGCTGATTCGTTGTTGTTCTTCCTGGTGACGGGATTGGTCGGTAATATCTCGAAAGACTATCACCGTACCTATGAGATGACCGCTATGATCGCGGATCGGTCCTTCTCTCAGGGTAATCTTCCGTTGCCGGCCATGTTTGGTCAGTAATTGATGAGGGGCATCCAGCTCAGAGAGGACAAGCGTTCTGGAGGAAAACTGCAAAGACGGCTCATCATCATTTTTTTTGCTATCACCGGCCAGACGGAAAATTTCTTGGAATGGTCGATGCAAGGCTTCCTGAGTTGTCCATTCGGTGATCTGCTCGGCCAAAGAATTTAAGAAAGAAATGCGTCCTTCTCGATCAGTCGTGAGGATGCCTTCCGCGACCGATTGCAGCGTGGTGACCAGATAATCCTTTTCAGCAATGAGGGCATGCTCGAGGCGTTTCCGGTCTGAAATATCCCGAAGGATAAAGCCGTAATGGGTGTCCATACCGATTTTCCAACTCGTGGAAGAAATTTCCAAGGGAAAGGATTCGCCGTTTTTCCGTAGGCCGGTGAGTTCCAAGGGTTGCTGAAGAGGAAAGGTCGAAGATCGACCATAACTGATATCTCCCAGTCCTTTCCGGTACATGTCCCGATAGCCTTCTTCCAGTAAGGTCACAATCGAGTGTCCAAGGACCTCGTCAGGTTGATAACCGAAAATTGATTCGGCTGCAGGATTCCAAGAGACTATGGTTCCGTGTAAATCGGCAGAAATGATCCCTTCGTGGGCGGAGTCCACCAGCGAGGAAAATTGAGAATGGAGTTCGGTCATGGTCTGGCTGACCCGCACATGATGCGTGATATCCAGGCCATATCCCCGCACGAGACTTTTTTCCTGGAGAGGCGAAAAGGTCCAATCAAAGTGGTGATGCTCAACAATGACCGTGAGACCTCTGATGGGGGTTGTGGTTTTGAGACATCCCAGGGCGAGTCGGGTCAGTGTGGCTGGAAGCACCATTGGCACACCATCTTCCCGAAATCCATAGGTGTCGAGGAGGCGGATCATGGCAGGGTTGGCATAGGCCAGATGTCCCTGGGCGTCCACTTCCACGATGGGATTCGGGCTTTCTTCTGGCATCGACGCAAGGTGTTGATGGGCTTCGTGTTGCCGGAGTTCCTGGCTGAGATCACGAAAAATAATCAGCGCACCTGAGTGGCGTGGATTTGTCAGTGGTGTGGATTGGAATTCCACCCAACGGGTTTCCCCACTCGGCCGTCGAATCAAGAGTTGAGGCCTCCATATGGATTTTCCCGTGGTGATCGCTCTCGTGATCGGGCAATGTTCTTCTTGTGTGACAAGATCAATATGGAGACATTCCGCGTGTGCATGAAAGGATTGCCCGAGGCATGAGCTTTCGGTTCGATGAAGAATCCTCGCGCCTTCCAGGTTGAGGGAAAGAATATGGCCTTGGGTATCCACGTGGCAGATGCCAATGTTGATGGAGTCCATCAGGGTATGCACAAAGGCTTGGGAGGAACGTAAGGCCGTCTCTAGTCCAGGGATATCCACTTGTTTGAGTTCTTGTAAAAAATGTTGCCGATCCACTCAGCGATTCCTTCCTATCATAGTGACGACATCGTGTGAACGATACCTCGTCTTACCATAAGGCTTCAAGGATTTTCGACATATCCCATCCTTCCCGAATAGGGTCCAAGGCTTTTTCAATCGATCGATGGGGTGTGGTTGGGCTTTGTGCCGCCAGATCAATGATTTCCTGCTCAGGATAGGGTTGGTCCAAAGAGTTCTTGAGTAATTTAATGGTAGGGGTCATTCGACTATGACTAGACACCCATACGACGACCGCCTGTTCGCCGGTATTCAGCCGAACCAGGGAACCAATTGGATACACCCCTAAGAGTTGAATTAATCGTTGGACGAGATACAGATGGTATTGCCCTCCGACAGCAGCCTGGTACAACTCGGATAAAGCCCGGGCAGGTGGCACGGGCGGACAGCTGCATCGTCCACTAATTTGCGCGTCATATGTGTCGGCAATGCTCAGTATTTGGGTGAGTTCCGAAATCTGAAGGCCTCGTAATCCCTTGGGGTAACCGGATCCGTCAAGCCGCTCATGGTGTTCCAAGACCATCCGTTTCGACTCGTCAGGAATATCGGGGAATTGATTAAGAATGGCCACGCCCATTTCACAATGCGCCTGCATAAGTTTCTGCTCTTGTGGTGTGAATCGTTCCACCTTACGGATCATATTCAACGGGAGACGAAGTTGTCCGATGTCGTGGAGAAGAGCGGCAAGCCCAACGAGTTTTAATTGTGTCGGATCGCAGCCGTGTTCTTGTCCGATGGCCATGGCTAACATCCCCGTATCGACCCCATGAGAGGCCAGGTTAGGATCGAAGCGACGCATTTGAATCAGCGACACCATGGCGGCCTGGTGGTCTAAAATTCCATCAAGCAGGATGCTGACCACACTTCGGACTTCCTGGATGTGGTGGGAAGTGGGCGTCTCCATTTGACGGAAGAATACCTCCATGGTGGAGATAGCTTCTGCGCGAAGGAGACGTGCGGCCTCAATATCTTCCGGATTGGGTCCTGAACCCACCCTGGGGGATGTTAACGAGGTGGAGGGAGAAAGGTCTTGGTCTTTTGACGTGTGCTGAACGTCATCCACCTCGACAAGATCGCATCCCATTTCCGTGTCGATTTGGACTTCCTTAATTCCATAATTGCGCAATAGGGCAATCTCATCCTCTCGTTTGATCGTCCATTTGTGACGGAGAAATGGGGTTTTAAACCATGATCGGTCCATGCCCGTGATATACATCCCAGGCCGCAGGTCATGAATAGAAATACGTTTATTCATGGTGCAAGGTTGGGCAAAAGGGGATAAAAAACGCACCAGATGAGATGTGAGATGTACAGATGGGTACCAATCAACCGAGGACTGGATAGAATCGCGCCAATGGTAACGATATTCCCGTAAAAGGGCAAGAGAGGGCGAAGGCGAACCACCTTCCGCGGGCTCGTATGGAACATTGATTGCTTCAAGGTCGAAATGACCGGCAATTTAGGAGGAAAACAGGAGAAGGATTAGGAGGAGCGTTTGAGAATCCGATCAATGCGGCCGGCAACCTCTGTCGCTTCTTCCGGGTGATCACCAGCTAGTAGGAGGGCATGGTAAGTTTGCAAGGTGGGGAGTAATTGCGGGGCAGAAAATCCCCAAGATTTTTCACGAATGGCTAAGGCTCGCTTGAGTAGTGGGCGGGCCATCTCCAATTGGTTTTTCCGTTGATATAACGAGGCGAGGGCAGCTAAAGGATCGGCCATCCGAAGATGTTCAGAACCCAAAGATTGAGCCAACAAGGGCAAGGCTTCCCAGTAATAGGCTTCGGCCTGAATCTCTTGTCCTTCCAACCGGGCGACTTCTCCCAGCTGATAAATCACCAGGGCATATCGTTCATCGGTTGGCCCCCGTTTTCGAACCGATGGTAACAAACGATGAAGCAGGTCTTTGGCTTCCTGCAATTGTCCACGGGAGAGAGCCGCATGGATCTGTTCCCATTGCTGATCCCATTCGGACGATGTCGGGCATCCGGTGAGCAGGCAGATGAGACCTGCAAGCAGCCACCCTATAATCAATGTTCGGTTTGCAATGTGGTTCATAAGTGTCGGACGCGCCTTCACATCTAACTGACGGGTCAACTGAGTGAAGGAAACCTCCCGTTAGAATTGAGCAACCTGAGGAAATCCTGTGACATTCTGGACATTTTCTGTCACTCTTTGTAGGGTACCCTGGTGCAGGGCCCGTGACGGAGATGAAGATGCTTGACCAGGTATTGCGATATTGCCAGCATGACGTGTGGAAGGAAGATGTCAATGCGTTAACTGGTTTTCGACAGTTCGGCGTCAAAGCTCTGCGTCTGGTATTGGTGGCGGTCGCCGAATTTCAGGAAAGTGTCCTAAGTATTCGAGCCACCAGTTTGGTCTATACCACTCTCCTCTCCCTGGTTCCGTTTCTAGCGGTCACCTTTTCGGTCCTCAAAGCCTTCGGCATTCATCAAAAGATCCAACCGATTCTGGCGCAAGCGTTGGATCCACTCGGACCCAAAGGAATCGAGATTACCACGAATATCATCCAGTTTGTCGACAACATGAAAGTTGGGGTCTTGGGAGCGGTGGGCATTGCGGGACTGTTCTATACGACATATTCCCTGATCGAAAAAATTGAAGAGGCACTGAACTCGATTTGGCGGGTTGATGCAGGTCGCCCGTTGGCCAGAAGGGTCACCGATTATTTAAGTGTCGTCCTCGTGGGTCCTGTGTTCGTCTTTACGGCTTTCGGACTTACTGCCTCGGCGCAAAGTCATTGGCTTGTCCAAAAAATTCTGGAAGTCGAGCCGCTTGGCCATCTAATGGTCGTGCTCACCAATCTGCTGCCCTTCATTTTTATGTGCCTGGTGTTTACATTTCTCTACAAGTTTCTGCCCTATACAAAGGTCAATTTTAACTCAGCGCTGATCGGAGGAGTGACGGCAGGACTGCTCTGGCAAATTGCCGGATTGGCGTTTGCATCATTTGTGGTAGGGACAGGACGATATAGCGCCATATACTCAGGCTTTGCCGTGCTTATTCTCTTTCTCATTTGGCTCTATGTCGGATGGCTCATTGTGCTGGCAGGAGCTCAAGTCGCCTATTATCATCAGCACCCATCCGCATACCTCTTACATCTGGGTCGAAAACATCAGACTCCACTCTTTCGCGAATACCTCACCCTGTCATTGCTCACTCATATTACCCGCCGGTTTTTATCGGGGAAGCCGCCTCTCAGGGCAGAGCAGTTAGCCCGCGCACAAGGTGTGCCTCTTACGTTGGTGGAATCGCTCATCGATGATCTGGTAAAAGGCCAGATGGTCGTGAAAGGCGATAAACCCAAAGGGTTGGTATTGGCGCAGGCACCAGAGAATATTCCGGTGGTCGAAGTGTTACGAGTGGTTCAGCATCAACCCCATGACGGGCCCCAGACATTTACAGTGGGTTCAGATTCCATTAGTCGGGTCCTTATACGCCGGGATGCGGCGGTGGAAGTCGCATTGGAAGGCATGACCTTGCGGGATTTAGTACGACGTCAACCCGAAGTCGTTGAAGAAGAGAACGGAATGGACCATGCCCAGGGGCAAGATCCCGGTGGGGCATTTCACCCGTCGGAGGGTGAGGCTTCCGGCCCTTCAGGCTTTCTCCAAGAAACTACACAAGCCGATCCTCCTGGAGTCAGGAAAGAGAGGGCAAGATAATGAACGTGCGCTGATAAGGGTAAGAAGATGAATATGTGGATTGTCCCGGGTGCCCCTCTCAATAATGGTCAAGGCTGGCGCATTTGGTGCTCGCAAAAAGGGGAAGGCAGTTTTGCTCCACCCGCTATTGAAGTGCGACAAGGTGGTACCATGGTCCCCGTTCACACTGAATGGAAGCTGTTGCCCCCATTATCAGGGCTGAAACGACGGATGGGGATAATGTCTGTGCGGTTACAAAGCTCCCCGCCACCACAAGGTGCAATCTTTGAGATCCAGGTGGGAACTAACAATGAGGCCGAAGTTCAAACGTTTTTCTGGTCGACCCTTCCTCAGAAAGTCACTGACAAAGGGGTCACGTTTCTCTTTTCCTCCTGTTTTTGGCAGAACAACGACAGGGATGGATATTACCGCGCAGGCATGAGGGAGTTGAAAATATTATGTCAGCCGCATTTTAAAATGCTGATAGGGGACCAAGTCTATCTCGACTGGCCCCTTTATTGGGATATTGCTGATAAGGAGGCGGTTCAACTGTTTGGAAAACGATATCGGCAATATTGGGAAGACGAGCATTACCGGGAAGTCCTTCAACTCAACCCAAATTTTATCACGTGTGATGATCACGAATATTGGAACGATTATCCTGAGAAGCAAAAACATTTGATTCAGGCATGGGATGATTCACATCGCAATACCTATGGTCCTGTGGCTGATCAACTCTATTATCAATATCAGCAATGCCTGAATCCTGATGGAGCCCGCTGGTATTCTTTTGTGATCGATCCCGTTTCTTTTTTTATTACCGATACCCGGTCCACACGGGAGGAGTGCCGCGACAAAGGAGCCGGGCATTTCATTTTGGACGATCAATGGAAAGCACTGGAAGACTGGCAACACGGGTTGCAGGGCCCTGGAGTCCTGGTGTTAGGTCAACCTCTTTTTCAAAAGGACGGGAATTACAAAGATCATTCTTTATCCAATTTCAAGGAAGATTACGCCCGTCTTTGGCGCGTGATCGAGCGGAGTTTAGGTGGAAAGAACACGCAGGGGATGCCACACGACATTTTGATCCTTTCGGGGGATATTCACACCGGCCGGTATGCTGAAGCACATGGTCCTTTCCCCGATGCGCCCTATGGCGTTCCGGAATTCATCGCCTCGCCGGCCGCGATGATCAACCCTGGCAATACCAAGCCTGAAGCCCCTCCTGAGCGGATACGGGTACGCCCGAATGCCCAAGGCGGGGAATCCATCTGGATCATTGATTCACCAAAGCATAACGAAATCCCGACCATCCAAAATAATGTCGGACTAATACGGATGTATCCGGGAAGTGCTGTGGGAGGCCAGTCTCGTATCCGGTTCGAATTGGAACTGTGGCGGTTGCCGGCCAAACGCATTCAACTGGATTGGGACGAGGAAGCGCCTCCACAAGGAATCGGCGGTCCCTTGAAGCTGTTGTTTAAAAAAGAATTACAGTTACGATAGGGATGGAAATAACCTGTCAGGCCTATCTGCCAATCAGAGAGAAAGGAATTCATCATGCGCCATTCTCAAACCGCAACCAGAAATCCGGCTATCAAAGACTGGACCAGCAAATATGGAAAACGCACCAACCTGCAATTTTTCAACGATGCATTTGCCGCCTTGCAAAAACAGGACATCGGCAATCGTGGATTGATGACCGTGGGATTGATCGGCAGTCGTGACCTTCCCGGACATACGTTGCGAACGGCACAGTCCATGTTGCGTTGGGATCTCCGCCCGAGTTTCTGGTCGCATGTGTTTGTGGTGGCCGAACCCGTGACCTCTCGCACGTCGTTGCGGTCTCTGCCGATTCTTGAAGTTCCGCTGCATCCACGCAACGGGATGTTCCCAAGGCCGGAGTGTAATGGCATTAATGAAGGCACATTAGGCTTGTATGAGGACAAAGACATCGATGCGAATGTCGGACTTGTGGCTGTCAGTATGACGGATGAGGAGGCCAAAAAGCTTAAAAAACGGGCGAGGGACTGGAATCAGGATCGTGTCCGTTACAACTTTTGGGAGATGTTAGGAGTCTGGCAAAGCTATCTCTGGTCGCAAGGGGCCAAGCGCAATCCGTTGCGGGAGGGTATGCCCATCGCCGCCTCGTCGTATATTGAATTCATCTTTGAAGGCGTGGGTTTGGGAGTGACGCCGGGGACCTCGGAACGTAATAGCGCTCCGGAGCATCTCTGGAATGCAGCCTGCTGGTGGCACAAAGCCTTCAAGGAGCAAGACCGGAAGGTGGCTGGGATGTTTGTGGCTCGTGACCGCGGGTGTGCCATGGCCGGTTGCGACGAATAGGTGCGATTTGCATGGGGACGTAACAGTGTTGGCCATGGCAGGTATTCGGTCATCCCAGTAGTAGTAAGGGGGTATCCATCTAAAAAGAATAAGAATGGAGTCCCGATGAACGATGTTGGGAATGACACCGTGTTTTCTGGTATCTCGAAGCGAAAACCTTTTCCTCTTTGTGCCGCCGAGTCCCAAGTTTTTTTCTTCCTCCCCAATCGTAGGCGGTCCTAAAATAAATAACCGTATTCTTGGGCCTTTGCCATCACTTCCAAAAGAAACTTCCGCAATGTTCGTGGCGTAAAAACATGATGTTAGCCACATGTCCTTCTTTGGAATGTATTTGAACGATTGAGAAATGCCGGGTTTCGGCCCGGCAGCCGAGTCACTTTTGTTTCGGCAAAAGTGACCAAAACCAGTGACGCCCCACCCGTCCTCATGAGAATGATCGGACGCTAAGAAGAGGAAGGCGGGCCAACTCGCAGGGCTCAGACAAGGCCCGCCAAGACAAAGAGCGTCCGATCAGGGGGACGGGCGGCAGGCGTCGGGCAAAGGAAGGGCGAGAGACTTCAAGGGATTCGATGTTGCATGGCAGGCGCTTCTGGCATGATTCAAAAACAAGAATGCTTTGGAATTATTTGAAGTAACTGAAATATTCCTGTTCCATTCCTTCTGCGCAGGCTTTACTTTTTTCGTGGCTCTGTCCATCATAAGTGATCGCAGAATCGTTGGACTCTCTGGCTCTACTGAAGAAGCAGAAGATAAATGTGAGAGGCCCTCAGCGTTAGATAACCAAACCGAGTTCACTCTCGATGCCAACAAAAACGAATCCCACCCTTTCTGGAAATCAGCCGCGAATCTTTCTTTCCTATGCCCGGAAGGATGGGGAAGACTTCGCACGCGATCTCCATCAAAAACTCACCGACCACCCATTCTCCCTTTGGCAGGACCGCACCCAAATGGAAGGGGGCAAAGACTGGTGGGATCAAATCCTGGAAGCCCTCAAGAAAGTGGAATATATGGTGCTGGT
>CAZBQO010000025.1:0-22271 GCA_964494125.1 uncultured Nitrospira sp. | reverse complement strand
CAGGGCGATTCTTATAAAGGTGGCTTATGGATATCGTGGCTTCTGAGGATCGACGTCAAGATTGCCGTGTAGATGTGCCTGTATGTCTGTGGGTTGAGATTCCTCTTGCCTTCTCTTATGAAACCATTGATCTTGATGGGGCAGAATTCAGCCAATGGCAATGGGATGAGTTGGCGGTCTCCCCGGATTTAGTCAAGGCCATGGTGGATGAAAAAGATCTTACTATCCGTGATCCTTTGCTCCTACAGATGGTCACGCGTATTGACTGGATGTTGACGTCAATTCTCCGGACATTGGGGAAAGACAAAAATCTGAAAGGGGCCATTCCAGAATTTACGAAAGTGAGCCTGTGCGGTTCCGGAATAAAATTTTTTTCTGAAGACTCATATCCCCTTGATTCGTTTCTCGTGCTACGCCTCATTTTACGACCATTTATTCCGATTCAGGCTGTTGGGAAAATTGTGAGGGTTGATGCCAAACGAAAAGGCAAGGAACAAGGATTTGAGATTGCGGTGGAGTTCACCAAAATTTCTTCTGATGATCGCGAAGCGATTATTCGACACACACTTCGTTCTCAAGCCACCATGCAACGACTTCGCCTCAAGCAACCTGTCGATTCCATCCTTGATTAGGGCTCCAGTAATTTTCTGGTGTCTGGTGTCCTGTCTCACGCTAATGGCAGGATGTCAGAGACCATCGGAGATTCCCATTTCTCCGACTTCATCATCTTCATCCCTCATTCCCTCTCTACACACGCGTGCTCTCAGTCGACCGCATAGCGTTGCTATCCTTCCTTTGGAAAATATGAGCCCGTATTCCCATCTAAATTGGCTGGGTCGCGGACTTCAAGAAATGCTGGTTAGTGATTTGGCGCAATGGCCACAACTTGAGGTGGTATCGCGAGATGCGCTGGGTTCGGTGTTACGGGAGCAATGGCTTCAACAAAGAGGGTTTTCATCAGTTGAGAATTCAGTCGGTCTTGGACAGTTACAAGGAGTACGGTATCTCATTCAAGGGAGAATTTACTTGCAGCAGGACATCCTTTCCGTGGATCTGCAGATTGTCGACGTAGAAACTGGGGTGGTCGTGGGCTCAGTCAACGCTCAGGGGGTAGAGTCGGATATCCCTGGTTTGGAGCAAGACCTTGTGACTCACCTCATTGGTGTGTTTGACCCTTCTCTCGATGGAGTTAGCCGGTCTATAGTCGATCAAATTTCGAAAGACCAGAAGCCGCTTTTTAGGGGGAATCCTGGAGTTGATAAAAAAGGGGAACAGGTGACTTCCTCCGAACCAAATCCTTTATCTATGGTGTCTCATATTGATGCATTCCTATCATTGGAAAAGCTCACGTATCAGCGAAGGGAAGCGTATCGGTTAGCAGAAACCATTTGGAATGAGGGATTTCTTGTGGAAATGGGGCAGCCCCTGTATCAGGTATGGCACTTTTCGATTGATCCCGCGAGGTCTGTGCCGGTCATGGCTATTCCTTTTTCATTGTTTTTCTCTCCACGCCAGATTTCCAATATTTTAGAGGAAGCGCAGAAGTCAGGAACCGATTCGGGGGGAAATGTAGATTCTGATGGATTTAAGACGACCCTAGATGAGGGGTCAGGAGCCCAGTCATTATTTATTGAACATTTTCAAAAGCCCCGGCGCGTTTTTATCCGTGCTCTTAATGAAAAGCAGGATGTGGTGGCGATTTTTTCTGATTGGGGGTGGCGGACCGAACGTAAATTTTCAATCCGAGGTATTCAAGGGGTATCCGTGCCTATGTGGCCAAACCCGTTTGTCACCGGGCTCGTCAAATTTCCGGTTGATTGGGTCGAGTGGGAAGGGCAGCATGTGACATTTGATAGCGTGGTGGTTCCTGTGCCGGACGAGCACGCTCTTGTTGTGCTGGAGCCTATCGGAGAGTCCCAAGAAGAGGGGACCAAGATTTCGCCCCTGGGTGACTCGGAAGACATTCTTATTCAGGATTTAAAAAGTCTGATCAAATTCAATTGGGCTCCTGCAATAACGGAAGGATTGCCAGTGCGGGGGTATCTCCCCAGCAATAAACGGACGGCGGTGGGTGTCGTTCAAGCGCAAGAAGGAAAAATTCGTGACATCCAATTTCAGGATTGGCCTGAGGATCCGTTTTTTCTGCAAAGCTTACAAGATCTTCAAGTGAAGTTATTGGGGGCATGTCCGGAGTGTCAGGATTCCGGTCAGGCTATTCCCCATCTCTCTGATCCGGTTAAAAGATTTCGTTTACAACTCACCCTGGTGAAGGACATTTACGCCCTCCATCTTGGCAGTCGCTCTCATTAACTTGGCACGAATCCCTCATTCCAATGGATCTATATGTGGGGCAACTCTCCCTGCTATAGACATTTAACCCTGTTGAATTAAAGTTGGCCAATGTCGGCGTAGGGTTTCCTCTGCAGCTTTGGCAAGGATCTCATCGATGGAATGATCCTGGCTAAATACTCGCAGGGTGATTATCCGGGCTGGAAGATACTGGAGGTATTTTTGAAGGCTATCTTTTTCGACTGTGCCTTTGGCCGGGTTCCAGACAAATATTTGAAAGTTCCCCATATTGAGCAAATTAATGGGGCGAGGGTCCTTATGAGCAAAGTCTACTCGAATATCCTGGTGACGGTATTGAGTAGGTAACAGTCGACGCATCCGGCTCAGAAAGACCTGAGGTTGAAAGGATGATGATGCCGGTTGAATGATGGGGAGGAGCGTGCTGAATGCCGTTTTCCACTTCACGTGTCTTCCGATAATTGCACTCCACTCCATTCCCAGTTGTCGTTTATGCATGGAACGGGCGTGCTTCCATGAACGTACCGTTTCGATGACGTGCCAATCGGTTAAATGTAGGTAATGAGGTAAGGATTGGAGAGGATTTTTTTTGCACAGGATCTCCATGGTGGGTTGAAAAATTTCCTGGAGATGAATGTCGATCGCCCGTGTGGTGCGATGGTAGTAGACGTTGGCGTAGAGATAGAGTCGTGCGTGTAAAAACATTTGCAATGCTGGAAGTCCTGATTGGTGGATCGTGAGTCCCTGTGATGAAAAGAAGGTGTAATGAAGGAGTCGTTCAATATCTACAGGGCCAATGGCTACTCCGCACATGTAGGAATCTCTGATGACGTAGTCGCAATTGTCCGGGGTATAAATTCCGCCAAGAAGGGGTTGTAAAGCGATAACCCACGGCGGCAAACGCTTTGTCGATTTATGAGGATCCTTGAGAATAAGGAAGGCGATATGTTCCGGGTCTAAATGCTCTCCTGGAGCAAATGGCCCGGACGGGCTCCGACAAATCTTTTTGATAATTGGCCCCAAATGGTCACGAATAATGTGTTGGCCCACCACTTCATGCGTCAGGTTAAATTGATGCAGGAAATGATGGTCGAAAAAATGGCAGAACGGGCCATGTCCGATATCATGGAGCAGGGCCGTTATACGAATAAATTCCTCCAGAAAATGACGCGATGGGACCTCGGAGACGGTTTGGCAAAGCGACGGATAGAGGCGAGCCATAAATCGACCCGCCAGGTGCATGGTCCCGAGGGAGTGCTGGAAGCGGGTATGCTCGGCGCCTGGATAGACCCAATGCGCACTTTGAAGTTGGAGAATAAACCGAAGACGTTGAACCCATGGAGAATCAATCAAATCTTTTTCGGTCTGTTCCGTAGAATGTGGTTCCTGATAGGGAACGGTGATGGAAATATAGCCGTGAATAGGGTCGGCAAGAAGCGAGACGCCATCAAACGGGGATGAGAGTGGTTCTGACACGGGCATGGGTTAAGCGTCTTTCCCTGATCTCAATCTTTCGCCTGTTGGAGTGTGCCGCATTGTCAGAAAATGCATGGGATAAAAAGTATTCACGGTTTGGATTTGCTGGTGCTTCATGTTTGTTATTTTGCTAGGAATTCTTGAGCCCCCTGTATCGGGTGATGACCCATCGCATGACGGGGTAGGCGATCAACGATCCGACAATCGCCAGGGCACAGGCCCCAACGAGAAAAGGAATGAGGTAGGGAGAAAGCATGTCAAATATATTGTCCACCCTCATCTGACCCCACTCAATCGTGATTGATGAGGATGCGCCCATCAACAGCATTCCGGTATAGAGACTAGCGGCTAAGATTGGAATAAGTGTCCAGGGGTTGTTGATCAAGGACCCCAGAAAGAGCGCTAAAAAATTCAGCCGGAAGGCCCAGGCACAGAATACCACGCTGGCGGTGTGGAACAAATAATGCGGTGCGAAGGCGATAAACACACCTAGAGCAAATGCCAAGGCTGTGCGGTGAGGAGTTTCCCGAAGATGTAAGACATGTGTCAATTGTTGGCGGACAGCCTCAAGCGTTACCATGGACAGCTTCCTGCATTCTCTTATTCCGAAAAATGCACATAACTTTGAGATACCAATTTTTGAGTTCTGCCGTCTTGATGGGCTATTTGAATTCCCGAACGACGAGAGGTAATGACACCAATGGCAGTGGCAGGAATCCGTAGTTGTTTGACGGCCAATTCCAGGCGGTGTTGTTTTTTGGGAGACACGGTAAACAGTAATTCATATTCTTCTCCTCCATGGAGAGCCCAGGATAGAGGATCTACCCTCCTCTTTAACGCATATGTGATGAGATGAGATGAGATGGGAAGGTTGGCCTCCTGAATGAGGGCACCCACTCGGCTTTGTTGGCACAAATGTTCGATATCCCCTGAGAGGCCATCAGATAGGTCTAAGGCCGCCGAAGCCAAACGGCGGGAAGACAGCAACCGTCCTAATGCAATACGAGGGGTGGGCTGGAGATGGCGCCCAACTAAAAACTTCATGGGTTGCCGCAATTTTGAAAGCTTTCCGCGTGAAGGGTGTCGGTTCAGATAGTCTAATCCTGCGGCTGAGTTACCTAACGATCCACTGACATAGATGATGTCTCCTTCCTGAGCCCCATCCCGGGTTAACGCCAGCCCGGGTTTAACCTGTCCGAGTATGGTGATTGCCAGAAACAAAGAGGAACGTGATGCTGAAGTATCCCCACCCACAAGTTGAACCCCATGGGCTTTGCAAGGAATGGAAAGCCCACGATACAGGTCCTTCCAGTCTCCATATCTCACATGAGCGGGAAGGGCTATGGCCACCAGGATATATGTGGGAATGGCTCCCATTGCGGCCATGTCGCTGAGATTGGCTACGGCTGCTTTGTAGCCAAGGTCAAAAAATGAAGAGGTGTTTTTGGAGAAATGAATGTTTTCAACAAGGAGGTCGGTGGATATGACGAGGTGGGCTGATGAGGGGTGGGCCAGAACCGCTGCATCGTCTCCCATGCCAATGAGGGTACGAGGACCGGGTGCGGAAAATCCACGAGTTAGGGCGCGGATAAGTTGGAATTCCCCTATTGTCGACACGGGCGCCTGGCGGCGGGAAGGGGACATGATAAAAAGTCAGCGTGTCTTGGTGATGGATTGTCGTAAAGGGCGACGGGTGGCCGGGGAGGCAACTTTTTTTCGACGGCCGGATGAACTATGTCCATGAGTCATTGACGAGTTCAAATCGTGTCGATTTTTGGTGCGAAGGGCGACTTTAAGAACTTCCGACATATTCTCCACATAAATAAACTCAAGGCCTCGTAGTAGATGTTTGGGAATGTCATCAAGGTCTTTCTGGTTTCTTTTAGGCATCACAATGGTTTTGATATGAGCCCGTTTAGCGGCTAAAACTTTTTCCTTTAATCCGCCAATGGCCAGTATTCTGCCGCGAAGCGTGACCTCCCCTGTCATCGCCACGTCTCGTTTGACAGGTTTATTGCTGAGACAGGATGCAAGGGCCGTCGCCATCGTAATGCCTGCGGACGGTCCGTCCTTGGGAATGGCCCCGGCCGGAACGTGAACGTGAATGTCCTGTTTGGCAAAAATGTCAGGATTGATTCCCAATGACTTGGCCTGGGAGCGAATATAGGTAAGTGCGGCATGAGCAGATTCTTTCATGACGTCGCCAAGATGCCCTGTTAAGGTCAAAAGGCCTTTTCCCTTGATGGCCGAAGCCTCGATGTACAAGACATCCCCACCGGTTTCTGTCCATGCGAGTCCAGTTGAGACGCCGACTTCATCTTTTTCCTGTTCCTGATCCGGCACATATTTAGGAACGCCGAGGTAGTGATGGAGGTTTCGGGGAGTGACCTGATAGCGTTTGATCTTTCCTTCGGCAATGCGTTTCGCCACTTTTCGCATGACATTGGCCAGTTCACGCTCCAGATTGCGAACCCCGGCCTCCTTGGTATATTGAGAAATGATGCGCGCCAGGCACGGATCGGTGAGAAGTAAGTGCTCTTGTGTGATCCCGTGTTCCTCCAACTGACGCGGGATCAGGTAGCGTTGAGCAATGCCAAGCTTTTCTTCCTCCGAATACCCTGGGATTTCAATGATCTCCATTCGGTCCCGTAGTGCGGAGAGAATGGGATCCGTCAAATTTGCGGTCGTAATGAACATGACTTTACTCAGGTCAACGGGGACTCCGAGATAGTGATCGACAAACGCATGGTTTTGTTCCGGATCGAGCACTTCCAGTAAGGCAGCCGAGGGATCCCCGCGGAAATCGGTTCCAATTTTATCGACTTCATCTAGCATGAACACGGGGTTATTGGTCCCTGCCTGTTTGATTCCTTGGACAATCCTTCCTGGCAATGCTCCAACATAGGTTCGGCGATGTCCTCGAATTTCGGCTTCGTCTCGTGTTCCACCTAAACTCATGCGAACGAATTCCCGTCCCATGGCACGAGCAATCGATTTACCTAAAGAAGTTTTGCCGACTCCAGGAGGGCCCACAAAACACAAGATGGGTCCTTTCATTTTGTCTTTGAGTTTGCGCACGGCGAGATATTCCAGAATTCGTTCCTTGACCCGTTCCAGATCGTAGTGATCCTCCTGCAGAACCTGGGTTGCCTGGGGGAGGTCGAGGGTATCCTCAGAATGACGGTTCCAAGGTAATTCCACCATCCATTCCAAGTACGTTCGGATTGTCCCGGCCTCGGCTGTATCCTGGTGTGTTTTTTCCAGACGTTTCAGTTGTTTCTCCGCTTCTTTCAAAACCTTGTCCGGCATGCTGGCGTCTTGAATCTTTCGACGAAATTCGGCCACTTCTTCAGATCGGTCATCGAGTTCTCCCAACTCTTTCTGGATCGCTTTGAGTTGTTCGCGAAGGAAGTATTCTCGTTGCGTCTTATCCATTTCCCCCTTGGCTTCAGCTTGGATTTTCTGTTGCATGGACAAGACGTCCTGCTCATTACTCAGGATTTCATTCACTCGCCTCAGGCGGAGAAGAGGATCATCAATTTCGAGGACTCCCTGAGTGGTCTCAATATTGAGCCCAAGATTGGAAGAGATAATGTCTGCCAGACGTCCAGGATCGTCTAGATTTTCAATGACGGTGAGCACATCCGGCATCAACACTTTTCCTAATCCGACAATTTTTTCCAAGGACTCTCGGGTGGAGCGAACGATGGCTTCTTTCTCCAAGGAAGGAAGCGCTGTGGGTGATTCGGTCAAGGTTTTGATGCGAGCGGAGAAAAATGGATGGGTTTGGGTAAATTCTTGAACCCGGGCTTTTGTGAGGCCCTGTACAAGTATTTTGATACGGGCATCCGGAAGTTTCAGCATGCGCATGATGACGCCGACCGTGCCCATTTGATAGAGATCTTGGCTCTCCGGTGCTTCCACGTCTTGATTTTTTTGGGTGGTTAAAAAGATTAAGCGGTTGGAAGAGAGTGCGGCTTCAATGGCCTTAATGGATATGTCACGCCCAACGAAGAGGGGAAGCACCATATAGGGAAAGACGACAATGTCCCGTACTGGCAGAAGTGGTAATTCCTCTGGGATCTGTTCAATGGAAGGTGTGGGAATCTCCGGGTAGTCTTCAGTCATCAGTCTCATTTCTAACGATGAACGAATGGGTCCATCAAAGATTTGGCAAAAATGGTGAACAATGTTTCTCCGAATCTCTTCATGCGTAAGGGGGCTTTGCCAGACAGAGCAGGGATATCTTCGGATCCATGGTGAACAGTATGATGGTCCCGGCTGGTACAGCCAATGCCGAAGTGTCTGGGGTTAGGAATGGGCCTCTGAATGAAATTCCATTATTCGTTGTTTTAGCAAACCGACATGATTTTTATTGATTTTGATACTAGGAGAAGGTGAAAAATGTTGTCAAGGTTTATGCTTGCTCCCTTATCGGGATATCTCTGGAAATAGCGCATGCGTAAGATGTTGCCTTTACAAGGAATCCTCGCAAGAATATAATCGGGCACCTTGATCCCAACATGATGATTGTCTCCTCATTTCTCAGGCTTCCCCCCATTATCACCAGCATCTTTAAGGTTTAACCGTTGGGGACCAAATTGAAGGGGCAATTCTGCTGTCCCGCTGACCATACAAATTTTCTGTGATACACCCTTCTTGTTTCTTCCATCGTTTTCGAGATGCCCCATGGATCTAGTGTTGCCTGGGTCACTGTGTCTTAGGCAAAAGCTGAAGGGTTTTGGGATTTCTCCCTTTCCATCAGTCTGCCTTTTTCTCCTTGTCGGCCTTCTCCTATTAGGAACACTTTCGTTTGAAAGGCCCGTGTTGGCCCAATCTTCCCAATCCCACATTGAAGCCATCGAAATTGAAGGAAACCAGCATATCGAAGACCTGGCTATTTTAGGGAAATTATCCATCAAACCGGGAGATTCATTTACCCAAGAGTCCATTCGGGAACAAATTCAGCTCATATATGGGATGGGGTTTTTTGAGGAGGTCGAAGTCTCAACCGAAGTCAGGGCCAATGGAGTCCTGGTGGTCTTTCGTGTGAAGGAAAAGCCGTTTACGATCGAAGTGGTGTTTGATGGAAATGAAGAGTTGTCAGACGATAAGCTAAACGAAAAAAATACCATAAAAAACCAGGTATTTTTGGATAAAGAACAGGTAAAGGTTTCTGTAGAAAATTTTCGATCGTTATATCACGACAAGGGCTTTTACCATGCGCAAATTATTCCTATCACGGATATGGTCGAGAACAATCAAGTACGATTGACTTTTTATATCGAAGAAGGGAGCCAGGCCCATATTCGCACGATCGTGTTTGAGGGGCGTAATGTCATTCAGAAGAAGGAATTGATCTCCTTTATGGCCAATCGAGAGTATTCCTGGCCCTGGTCAATTTTTTCGGATGCGGGCATTCTCCATCGTGATGAGCTTCCAAATGATGTCGAACGGATTAAGGAAGTGTATCTCAATAAAGGCTATTTAGATGTCCAAGTCGGGATGCCTCGTATGGATTTGGATGAGAAGAAAGAATGGTTTACCCTGGTATTCCCGATTGTCGAGGGAGAGCCCTATGTGGTGAGTCAAATCGAGTATACCGGAAACACACTCTTCTCTGATGCTGAATTGCGGGAAGGACTGATCATTGAACCTGGTGAAGTCTTTCAGCGTGCAAAAATCCGTGATGAGATTACACGGTTGACGGATTTATATGGCAGTCGTGGTTATGCGTTTGCCGAGGCCAATCCTTCGGTAGAGCCTGATCCGCCTACGCGGAGCACTCGTATTGGTTTTTCCATTGAGGAAGGGGAAATGGTCAGGATTCAAGATATTCGCATTACCGGGAATAATAAGACGCGGGATAATGTGATTCGGCGTGAATTGCGGGTGGATGAACGGGATATGATCGATTCTCCGGCAATCAAACGAAGCTTCGAACGTCTTAATAATTTGAATTTTTTTGAAACTGTGGAAATTCTACCCAAACAAATTGCTCCAGGTGAGGTCGATTTAGAGGTCAAAGTCAAGGAAAAACCGACTGGCTCCTTCAGCATTGGCGGGGGGTTCAGTACGTTGGACCAATTTACGTTGATTGCGGATATTACCGAGGGAAATTTATTCGGCCGAGGATATTTAGCCAGGATTCGAGGTCAGGTAGGAGGACGGCGTACTCTGGGAACTATTACCTTTCGAAATCCGGCCATTTTTGATACGTTAACCTCGTTTCAAACAGATTTGTTCAGTTCGCGGACGAATTTTCTGACGTACCTTGAAAAAAAGCAAGGTGCGAATTTGACGTTTGGTCGGGGGTTTTCTGAATTCCTGACCGGCACTTTTACCCTTGTCGCGGAAAAAATCAAGATTGATGATGTGGATTCTGACGCCAACGATCTCATTAAGGATCAGGAAGGCACGCAATCGACGACGGGGTTCCGTGCCTCCTTATTCAGGGATTCGCGTGATTATTATTTAGACCCTCGGCGGGGTACTCGAGTCGGTGTCATCGCGAGCTTTGGGACGGATACCCTTGGGGGATCAAATAATTTTTATAGCATGTCGTTGGATGCCATGAAATTTACCCCCTTGCCATTTTGGGATTTTCGTCATTCCATTCGGGGGCGGATCGGATATGGAGACGGGTTTAATGGAGAGGAATTCCCTATTCCTGAGTTTTTTTATGTGGGAGGCATTAACACCGTGCGGGGATTTAAATTTGGCCGTGCCGGACCGGTGACCGATGGTAACGATCCTGAAGGGGGCAATAAACAAATCATTATTAACAATGATTTAATTTTTCCGGTGTTACCCGATGCCAAGTTGAACGGCGTCATTTTTTTCGATTATGGAAGAGGATTTTCAGAGGGAGATAAATTAGATTTTGATCTTCGAATGGCTGCAGGCATGGAGGTGAGATGGATTTCACCATTTGGTCCCCTTCGGGCGGCGTATGGGCGTCCTATAGATGGGCCAAAGGATGACAGAAAGTGGGTATTTGAGTTTTCCGTGGGATCGGTCTTTTAGATGGGATTTGCAACAAGACCGCGCATGATGGCGAGGGGGAGGAGAGAGCATTCAATGAAGAAGACAGGTGTGGGGGGGATCGGCGGGTGGATGACTTTGGGAAGCCTGGTCCTGAGTATTGCCTGGGGCTGCACGGCTATAGGGCCAAACAATCCCTCGGATCTTCCGGTCGGCGTGGTTGATCCTCAGCGGATTTTGGCTGAAACGGTCAAGGGAAAACGGCTGTCGGATGCGCTGAATGCCTTCATGAAGGATCGACAAACACTTGTGGAATTAGAGCAAAAGGAATTACGTAAGTTGGAAAGTGAATTGATGGCCCAAAGTACGGTGTTGAGTCAGGAGGCCAGAGATCGGAAGGAAGAACAGTTCAGGGAAAAAATGGCCGGGTACCAACAAAAAGTCGCCGATTTAAACAGAGAAGTTCAAGAAAAACAACGAGAATTGCAAAACGAATTCCGTCTCCATGTGCAAAAGGTGGTAGCGGAAGTTGCCGGTCAACGTGGCCTAGGCTTGGTCTTAGAGTACGGAGTAAATTCAGGCACCTTGTTTTATCAAGCCGGCCTGGATATTTCTACTGATGTTATTCAGGCGCTGGATCGGGAGAGCGGTGAGATTCGTACCCCCTAGTCCAAAGGGAGGTTCATGGTCATAAGGACCAATGGTGGCAGAGAAACATTGAGAGAAAGGGGTCAGTATGGCTGAGAGCGAGTTAGATATTCTCCAAATTCAGGCATTACTTCCGCACAGATATCCCTTCTTGTTAGTGGATCGGATCATTGAAATCCAAGATGCCACGCGGATTGTGGGCATTAAAAACGTCACGGCCAATGAAGAGTTTTTTCAAGGGCATTTCCCTGGGTACCCTATTATGCCTGGCGTGTTACTTCTAGAAGTGATGGCCCAGGTAGGCGGGGTGTTGGCCAGAAAAACGGCAATGGGGACGGGGCGCCCTACTGTTTTTCTCACCGGAATTGAAAAAGCTAAGTTTCGTCGACCGGTCGTTCCCGGCGATCAATTGCGGGTTGAGGTCGAGGTGATCCGGCGAAAAGATCCATTTTGGAAGATGGCCGGGAAGATCTTGGTCGAGTCCTCCTTAGTCTGCGAAGCCGAAATGACCGCCATGGTCAAAGTCGAAGGAAGTGAGGCCTAGCTGCAGGCAACAGGGTTGTTGCACGAAGTCTGGCTTTGAATTCATGTTCAACGCAAAAAGTGAGAATTTGATGAATATTCATCCCACAGCCATTGTCCATCCCAAAGCCACTGTAGGTGAAGATGTCATAATCGGGCCCTATTGCGTCGTGGGGGAACATGTCACGATTGGAGATCAGACCGAATTAGTGGCTCATGTGTGTATCGAGGGGCATACGGACATCGGCCGGCGTTGCCGGTTTTTTCCGTTTGTGTCGATTGGAACCCCTCCGCAGCATTTGCAATATAAAGATGAGCCCACCAGAGTCTGTATCGGAGATCATAATATTGTTCGTGAGAATGTGACGATTAATCGAGGGACAGCTTTTGGAAGCGGAGTGACCAGAATCGGGCACCATAATTTTTTCATGGCCTATACTCATGTGGCTCATGATTGTGAGCTGGGTAATTATATTGTGATGGCCAATGCGGCAAACTTAGCCGGCCATGTCTCAGTGGGAAATTCTGTCGTGATCGGAGGCTTAGTCGGGGTGCACCAATATGTACGGATTGGTGAATATGCGATGGTGGGAGGGTGTTCCGCCCTAGGACGGGATGTCCCGCCGTTTGTTCGTGCGGCAGGAGGCTATCGTGCACAAATGTTTGGACTGAATACGATCGCCTTGCGACGCCATGGGTTTTCCGGAGCACGCATGAATACCCTAAAGGCCGCATTTGAACTCTTATTCCGACAGGGACATCGTCTGCAAGAAGCCATTAAACTTGCTCGTAACGAGTACGGGGAAAGCACAGACGTCATGACGTTACTCACCTTTTTAGAAAGTACCAGTCGTGGCATCTGCCAAGTGTCCTCCCGGGAGTTGGATGATGAAGAGGAGTAAGGCTGCGGCTGACTTGGTGCGCAGGGTATGATTTCTCCTGAACAAGATGAGCGGATTGGACTAATTGCGGGTAATGGGCGTTTTCCGATTATTTTTGCGGATAATGTCCGGCAGTTAGGGTTTTCGGTTTCCGCCATTGCGCATGTGGGTGAGACCCTTCCGGAACTCGAAGCCCATGTTGATCGCATTCATTGGCTCAAGGTCGGGCAGTTTAGTAAAGCCTTGGCGGCATTAAAGGGTGATGGTATCCGCCAGGCCGTCATGTTGGGTGGCATCCACAAAACCCATGTCTTTACCGCACTTCGGCCGGACCTCAGGGCCTTGGCGATTTTTAGCCGTTTGAAACACTGGAAGGACGATGCGATTCTCAGAGCGGTGGCTGGAGAATTGGAGCGGGAGGGGATTCAGATTCGAGAGTCCACGTTTGGCCTTGAAGGTATTCTGGCGAAAGAGGGCAATCTCGCCTACAGGAAGCCAACGAGCAAAGAGAGCGACGATATTCAATTTGGTTGGGATACCCTGGAAACCTTGGGAAAGTTAGATATTGGGCAATGTGTCGTGGTGAAAAATCGGGTAATTGTCGCCGTTGAAGCCGTTGAGGGAACGGATGGGACCATTTCTCGTGGAGGGACACTTGGTGGCAAGGGAACCGTGGTGGTCAAACGCACGAAACCTCACCAGGATCTTCGGTTTGATTTGCCGGCTGTTGGTCCTCAAACCATTCAATCCATGGTCGCGGTTAAGGCTTCAGTTCTCGCGATTGAAGCCGGGCGCACCGTCGTTCTTGATCGGGAAGAGATGTGTGCGATCGCCAGATCAGCAGGAATTGCGATCGTTGGCATCGCTCCAACAGGCCTTGTACAGCATGCCGCGTCTTCTGATGCTCCATTACGGTAAGGGGACGGGTTCCCCATCGTGGTGTTTCGAGTGGTGTCAATGGAACCGCTGTCTCCGTTCTCCTATTCAGCGACGACCGATCCCTACATGACACAATCCTTACGAGTTGGGGTGATTGGTGTTGGTCATTTGGGCCGACATCATGCTCGCATTTATGGAACCCTGCCTTCCGTGACCTTAATTGGGGTCTCTGATACGGATACTTCACGCGGGCATCTGGTGGCGGATGAATGTGGAGTATCATATTTCCAGGATGTGGACGAGCTGCTGTCATTGGTCGATGCGGTGAGTGTGGCGGTCCCGACCTCCGCACATGGTGTTGTGGTCACGACCTGTTTGCAACGCGGGTGCCATGTTCTCGTCGAAAAGCCAATTGCCAGCCATGTGTGGGAGGGTGAGCAGTTAGTCGAACTGGCGAAAGTACGGGGGACCATACTGCACGTTGGACATATTGAACGGTTCAATCCGATCGTAGAAGTGATGCGTCCTCTCGTGAGTCAGCCCGGCTTTATTGAATGTCATCGTCTCAGTCCTTTTCAGCCTCGAGGGACCGATGTCGATGTGGTACGGGATCTCATGATTCATGATTTGGATCTGTTGTTATCCTTAGGTTTGGGCCCTATTCTGCAGGTGGAAGCGAGAGGAATGCCGGTTTTTACCGATTTGCCCGATATTGCCAATGTGCGAATTCTCTTTGAAAGCGGGTGTTTGGCGAATTTGACTGCAAGCCGCATCTCGACTGGACGACTGCGAAAGATCAGAGTCTATCAACGGGATCGCTATCTCTCGGTTGATTTTGGTGGAAAAGAGGCTGTGATGAACACCAGGAGAAGTTTGGAAGGTGGAACCTTTGAAGTTGAATCGCAACATATCAAGGGTGATGAAGGCGATGCCCTGACTCGTGAATTGGGCTGCTTCATTCAATCGATTTTGGGAAATCCGTCCGCCCGAGGTGTCTCAGGAGAAGAAGGGGTGGAAGCCCTGCGAGTCGCAACTCAAGTGGTCTCGCTCATTCAACAACATGCAGGGCACTCGCCACGGTAATCCGCGTCAGGGCGGGCCATTTGCCATGAGCGGTCTGTTAGAGTCCCGATGCCAAAAATTTTTTTAGTGACTGGTGAAACATCTGGCGATATTCACGGAGCCCACTTAGCCCTGGCACTTCGGGAACTGAATCCCGCTGTGGAATTAATCGGCGTGGGTGGCAGTCGGATGTTGGCAGCCGGGGTCTCACTTCTTCCGCATGTCAAACGGGTCGATGCCATGGGCGTTCCGGGGATCCGGCAGCTCATACAGGGGTGGAAGACCCTACGAACGCTAACCGGTTACCTCCAACGTGAACGGTTTGATGTCATTATCCTCATCGACAGTCCGGGATTGAATCTTCGCCTGGCCAAGGCCATCGCCCATAGATCACACAAAATCATCTATTACATTGCCCCTCAGGTGTGGGCATGGGGAAGCCGTCGTTTAACACTTATTCGAAGAGTGATCAGCCATGTGTTAGCGATTCTTCCATTCGAAGAGGCCTTTTTCAAAAAAGCCGGTATTCCCTGCACGTATGTTGGCCATCCATTATTGGATGACCTAAAGCCTGCCTACGATATGGTGCATGAGCGTCAGGAATTAGGATTGAAGAGAGAGGATCTGGTGATCGGTCTGCTGCCGGGGAGTCGTGTCCGGGAAGTCCGGGAGGTGTTACCGGCCTTCTTGAGTTCGGTTGAACAGATTCGGACTCAATACCCTCAAGTTCAGGTTCTTCTTGCCCAAGCGCATTCACTGTCCGATTCGATGGTGCATGAGCTCCTTGGACATTTAAGGCACCAGGTCAAGGTGGTCAAAGATCTGTCCAATGAGGTAATGGCGGCCTCAAATCTACTGTTGGTGACCTCTGGGACGGCAACCTTGCAAGCGGCACTGATTGGGACACCGATGGTCGTGGTCTATCGAACATCTCCCTTGACCTATCATATTGCCAAACGTCTGGTTAAAATTCCCTATATTAGTCTAGTGAATATTTTAGCCGGGCAAGAAATTGTTCCGGAGCTGATTCAGAATCGTATGACCCCGGACTGTATTACTCACGAAGCCTTAGGCATCTTGCAAGACGTTCGCCGCCAACACGACATGACCCAGGCTTTCCAGGCCATTCGGACTGTTCTGGGGGAGGCCGGAGCGTCAAAACGGGCTGCAGCATATATCCTTGCTGAGGCGACCGTATGAAGACCCTCTGGCGAATCGTGTCGTATCTGAAGGAGTACCGCCTGCGGTTGCTTGGCGCGTTTGTCTGTTCTGCCGGGGTGGCAGGACTATCAGCGGTCTATGCGTGGCTTGTCCAACCGGTTCTGGATGGCATTTTTATTGAGCGCAATCAAGAGATGTTGCTCATCCTTCCATTAGCTGTCCTGGGTGTCGCGATTTTAAAAGCCTCCTTTGCCTATGGACAGGGTTATCTTATGAGTTATGTGGGCCACTGGCTTGTGTCCGATATTCGCCAACAATTGTTTATTCATATCGTGCGCCTGCCTATTCGTTTTCACGATGCGAATACGTCAGGACGGTTAATGGCCAGGGTGATTAGCGATGTCAACGAAATGGCGAATGCCATTCCCAGTGTGTTGAAGGATATCTTTCAACAGGGGCTGACGTTTGTAGCGATGCTGTCCGTGGTCTTTTATCAAAATTGGAAACTCGCGACGATTGTGTTGGTCGTATTACCCTTCTCCTCATTGGTGTTAGTCCGGGTCGGCCGACGGATTCGTAAACTTTCAAAGCGTGGCCAGGAATCCATTGGGAAAATGGCTTCCGTCTTAAAAGAAGCGTTTTCCGGTATCAAGATCGTAAAGGCCTATGGTCAGGAGGAGAAGGAGGCTGACCGATTCTCGTTGACCAATCAAGCCTTTCGGACAGCAAAAGTGAAGTCGTCTCAAACCTCAGCGATGGCCTCTCCACTACTTGAAGTCATTGGAGTCTGCGGTGTGGCCTTTATTATCTGGTATGGGGGAGGATTAGTCATTGCCGGAGAGATGAAGCCGGGAGAGTTCTTTTCCTTTCTGGCGGCCATGTTCATGGCGTATGCCCCCCTCCGGAAAATGTCCGGAGCCAATGAGTCCGTTCAGCGTGCGTTGGCGGGCGCTCAGCGAGTGTTTCAAGTCCTTGACTTAGAAAGTGAATTAGCGAAAGACGAAGGCAAAAAAATTCTTCCGCCCATGGCGAAAAATTTAGAATTTTCCGGTGTCCACTTCAGATATGAGGGCTCTGACGAGGCGGCTTTGCACGAGATCAATCTCACGATCAACGTGGGGGAGGTGGTGGCCTTTGTCGGAGCCAGTGGTAGTGGAAAAACCACTCTCGTGAGTTTGGTCCCACGGTTTTATCGTCCGACGGAAGGAGCCGTGAAAATTGATGGTGAGGATATTCGCCTGGTTGATCGATCGTCTCTGAGACGGCAGATTGGCATCGTGTCTCAAGAAACCGTGTTATTTGATGATACGATCAAAAATAATATCGCCTATGGCCGTCTGAATGCGAGTGAGGAGGCTGTCATTGAGGCAGCTCGCGCCGCCTTTGCCTGGGAATTTATTGAGCGGCTCCCTCAGGGACTGGACACGCTGGTTGGTGAGAATGGACTACGATTATCGGGTGGACAACGTCAACGACTTGCTATTGCCAGGGCAATTTTGCGGGATCCCCCGATTCTGATTCTGGACGAGGCGACGTCCGCTCTGGATTCGGAATCTGAAAAGCTGGTGCAGAAAGCTCTGGCAAATCTGGTAAAAGCCAGAACGACCTTGATCATTGCCCACCGATTGTCCACGGTTCAACATGCCGATCGTATCGTGGTGATGAATCGCGGGAAAATTGAAGAAATCGGCACTCATGCCACCTTGCTTCAGCAGGGAGGCCTCTATACTCGATTGTATCAAACGCAATTTTTATTGACTCAACCCGAACCGTTACCGACGACCTCCTAAATTGAAGGGCGCCGTTCCTATGTTGAATTGGATCAAACTGTCCGTCGCTCCGCCATTGGCCGCACACATGATTCGCCTTTTGGGACATACGATGCGTATATCCACCGTCGGTGGGGAAACCGTGGACGAGTTGTATCGCCAAGGCCGACGGATCATTATAGCCTTTTGGCATGGCCGTCAATTGATGATGCCGTTGGCCTACCGTGGGCAACAGGCGTCCATTTTGATTAGCCAACATCGGGATGGAGAAATCATCGCCCGAATCATGGGGTATTTTGGACTTCAGTCCATTCGCGGGTCGAGCACACGCGGGGGACTTCGGGCGACCAGGCAATTGTTGAAGGCCGGGCGGAATGGCGGGGATCTGGTTGTGACGCCCGATGGCCCGAAGGGACCAGCCTGCACGGTACAATCGGGAGTGATTTACCTGGCAAAGGCGACGGGATTGCCCATAATCCCTCTCACCTTTGCCTGCTCAAAAAAAAAGTCTTTACGAGTTGGGATCGTTTCCAGATTCCCTATCCCGGTGGGGTAGGATTGTTTGTGTGGGGCCCACCCCTCTGGGTAAGCCAGGATCTTTCCAACGAGCAGCTGTCCGGTCCAGGGTCGGAGCTGGAAGGTTCGTTGAACCTGCTCACGGCTCAAGCGGAATTGGCTGTTCAGGATACCGACCCGGTTGAATCATTCCTCCGCCGAATGTCCTCCCAGAATCTGGTCGATATGAATGAGACCTTCGACGGGTGACCGACTCATGTATTATGTGATGTACAATGTGCTGCTGGTATTGTCCTTTCCCATTATCATCGGACTCTTGCTGACAAAAAAACGCAGTCAACGCGGCCTTTGGTGCCGGCTTGGGGCGGTTCCTGTCGAATTGCGGAATCTGCAAAA
Organism: uncultured Nitrospira sp.; assembly: GCA_964494125.1. Taxonomy (GTDB): domain Bacteria; phylum Nitrospirota; class Nitrospiria; order Nitrospirales; family UBA8639; genus Nitrospira_E. The sequence goes on along the minus strand of CAZBQO010000025.1, from coordinate 3,670 downwards.
ACCGGTCATCTGGATCCATGCGGTCTCCTTGGGGGAGGTGGCGACGATCGTTCCGCTGCTCCAGGCGATGAAACAGCGGTATCCTCAGTGGCCGTTGGTCGTGTCCACGGTGACGGAGACCGGTCGGGAAGTCGTGATCAAGCGTTTGGAGGGTGTGGCTGTCCATTGTTATGCTCCCGTTGATTTTTTATGGGCGGTTGACCGGTATATCCGCATACTTCAGCCCCGGCTCTTTATTTTGGTCGAATCAGAATTCTGGCCAAATCTGCTTAAAAGTCTTCAACGGCATCGGGTGCCGATCTGTCTTGTCAACGGGAGAATTTCTTCACGATCCTTTGCCAGATATGGCTGGGTTAGAGGCATGATGAAGCAGGTATTGAGCTGTCTCGATCTGGCCTTGATGCAATCGGAACACGATGCTGAGCGCATCGGCCGGTTGGGGACCGAGCCAAATGCCATTCATGTCACCGGGAATATGAAGTTTGATCAAGGGCTTGAGGAAAGAAAGTCTGCCGATGCCCATGTCTCTTTCAGAGCACTCTTCGCGTGCCAAGCTGCTGAGGTGCTCATTGTGGCCGGGAGTACGCACCCTCAGGAAGAAGAGTGTGTGTTGGATGCGTACCGGCAGGTGATTGCCCAACACCCGCAGGCGGTACTGGTGATGGCTCCACGACATATCGAGCGTGCGGCTGCGCTTGAACAGGTTATTCAACAGTATGGATTCGCGTGTGTCCGTCGCAGCCGGTTGGAGCAAAATATCGGAGATCGGGCTGTTTCCCGTGGCCCTCGCGTCATCGTGTTAGACACCAGGGGGGAGTTGGCCTTTGTCTACCGGGAGGCCTGGGTCACTTTTGTGGGGGGTACACTGATTCCGGTTGGCGGACATAATTTGTTGGAACCGGCACAATGGGGTCGCCCCGTTCTATTTGGTCCCCATGTCGATCATTGCCGGGACATTGCCGGACGGCTTCTGGGGGCAGGAGGAGGCCTACAAATTCAGAATCAGGAGGATTTGGGCTCTCAGTTGATTCGTCTGATCGCACATCCTTCAGCGGCCGAGGAGATGGGCCAACGGGCGTTGGAGATGGTCCGGACCCATCGGGGCGTTGTCACCAGGAATCTGCAATGGATTAATCAATTGTTGGACAAGGACAATTCGGCCTTTTTAGCTTTGTCGGCGAAGGGGTCTTCTTCCCGCAAATCTCAAGAAGTGCTCCGATAAGCTTCCATTAGAGCCCTGAATAAGGGGAGAATATGATCTTCGCCCTGTGTCCTTCGTGAACACGACGTCTCCTTCGCTTGGTGTGAACCCGGAACGGCTTTGGCGTTGGTTGGACCGGCGTTGCCCATGGATTCTCCGGTGGTGTGCTGTGCCCTATGGTGCAGTCGGCCATTTGCGGAGGACGGCCTACCAACGTGGCTGGTTTCCTCAACATCGATTGCCAAAACCGGTGATCAGTGTGGGTAATATGACCGTGGGGGGAACCGGGAAGACTCCATTGGTGATGTGGTTGGCCGCCAGACTTCATGAGCGGGGCAAGCGGGTGGCGATTTTAAGCCGAGGGTATGGAAGACAACGTTCGGCAGTGAATAGGCTGGTCTCTGATGGGGTCTCGCTGAAGGGAGAGTGGCGATCGGTCGGGGATGAGGCCATGTTAATGGCCGAAAAGTGCCCCTGGGCAATTGTGGCTGTGGGGACCAATCGTTATCGTCTGGGACAGTGGGTGTTAGAGCAGGCCTCATGCGATTGCTTTCTTCTTGATGATGGCTTCCAACATCTTTCTCTCTATCGGGATCTGGACGTGCTCTTATTTGATGCGACCGATGTTGAGGGCTTAAGCGGAGTCGTGCCCGCCGGCCGAATGCGTGAACCGCTGTCCGCAGCAAAATGGGCCACGACGATCGTCTTCAGTCGAACAGAAGGAGTTGTATCGGTCGCATCGCTTCAGAATCGAATCGAACAGAGCGTGGGAACGTCCATTGTCCCCATACGTTTGGAAACCGAACCTGGAATGTTCACGCATATTGCGACAGGGAAATCCCAACAGGCCGTGGCCTTTAAAGGGACAGCCTGTTTGCTTTTTAGCGGGATAGGCAATCCCGCCTCCTTTCGGAGAAGTGTGGTGTCCTGTGGGTTGACGGTGGGTGAGGAGGTTCAGTACCCCGATCATTTTGCCTATTCGGAAAAAGACGTTGAAGCCATTCGTTTGAAGATGCGACGTGTAGGGCTTAATCTCGCGATCACAACAGAAAAAGATGCTCTGAAAATTAAAGAGCATTTGAGACTTGATGACCCGCTATGGGCGCTGGAGGTGCAAGTCCGGATGACCCAAGGGGAAAACCAGTTACGTGAACAGCTCCATACCATTTGTCCATAGGACTCAGATATGGTTGATCAGATAGGGTCAAGCCAATCGGTTCATGTGAGGGGGCCTATGGTTTTTCGATGAATATTCTCGTGCGTGTTCCCAACTGGATCGGCGATGCCGTGATGTGCCTACCCGCTCTCATGGATTTACGGAATCATCATCCGCATGCCAAAGTCACGGTATTGGCCAGGCCGATCATCGGAGAATTGTTGGAAGGACATCCGGGCGTGGATGAGGTCATGATGTATTTCCATCAAGGGGAACATCAGGGACTTTTCGGGCTCTGGCATCTCATTCAGCTTGTGAAGAGCAAACAATTTGATCGTGCCGTGTTATTCCAAAATGCCTTTGAAGCGGCCCTCATTGCCTGGGTGGCTGGCATCCCATCCCGTATCGGGTATGCGACGGACGGACGGCGTTGGCTTCTGTCCGAGCATGTGCCCAGGCCGGATCGGGCTACCCTGCATCATACGGCGTATTATCGGGAGCTCGTGAAGGCCATCACCCACTCTCCAGGAAAAGACCATACCCCTCAACTTTTTCTGTCTCCTGAGGTGAAGCATGCATGTGCCAGACAATTTCCTGAGATATTTCTTCCATCAGACGGGCTGGTCATTGGGATCAATCCCGGTTCGGTATATGGATCGGCGAAGCGATGGATACCGGAACGTTTCGCGGAGGTGGGTGATCGCCTGGTTGAGCGTCTGACAAAAGAATGTCCCGGGGCTCCGTTTGTCCGCTGTGTCCTGATTGGAGGCAAAGGAGAAGAAGCGCTTGCGCAGGACATTGCCAGACGGATGCGGTTTGAACCGATTGCCCTGTCAGGAAGAACCACCATACAGGAATTAATGGGAGTGTTGACACGCTGCTCCGTCCTGGTGACCAACGACACGGGACCCATGCATGTGGCCCAGGCTCTTGGGGTACCGGTCGCGGCGATTTTTGGTTCAACGGATCCCTCCACGACAAGTCCTCATGGGCAATTCAGTGGCGTGGTGACGGCATCGGTCCGTTGTGCACCCTGTTTATTACGCGCCTGCCCGATTGATCATCGTTGCATGACCCAGGTGTCCGTTGAGCAGGTTGTGGACGTCGCGCTGTCTCAAATCAGGAAATCATCGGGCTACCCGAACGAGGGTCGGATCAGAGGGCATGTTGGATGAGAAATGACTCCGCCCCAAGGGGTACGGCCGTGTTTTTGGATCGGGATGGCACCTTGAACCATGATACGGGGTATGTCACTTCCCCCGAACAGTTGGTGTTGTTCCCCGGAGTTCCTGAAGCCATCGCCCGATTAAACC
>CAZBQO010000024.1:18476-22581 GCA_964494125.1 uncultured Nitrospira sp. | reverse complement strand
AGGCCTCGGTGCCGGAGGGCACTCCCCCCGCTTGGCCGCTGCTCGGCAGGACATGGGCTTCATAGTAGGGGCCAATGCCCAATGATGTCGTGACCGACAGGGCCTCATGGTTACCTAACGTCGGCCAGAGGGGGGTCTGGCGGAGAATATCTTGATAGACCGCAAAATGCTTGGTGGTGAATTCCGCGTCGGTACCGCTTTCATACGCGATATCTCCCATGTGCAGGATTAGGTTGGGTGCAGGGGGATTCAGTGCGGTTTCGGTCAGCATCGCATCCCGCACATTCCGTTGGTTGACACTGTTCTCGCCTGAGTCACCCAGCACCCATGCTCGAATAGGCGTAGGCGACCCGACGGGGGGTGCTGTGACAAAATAGTGATTGATCGTTCCACCCCCTTGTATCCCGTCGGTCGCGGTGCCGACGTTATAGAAATATTTCGTGGCAGCCGTCAGGCCCGTAAGGGTAACAATGTGATCCTTGACGTTGAGCCCGGACCGGGTGAGCGCCGTACCGGTCGCCGTTTGGGTCAGGGAACCGGACACTGTGCCGTATCTTACCTGGCTATTGTCCGCTGAATTCAGGTCGGTGCGCCAGACAATCGTGATGGAGGTGGGGGTGATAAGCTGCAGGTAAGGTTGCCGCACAACCGCCGCGGCGGCTGGCACCACAGAGGCCATCAGCACAAATAGCGCACAGCCAAGTGCCACTATAAACCAGTCTGATTTTTTTAAGTATTCCAAGCGTTCAATTTTTGGTGTGGGGCTGTTGGCGAGGGGCTATCGGTTCTCTAATGTTCTTAAAAGTTCATCGGCCTCGGCAAAATGCGGAGTCTTTTGAATAGCCACACGGAGGTCATTTTTGGCCTCTTCAATTCGACCCATAGCTTGATAAACTTGAGCGCGGGCAAGCAATTGCATGGCTGTCTGGCGTTTTCCCAGTACCCTATTGGCTTCAGCTAATGCCTGTTCATTGGCGAGTTTGGCCTCGTCTGGTCGACCCATATGATCAAGGATTTCTGCCCGTTTGAGATGCCAGGATGTTTTTACTGAGGAGCCAGCTATCTCTTCGTCTACCAAGGCTAGCGCTTCACTGTATTGCTTTTGAACCATCCGGACACGAATGAGGCCTTTTTTTAGTAAGATGGCATCTCCCAGCTTGGCAAGACCATCCTGATAGCCGGCCGCCGCTTCCTCAAGCTTTCCCAGGGATTCCTGGAGTTTCCCCCGAATAAGGTATAGCTCAATTGTAGGCTGCAACTGAATGGCTGAGGTAAAGTCGGTAATGGCCAGTTCAGTTTGACCGTTTCGTGCATGAATGCTCGCACGTTCCGCCAAGGCAAAGACCCGTTTTGGGTCGGACTCTTCCTGTAGGAAATAATCTAAGGCGCTTTCGGCTTCCTTGTCACGACCCAAGGCAGATAGAGTCAGTGCACGTTGTAAGACGACAGTGCGGTTATCGCGGTTTAGAAGCCAGGCCCGTTCTAAATCAAGCAAGGATTCGATGTATTTCCCATTGGACCGATAAACCTGCCCACGACGAACCAGCAGATCTAAATTATCTGGGTCCTTGACCAATTTCTCGGTGATTTCTTGAATTTCCGAATCAAGCCCGCCATGGGCAGCGGTCAGCTGGACAAAACCAAAGCATCCAATTGCCAGTGCCAAACAGACCATAACCTCGACGCGAGATCTCTGTGGAGACTTAACTGTCTGACCTATTTTTTCCGTAACAGAATTGATTCTTTCCTGTGTTTTATTGCGAAATGGTGTCATCTTGTTCATCTGTGGACCTCATCCTAATTGTATCGCTCCACCTTGTGCTTCTTCAGAGTCGGAACCGTCAGGTAATTCAGTAGGGTCGGGGATTAAATTCTTCTTGGACCAAGGCAAGCATCTTGTTGTGTATAGCTTATTATAAATTGTAAAAGAAACCAAGATATTAGGAAGTAATACTGTTCTGGAATAAGTAATTCATGTGCAATGCCTCTTTTGCCCTATTTGATTAACTTGTGTTGAAATTAAGGAAGAGTTAATTGTTCCAGTTGACTCAGTTTCGCCATCGGCAAAAGAAGTAGTTCACATCTGGATGAAAAGGTTTAGCTTAATGGGCACTTTATATCTACTTTTAGGACAATTAGGTATGGGCTGAAACCTATATGTCATCTTACTGCCATTGAGGCCGAGATCCAGGGCAAGGCTATCTTTATTGTCGAGCTCATCAGTGAAAAGTTAATAATGATCGGGTCGTGGAACTCTGGAAAATCTACGAATTGCGATAACAAATACACGGTCCCGACAAACCAATAACAATGATTGGACCAAGAACGATTGAGTGGTTCGAAAGATCCTTGGTTATATTTGGCTCTCGTAAAGCTTGATTTGTTTATTAGCACCAAGAGCAGAGAAGGCAGGCGCTATCCCTCCCACGTTCAATTTTGGCAGACCCAGCCAACCATTCGTCACTGCTCAACCCCCACGTAGATCGTTCAGACTGCGTGATCCATAACCTCACTCGGTGTATCGTATTTTGCTAGAAGATACGGTGCCGCATTCAAGAGCTGGAGCACGTAGCAGATCTTCTTGTCCAGCTCAACCCAATAGTCTGACGTGAAAATCGCTAAGCGCAGCTGGTTGCCGACTGCTTGCCAGAAAATCTGGGAGGGAAAACCATAAGGAGAGCGCCCGTGTTTGATTCATTGTTTCTTCTGAACAAAATATCAATATGAGGTTACCACAGATCAAAATCCGCAGTCTTGTCGCCCGAGGACATATACCGACGGGCTGCAGAAATTGGAGGCCTCACGATCTCTGAATTTATCCGCTCCAATACTCCCGAAAGCCGAAACAATTAAGATTGTTGAGATGATTTCAATTTGAGCAGAGTCATGCCTATGAAGTTCAAGAGTCTAATGTTGATTGAAAAATACATTCCGTGTTGTTTTGTGTAATACCAAAAAATATTTTGGAGTAAGGCGTTGAGTTAATTGAATTTTCTGATATGCTCTGATGAAAGGAATGAAAGATATAATGTCTGAATCGCGGTGGTATCTCGTTCATAGTAAAGCCCGTCAGGAAGACGTGGCAGAGTTGAACTTACGAATATTAGGCGTTGAAACCTTCTGCCCACGTTTACGGGAATTCAAATCGACTCGAAGTAAAACTCAAACTGAAGGAGAGGTATTATTCCCGGGGTATTTCTTCGTAAGAGTTAACATGAAGACCGGATACCGGAAGGTGACTTATGCTCATGGGGTTCTGAGGGTAGTCAAGTTTGGCGCGGAACCAGCAGTAGTGGAAGATGAAATCATTGACTCAATTAGGGAGAGAGTTCACAATGGTTTTGTACTCCCGCCCCCTTCAGCTTCCTTGGAATCTGGACAAAAAGTTCGTATTCATAAATGGCCTTTTCATGGCTTTGAGGCAATTTTTGAGCAAGAACTGAATGGGCCGCAACGAGTCGCCCTTCTTATGAAAACCGTGGCATTTCAGGTTCGTATGGTCCTTGATCGCGAGTGTGTGGTGTTGTAATAAGAATTGCATTGGTCAATTTGGCCATTACGGGAATAATGGGGTTAGAATAAGGCCAATCAGCAAATCTAGCCAATAGGGTTCTCCTAATACGAAATTATACTCCTCGATTTTTCCTTAGTTTTTGCTTCATGTTTGAAAAAGCTCACAAATGTAATAGGCTAAGTCTTCGCAAGGGAAAAAACCCTTAAGGAACAAGCTGCTATTTCCGGGCATAGATTAATGGGTAGTTAAAAAATTAAATAAGAGATGCTTGTAGCGTGTTTTCTAGGATACTCCCATTTGTGTTCCTCATTGCGGTTTGAATAGTTTCGGTATTTATTGGAACGGGAAAACTTGACGATAAGCACATAAACTCAGTTAGCTGGGTAGGGCGGCAGCCTGTCTATTTTTGGAATTGGCCTTTAACTTTCATACCCCAATACAAATAGTAAAGTCGTATTATATTACTATTAAATTTGATAAAAATTGCCATAATGCCAAGCAGGAATCTAGAAAACCTGGAATGGATAGTTTGACGAAAATTCGATTAAACTTTCCTATTTTTCCCACTGGAAAAGATTAGGGATGATCTAT
>CAZBQO010000024.1:0-18376 GCA_964494125.1 uncultured Nitrospira sp. | reverse complement strand
AAATTCGATTAAACTTTCCTATTTTTCCCACTGGAAAAGATTAGGGATGATCTATTTTATTATTCATTCCTCCTATAGTGGCCTCGGCCAAAGCTGTACCGATATCATTCTCCCCCTGATTTAAATGGTGAAACGTTATAGGCATCCTTTATAAGGTCAATTCTGTCAGGGTTTTAGGGCTTAACAACTCCTCTCGAATCTGCTGTAGGTAAAAAATGGTAACCTCAGACTTTCTGGTCATTGGTGGCGGAATCATTGGCATTAATATAGCCCGACAACTGAAACGGCAGTTTTCCGATGCGACCGTGACTATTATTGAAAAGGAAAATCACTGTGGAGCTCATGCCAGTGGTCGGAATAGCGGGGTGTTGCATGCTGGTTTTTATTATTCACCTGAAAGTTTGAAGGCTAAATTTACGCGTCTTGGAAATAAACGGTTGACGGAATACTGTGAATCCAAGCAGATACCGATGAATAGGTGTGGAAAGCTCGTTGTTGCCAAAGATTGTAGCGAACACCCAGCTCTTGACGAACTTCTCAGGCGAGGCAAAGCAAATGACATTGATTTGCAAGCCATTACCGAGGAGGAAGCCAAAGCTATTGAGCCCCGTGTCAAAACCTGCCAGCGAGCACTGTTTTCTCCAACAACATCGACGGTGGACCCAACGAAAGTTTTGCAATCAATGACCAACGATGCCATTCATGAAGGGATACAAGTTCGTTGCGGGGTTCAGTATCTCAAGAAAACGCAGGAGGGAATTTTTACGTCAGCCGGTGACTTTAAAGTCGGGTATCTCATTAATGCGGCCGGTCTGTATGCAGACAAAATTGCAAAGGATTTCGGTTTTTCTGAGAATTATAAAATTCTGCCATTTAAAGGACTCTACCTCTACTCGGATGAGCCAAAAGGAGCCATCCGAACAAACATTTATCCAGTCCCAGATTTGCGAAATCCGTTTCTCGGAGTCCATGTCACTGTCACCTCGGAGGGAAAAGCTAAAATTGGACCAACGGCGATTCCGGCTTTTTGGCGGGAACAATATTCGGGATTTGAGAACTTTAGCGTTCAAGAGTGCATGGATCTCACATTTAGGCAAATGCATCTTATAGGGTTTTCTAATTTTGACTTTAAAAAATTGGCTTTTCAAGAATTGAGAAAATACTCCCGCAGCCATCTGGTCACTTTGGTTTCTGCTTTACTCGATGGGGTAAAGCCAGAGCAGTATACCTCCTGGGGAAGGCCAGGGATAAGGGCGCAATTGGTTAATATGAAGGAGAAAAACCTCCAAATGGATTTTGTCCTTGAGGGAGATAGCAAATCGATGCATATTTTAAATGCGGTCTCTCCTGGATTTACATGCTCTATCCCTTTTTCAGAATTTGTCTGTGAGAGGATTCAATCGTCAGTGAAAACCGCCTGAGGGTAATTATAATTGATGCAGAAAACCCATGCCGAGGGGCAAGGGAATGTGATGAAAATTTTTGATGGCCCCATGTCCGATGGCAGCGAAAGAATGAGGGCGTCAGATAGGGAATACGTGGCTTGGGAGCTAGTCTGTTGGCCATTTTCTTTGGGTAATTATGTGTTGTCCTAAGCTGGAGTAGTATTATTGACGAGAAAAAAAGAAAAGGGACAGAATTATGAAAGTTGTTATTCTAGCTGGTGGATTTGGAACTCGATTTTCTGAGGAAACGGCCTTAAAACCAAAGCCCATGATAGAGATCGGAGGGAAACCGATTCTTTGGCATATCATGAAAGTGTATGGAGCGTATAATGTTACCGAGTTCATCGTGGCATTAGGGTATAAGGCTGAGGTCATTAAAGAATACTTTTTAAACTTTTATGCTATCAATAATGATCTTACAATTGATTTAGCGAATGGAAAAACTACGATACACGACGGCAAACAGCCAAACTGGAAAATTCATCTTGTTGATACTGGAATGCATACGCAAACAGGCGGAAGGCTCAAGCGCCTTAAAAAGTGGTTGGGTGATGATGAAACCTTTTTGTTTACGTATGGCGATGGTGTGGCGGACCTCGATATTGAATCTGTCATTAAATTTCATCATTCACATGGGAAATTGGCAACCGTGACCACCGTACGTTCACCTGCCCGGTTTGGGCGAATCGGGTTTGAAGGAGATAGGATCTGTAACTTTCATGAAAAACCTGAATCAGGGGAAGGGTGGATAAACGGTGGATTTTTTGTACTAAATGGTAAAGCAATTGATTACATCCGTGATGATGAAACATCCTGGGAGAAAGAGCCTTTGGAAGCTCTGACCAAAGATGGGCAAATGATGGGATACCGACATTATGGGTTCTGGTCGTGCATGGATACCTTGAAAGAAAAAAACTATTTGGAAGAACTCTGGGATACACAAAATGCTCCATGGAAAATATGGACCGATTAGATGGTTGGTCTTCTGCTGCTCCGGACTATGAAATTTGGACGATTGTAGAATCCTTTTATACGCTTCGGTTCAATAGGGTTTCGTTAAGAATAGGGTAGGTCGTATTTTTGAACCACATTGGGGGATCTCGTGAAAATATTAATTACAGGTAATTTGGGCTATGTCGGCCCTGCGGTTATTCAGCGGTTGAGGGAATGTTTTTCGGGTGCAACGCTGATTGGCTTGGATATGGGATTTTTTGCTCATTGTCTCACTGCTCCTGAGATGGTCAGTAGGGCACAGGTCGATATTCAATACTTCGCTGATGTTCGTAATCCACCTGATGAGGTACTTCAAGATATTGATGCGATTGTCTATTTGGCAGCGATTTCCAATGATCCCATGGGAGCCTTATTTGAAGATGTGACGGCAAATGTGAACCACCATGCGGCCTATGCTCTCGCTGTGAAAGCCAAAGCCAGAGGTGTGCAGTCGTTTATTTTTGCATCTTCTTGCAGCGTCTATGGCTTTGCCGAAGGCGCCAGGGATGAAGATTCGCCCTTGAATCCGCTCACGGCTTACGCCAAATCAAAATTAGGTGCGGAGAAAGATCTTAGCGGCTTAGCGGAGGAGCGGTTTGTTGTAACATGTCTTCGCTTTGCAACTGCATGTGGAATGAGTGAGCGGCTTCGGCTGGATTTGGTGCTAAATGACTTTGTTGCGAGTGCCTTGGTCAATGGGGAAATTATCATCCTGAGTGATGGGACTCCTTGGCGTCCCCTTATTCATATTAAGGATATGGCTAAGGCTATTGAATGGGGCATTCGAAGAAAGAGCCAGGACAGCGGTGAGGCTCTTTCGGTCAATGTCGGGAGCAATCAATGGAATTACCAGGTCAGGCAGTTGGCGGACGCGGTGGCTCAGGTTATTCCGGGGACGACAATTTCTATTAATGAAGGAGCGCAACCTGATCGCAGGTCCTATCAAGTGAACTTCGAGCGGTTTATGAAGTTGGCCCCAGAGTTTCAGCCTTCCATTGATTTGCATGCTGCGATAGTGGAATTAAAAAATGGAATGAAGGCGGTAAACTTTCGTGATAAAGACTTTCGGAATTCCGAGCTGATTCGGTTGAACCAGCTTAAACGGTTGAAAGCCGCGGAACTGATTACTGAAAATCTTGATTGGGTTGCTGAAAGAACAGACCCTATTGTGGCCTGAGAAGTTTCCTCTCCATTCCTTAGCGCAAACAGTCGTTTTGTTTAAATTTTCCGTGTGACGTCCAAAGGAAGTTTTCCTCAAGAGACCATCCTGAATCCGAATATTCGATTAAATGAAAGAGGTCTTGCTGTGAAGAAAAACGTATGCCGATTTTGCGACACTCCATTGGGAATTACCTTTTTGGATCTTGGGATGTCGCCACTCGCTAATAGCAATTTGACCGAATCCCAACTGAATGCGGTAGAGATGTTTTTCCCTTTGCATGTATATGTTTGTGAAGCCTGCCTGTTAGTTCAACTGGAGGAATGTTCCAGCCCGGATAAAATCTTTTCAGATTATGACTATTTCTCAAGCTATTCAGATTCCTGGCTCAGACATGCTCAGCAGTATTCAGAACAAGTGATTAAGCGGTTTGATTTGAATGTCAGTAGCCAGGTGATTGAAATAGCCAGTAATGACGGGTACCTTTTGAAAAATTTTTGTGAACATGGCATCCCCGTTTTGGGAATCGAGCCTGCGCGAAATGTGGCAGAGGTGGCTAAAGAAAAGGGTGTTGCAACCATTGTCGAGTTTTTTGGTGAAAAATTAGCCCACGATCTTACAGACACAGGGATGCAGGCGGATTTACTGATCGGTAATAATGTGCTGGCGCATGTTCCGGCTTTGAATGACTTCGTTCGAGGCCTGAAAGTTTTGTTAAAGCCCACAGGGGTCATCACGATGGAATTCCCTCACCTGATGCGATTAATGGGAGAAACACAATTTGATACCATTTATCACGAACATTTTTCCTATTTTTCTTTTTATACGGTTCAAAAGATTTTTGCCAAACATGGGCTGAAAGTATTTGACCTGGAGGAGCTTTCTACTCATGGTGGATCTCTCAGAATTTATTGTTGCCACGACCAGGACTTAACCAAATCCATTCAACCTCGTGTTTCTGAGCTTCAGCAGCGTGAAGAAAAAGAAGGGTTTTCCCAGTTAGAGCATTATTTGTCATTTGTGGGTCGCGTCACCTACGTCAAACGGCAACTCTTGTTATTTCTCATCTCTGCAAAGGAAGCAGGGAAAACCATCGTAGCCTACGGAGCACCCGCCAAGGGCAATACCCTATTGAATTATTGCGGCATTAGGACAGATTTTATTGATTATACTGTTGATCGTAGTCCTCATAAGCAGGGAAAATTTTTACCTGGAACCCATATTCCTATTGAGGAACCTGATGCAATTAAGAAAACCAAGCCTGATTACCTGTTGATATTACCATGGAATTTGAAAGATGAGATCATGGAACAGATGGCGTTTATCCGGGATTGGGGTGGGTCCTTTGTCGTGCCTATTCCGGAAGTCGTGGTCTATCCATGATCTTCACGGAGTCACAACTCCATGGGGCCTTCCTTATTGATCCGGAAAAGATAGAAGACTCCAGAGGTTTTTTTGCACGAACGTGGTGCCGGCGTGAATTTGAGCGATACGGTATCTCCTTTCAACCCGTTCAGTGCAATGTATCGTTTAATGAAAATAAAGGGGTTCTTCGAGGAATGCATTATCAGGCGGCGCCTCATCAAGAAGCCAAGCTCATCTGGTGTATCAAGGGTGCGATTCATGATGTAATTATTGATTTGCGTCCATTGTCTCCGACTTTCACGCAACATGTTGCAGTTGTCCTCAGCGCAGAAAACCGCCGGATGTTTTATATTCCGGAGGGCTTTGCTCATGGGTTTCAGACTTTACAAAATGAGTCGGAAATTTTTTACCAGATGTCTGAGTTTTATGCTCCTGAATTTGCCAAAGGGGTAAGGTGGAATGATCCTTTATTTGGAATTCAATGGCCGATGGATGAACGCATCATATCCGATCGTGATCAGAGTTATCCTGACTTTATTCTCACAAATGACTAAAAACCTGAAGTCTTAAGCGGGCTATGTCTGACAAAACTGTAATCCAGATGGGGGAAGAGATGCACCGGCTCATTGCCGATCTGTATCCCATTTGTCGGAGTATTACCGGCGATGGTGTTCGAGAAACGCTTCATCTCATCGGAAAGCATATTCCTGTTGAGATCCATGAAGTCCCGAGCGGGACCAAGGTCTTTGATTGGATTGTACCTAAAGAGTGGAATATTCACGATGCCTATATAAAGAACTCCAGGGGAGAGAGGGTTGTCGATTTTCAAAAATCAAACTTGCATGTTGTCAGCTATAGCCAGCCGGTTCACGCCACAATGACTCTCGAAGAGTTAACGCCTCATTTGCATTCCTTGCCAGGTGACCCTGAAAGGATTCCCTATCGTACGTCCTACTACAAGGAAAGCTGGGGATTCTGCGTGAGTCACCAGCAATTGATGGGACTGACAGATAAGGAATATGAGGTGCGCATCGACTCGACCATAACAGAGGGGAATTTGACTTACGGCGAATGCTATATAAAAGGAGAATTAGAACAAGAAATTTTAATCTCCTGTCATATTTGTCATCCATCTCTATGCAATGACAACCTCTCCGGAATTGCTCTTGCGACGTTTCTTGCCAAAGCTTTATCTTCGACAGCATTGCGATACTCTTATCGTTTTCTTTTTATCCCTGGAACGATTGGGTCTATCACTTGGCTCGCCCTGCATCAAGAGCAAGTATCCAAGATCAAGGCAGGGATAGTTGTAACAGGAGTGGGGGACTCTGGGCCGGTAACTTACAAAAAAAGTCGGCAAGGAAATGCTGAGATTGACCGGGCGTTCAATCATATTCTTAAAACGTCTGGGCAGGCGCATACTATTATCGATTTTTTCCCTTATGGGTATGATGAAAGGCAATATTGTTCTCCTGGTTTCAATTTGCCTGTTGGCTGTTTCATGAGAACGCCTCATGGAGAATATTCCGAATATCACAATTCTGGGGACAATCTAACGTTTGTCCAGCCGGAATTTCTTGACGCGTCATTGACTTGTTGCTCAGAGGTCCTGACCCTTCTTGAACGGAACAGAACCTATCTCAGTCAAAACCTTCAATGTGAACCGCAACTAGGGAAAAGGGGACTGTATCGGGCAATTGGAGGGGAGTCCGAAGGAGCCAAACGAGAAATGGCAATGTTGTGGGTGCTTAATTTATCCGATGGTCATTACTCCGTTTTAGAAATCGCGGAACGGTCAAACATGCCTTTTCGGATTATCTCTGAGGCAGCAGAAATTCTCGCTGATCATGGGTTGTTGAAAGAAATTGTTGACTGATTCATTTAGGAAATGACGAGCCTATAATGGATTCTTTGATGGGAGTTGCCGAGAAATCTTTGGAGAGAGAGGTCGTTGGGTTGATGCCCGCCGGTGGAAAAGCCGAAAGAATTGCTCCGTTGCCGTGCAGTAAAGAGTTGTTCCCACTTGGGTTTCAGCTCATGGAGGGAATTTCTCAGCCTCGCCCAAAGGCTGTTGGGCATTATTTATTGGAAAAATTTCAGTTAGCAGGAATTGCAAAAACCTATATTATTCTTCGAAAGGGCAAATGGGATATTCCTGCTTATTTTGGTCATGGGGAGTTTGTAAACATGCATCTCGGGTATTTGATCATGGGAGAGGCCCTGGGACCGCCTTTTACCTTAGACCAAGCTTATCCTTTTGTTCATGATAAGTTGGTCGCGTTTGGATTTCCAGATATTATGATCAGCTCGGAAAATGTATTTAGTCCATTAATCAAGCAGCAAGAACGCACGCAAGCCGATGTGGTCCTGGCCGTTTTCCCAGCACATAAGCCCCAGCTTATGGACATGGTGGAGATGGATGAAAACGGGAAAATTCACGCAATGTTTTTGAAGCCGGATAAAACCGACTTGGAGCTCTGTTGGTTAGGCGGAGTGTGGACGCCGGCGTTTACCCAGTTTATGCATGATTACCTACAGGATTTTCGAAGAAAAAATGAGTCCAAAACTCAAAAAGCCGACAAACTGGAAGCAGAGGATCTGACCGTTGGAGCCGTGATACAAGCGGCAATCAATAAGGGGTTGCAGACGTATGGTGTTGTGTTCCCGGATGGGAAATATATTGATATTGGTACGGCAGATAACCTGATGAAATCTGTAGAAAAGTTTGGGTGCCAGTTGACCTAACTTCCCGAATTCCTTATTCCTGAATGGAAATTGTCCTCTCTTCCTCATCCTGTTGTCTTGAATGTTACATTCAAAGAACTAATGGGAATTTTTCATTATTTCACTTCACACAGATATACTCTATCTAATCCCATAGATTCCCTCAGGTTGCCGAATCATGATGGCCAGTTTATTTTCAGGATTAAAGGCAAATGATTGTGTGTTGGGCACTTGAAGGAGGTTTTCGTGGAATGGTACTGAGTGATTGCTTTCTCGCAACCGTTGGGTCTTTCTTTCGAACGAACCGACTTCACGTCGTCGATTGGTTTTTTAAAAAACTTCTCGCATTATCCTAGTGTATAAGGCCGAGAGTGGCGCTCTCCACAATGCCGACTATGATCTCTTTGTCAGATGCCAAGGTCTTGATCACTGGTGCAAGCGGGTTTTTGGGAACCCATTTGTTTCAGCGATTATGTCCGATTAGTGGGGAAGTGCATGCGACTTCCCGAACCCAACGACCAACACTCAAGGGTGGACCTCTCTGGTGGCAAACGAATTTGGAGGATCTGGGGGCGGTTCGCAGTCTGTTCGCAAACGTCAAACCGGATATTATTTTTCATATGTCGGGGTTGGCTTCAGCTATTCAAACTGTGGAATTCGTGTTGCCGACATTCCATAGCTTGCTCACAAGCACCGTAAATCTGCTCACGGTTGCGACCGAAGCTGGTTGCCATCGGGTCGTGTTGGCAGGGTCCCTGAATGAGCCACAATCCAAGGATTCCGAGATAATTCCGAGTTCGCCTTATGCGGCGGCAAAATGGGCGGGTAGTGCCTATGGACGGATGTTCCATGCACTTTATGGGACTCCTTTGGTGATTGTCCGAACATTTATGACCTATGGCCCAGGACAAGATTCCCGGAAGCTCATTCCCTCTGTTGTGCTCTCTCTCCTGAAAGAGGAATCTCCAAAGCTTTCTAGTGGACAATGGAACGCCGACTGGATTTTTATTGATGATGTCATCGACGGATTTCTTGCTGTAGCTCAGATGCCACAAATTGAGGGGAGCACTCTTGATTTGGGTATGGGAACGCTCGTGACGGTTCGTGAATTAGTGGAAAAATTGGTCAAGATTGTGGGGTGTAATGTAGAACCATTATTTGGGGTATTGCCCGATCGTGTCTTGGAACCAGCAAGAAAAGCCCAGATAGGAATGACCTATGAAAAACTTGGCTGGAAACCGAAGGTTTCCCTTGAATCCGGACTGCGCCAAACAGTGGAATGGTATAAAGCGGAACACCTTAAATTTACGAGTAGTAAATCTACAGGCCAATAGGCATCCGATATTGAACAATGGGTCGATCATTCTTTCCTAACGGGTTTTGCATGTTTCAAATTCCAGAGATAGGTGAAGGCCAATGTTAGGAAGGAATGCAAACAAGGCTCTGGCTATTTTTCAAAAGTTCTATTGGAAAATGAATAAAACTTTCCTCATGACCCCTTCCCCCACAGAACAGGTCGTTTCTCTTATGCCAAAGGGAACTCTCCGGGGGAACGTACTTCTCTCTTATAGAATTGAACGATTTCTAATCGAACCGGGGCAACCAAATCCTTACTATCATTATAGCTGCCAATTATCCGTTGTGATGGCAAGAATTTTTGTTGACCTCGGATTTGCTGTTGATATTATTGCTAATACGAATCGGACCTTTTTACCTGAAAAGGATTATGCCTTTTTTATCGATACCCGGATGAATTTTGAAAGAATCGCATCCTTACTGAATAAGGATTGTGTGAAAATATTGCATGCGACCACTGCGCATCCCTATTTTAATAACTATGCTGAAACAAAACGCTTAATGGCTATGCAAGAACGAAGGCAGGTGACCTTGCGTTCCAGAAGATTCATGGACCCGAAGTATGCCATGGCCATAGAATTTGCCGATTGTGTGGTCGTTCATTGTGCATTTGGTATGAAAAATTTCAAATATGCCAATAAGCCAATGTATCTGGTTCCGAATGCGGTTCCCTATATGTATCCCTGGTCGGAATCAAAAGATTTTGAAGCCTGTCGCTTCCGATTTTTGTGGTTGGGGAGTGAGGGAATGGTGCACAAAGGTCTTGATTTGGTTTTAGAAGCATTCGCAGGAATGCCAGAATATCATTTGACGGTTTGTGGCCCGGTTGCGAAAGAAAAGGATTTTGAGCAAGCCTATTTTCTCGAATTGTATCGCACTTCCAATATTCATACACACGGATGGATTAATGTTGAATCCACGGAATTTACGGAGTTGGCCAATCGCTGCCTCGGGCTAGTATATCCATCTTGTTCTGAAACAAATGCTGGTTCTGTATTGACGTGTTTGCATGCCGGCCTTATTCCTATCATCAGTTACGAATCTGGTGTGGATATGGGAAAAGACGCAGGTATTGTGCTGGATGAATGTTCAGTTGAGGCTATCCAGGAGGCTGTGCGGCAATTGGCAACCGCTTCAACCCAAGAACTCAAACAGAGGTCCCGGAAAGCCTGGGAGTTTGCCAGAGCGAATCACACGATGGAAAATTTCCAAAATCAATACAGGAAAATAGTAGAAAAAATCATGACAGATTATCAAAAGTAAATAAGGAGTTTCGGTCTTAGTTAAATAGCATGGAAGCTTCTGGGGGATGTGTTCCTGCTGGGTGGATTTATCGGTTCACCCAAGATACTGGGCCACGTTATGGCATTCAGGTCTACGCCTTTGATTAAAAGAAATATCGAAAATCACCTATGAGGAAAAAATCGTTTCAGAATGGTCTGTCGTCACGATGTCAGAAGAAGGATGGAATGGGTATGGCATGCACGATGTGGACCCCCATTTCATGACAGGACAATGGATGGCAGCGGGTGATGGAGGATGCGGACCCAGTACTATCCCATGCAAGACACCTTCAGCAAGATAAAAGGTGGTTCGATTATCGTGTTATCGTCAGGAGCCTGGTGGTAAATTCGAAAGTCCTGCTTTTATGCAGGTAAAGGGCCTTGGTCTTGTGATGGTTCCCGAACTTTGAGAGGAGGTAATCTGTATAGGCTGCATTTCGGGTAATATGAAAATAATTTTTTCAGAATAAAATTAACAAGAGCAGGGATTGTAAAGATTACAAAACCTGCTGGTGTTATGAAAAAATTCATTAAGAGGGCATTCCCGGTCCGTTGAAGACCGAGAGGCCCGAGAACTTGTCCGGAGAATTGAGTTGCAGTCGAATCGCCTCAGAAAAGCCTCTCGAGGAATTGTTTATGGCCGATTTTGATGTTCTGAAGGGGAACTTATCGTCGTATTGTTCCGGCAGATTTATGGCCCGTGTCGAGCCAAACCTCACCTGTTCGTCTGAAGAGATGAGAATGGGGAATGACGCAAGGATACTTCAGGAATAACTCAAAAGAAGAGGATTTTTTATGGTACTTTGCGCAGGATGTGCTATGATCTGCTTTTCGCGAGAATCCTAGGCCTACCCTCCCTTCGGCCAGTTGACGGGAAGATGATAAGCGAAGCGCCGGAATTTATCGTCCATGCCCGTCAGCTTGGATAATCTACGAACGGGCTGTAGGCGTAAATTGCAAATGTATTTACTGAAAAAGCTGCGAGAAAGAATTCCTCCCGAACACTGGAAACGCCTCCGACGTCTCGTCCGCCCAGCAATGGACTTCTGGGAAAACCTGCGGGAAAGAATTCCCCCCGAACGTCGGAAACAGTTGTCTCAACGCTTTCGCCGTCTCTCCCGCCCGGCATGGTTGGGCACGCTTCGACGAACCAGGCCTTTGAGCAGTCATTTTGGCCTTGACCGGGGCACGCCGGTTGATCGCTATTACATCGAGCGATTTCTTGAGGAGCATCAACAAGACATTCATGGTTATGTACTTGAGGTAAAAGACAGCCGTTACATTGATCGATATGGGACGGCTGTCGAGCGGCGTGAAATACTTGACATTGATCCTGCAAATCCACGAGCCTCGATCATCGCAGATCTTTCCGCAGCTGATTCAATTCCATCAAATACCTTTGATTGCTTTATCCTTACCCAGACGCTTATGTACATATATGATGTGCATTCGGCTGTCTCGCATGCTCACCGCATTCTCCGTCCAGGCGGCGTCCTTCTTGTCACCGTGCCGGTAGTGAGCAGATACTGTACGCCAAAGGCTGATTACTGGCGATTCACGCTCCCTGGCTGTTCGGCGCTGTTTGGTGAGGTATTTGGTCAGAACCATATAATTGTCCGGTCCTATGGAAATGTCCTGGCCGCCATAGCCTTTTTAACTGGAATGGCCTATGAAGAATTATCAAACCGGGAACTTGATGTAAAAGATGATTACATTCCACTGATCATTACGGTTCGGGCGGTTAAAAATTAAGGTGGCGAATAATAATCAAATAAGAATTTGGAGCAAAGGCTAAGGGTTTTCCCATACAGGATCGCCTATTTATCCAATCCTGAGGAAGTCGCCCCTGATTCCTGCTATACCCAATTTCTACAGCATATTTTGGATGGATAATTCATTCAACTCTCTGAACCTTTCGCACTTTATAAAAAACATTTGACCCGGTAATGGTGTAGAAATGGATGCCATTTTACCTATTGTCTTGATTGCCATATTTATCATAGGCGTCATGTATGGCATAGCCTTTCAGAAATATCATTTCTTTCCTTATAACTCTTTAAAAGGAGCAAAGAAGTATTTATGTAAAAGTGAGGCCAAGGTGCAGTATGGTCCCTGGTCGATTGGAATTTATGTGGGGGGATCTCCATTCGAATTACATGAACCGGACCACATCTCAAATCCGGTGCTGACTGGAAAGCTCGTGACGGATATGGATGCCACATATCTTGCCGATCCATTTATGGTCGTCGAGGACGCTCAGTTTTATATGTTTTTCGAAGTGTGGAATCGAACCACTGCCCAGGGAGATATTGCCTATGCCGAAAGCAAAGATGGGGAGAAATGGGAATACAAAAAAATAGTTATTCATGAACCGTTCCACTTATCTTATCCCTACGTCTTTCGATGGGAAGACCAATATTATTTAATTCCCGAGAGCCACGAGGATCTCTCCATTAGATTGTACCGGGCCACGTCTTTTCCCGCGGAATGGCAATTCGTCAAACGTATTTTTCATGGAGAACATTATGTAGATCCCTCTATTTTCCGATATAACAATCTCTGGTGGTTGTTTTATTCAAACCCTCTGAATGACGCCTTGAACTTGTATTTTTCGGACGAGTTGATGGGGGATTGGAAGCCCCATCCGATGAATCCGGTCGTGAAATTAAACAAGCATATTTCCAGACCGGGTGGGAGGGTATTGATTTATGATGGACATCCATACAGATTTGCCCAAGATACGGAGCCACGATATGGGATTCAGGTGTTTGCGTTTGAAATAGTTGAATTATCTAAAACAGCCTATAAAGAAACAATCGTGTCGGAAAAGGCTGTCGTCATGCCGTCAGGAGAAGGATGGAATGCGTATGGCATGCATCATGTTGACCCCCATTTCTCAAATGGGAAGTGGATTGCAGCGGTTGATGGAAAATGCTGGCCTAGTAGCAGAATGCCTGGTGCATTTCCCCCTTAAAAGAAGTGTAAGGAAAGATTTTGGTGCCTAAGGAAGGACAACATGTATAAAGGATCATTTTGGTGGTTCGATTGTTCTGTTTCATTATCTGGCGGAGAAAGAGGATGAAGGGGCGTTATTTATGAATAAAATCATGAGCCATAAATATGGGGAAACTTCAAAAGGAGATTCTTTGACCGTCATTCAACCAAACTCCGGCTGGCAGATTATTGATTTTAAAGAGCTGAAGGAATTTCGAGATCTGTTTTACTTTCTTGTATGGCGTGACATTAAATCCATATATGCCCAAACCATTTTGGGATTTCTATGGGCCATACTCAATCCCCTTATACAGATTGTTATTTTCACCATTATTTTTGGGAAAGTGGCTAAGATATCGACTGATGGAGTTCCGTATATTCTTTTTTCCAGCGTCGCGATTATCCCTTGGGCCTATATCTCCCAGGCAATTTCGCAGTCTAGTCAAAGCCTGATTCAGGGATCGAATATCTTAGGGAAGATTTATTTCCCTCGATTAATGTTTCCCATTACTCCCGTGCTGTCTAAGCTGGTTGATTTCGGAATATCCATGGTAATTATATTAGGCATCATGCTGTATTATCGTGTTTCTCCCACATGGAATCTCCTGTTATTCCCCGTGGTTTTTCTTCTCATGATCTCCATACCGTTGGGTATAGGGACATGGTTGTCCTCTCTGGCTATTCGGTTTCGTGATGTCAAACAGGTGATGCCGTTTATTATTCAAATGCTGATGTACACTGCCCCTATCGTCTATTCGGCATCTTCTATACCAGAAGGATATCGTTTGATCTATTCTCTGAATCCCATCGTTGGAGTCATAGAGGGGTTCAGGGCCTGTTTCCTTGGGACTCCAATCCCCTGGATATACATCTTGCCTGGAATATTGACTGCTGCCATTTTGGTCATAAGTGGCATGTTGTATTTTAAACGGATGGAGCGGATTTTTGTAGATGTTATTTAAGTGGAAAGACCGATTCTTAGGAACCGAACAATGAAAAACGATTTAGCTTTAAAAGTGGAAAATATCAGTAAGTGTTACCGTATTGGTTTAAAGGAAACTATGCATGATAGCCTCGGGGTATCACTCTATCATTTCCTGAAAAGCCCTCTTCAAAACTACCGAAATTATCGCGGACTTTACCAATTTGATAATCAAAGCCCGGAACTTATTGGAAGTCAGCCCGATGTTATTTGGGCAGTGCGAGATATTTCCTTTGAGGTGAAAGAGGGTGAAGTAGTGGGCATCATCGGGGGCAATGGGGCCGGAAAGTCCACACTCCTTAAAATTCTTTCCAAAATTACCACTCCTACCAGCGGACGTGCCACGGTTCGTGGAAAGATTTCCTGTCTTCTCGAAGTAGGAACCGGATTCCATCCGGAACTAACTGGGAGAGAAAACGTTTTTCTGAATGGGACAATCCTTGGTATGAGGAAAAAGGAAATTGACCGCAAATTTGACGAAATTGTGGATTTTTCAGGAGTCGAGAAATTTATCGACACTCCCGTGAAGCGTTACTCAAGTGGGATGAAGGTGAGATTAGCCTTTGCCGTTGCTGCCCATCTGGAGCCGGATATCTTGATTGTAGATGAGGTGCTGGCAGTAGGTGACGCGGCGTTTCAAAAGAAATGTCTCGACAAAATGAAAGATGTCGGTCAGCATGGCCGGACAGTGCTGTTTGTTTCGCACAACATGGCGGCAGTCAGTCGATTGTGTGAAAGGGCTATTTTATTGAATGGGGGAAGATTCCAATTCGATGGGCCGACTCATGAGGTGTTAAGCCGTTATTTGAATTCCGAAACAGGTGCCCGGGCCGAATATAAATGGGTTGACTTGGAGGATGCCCCTGGGGATGAAGTCGTTCGATTATGCGCGGTAAGGGTGCGAGGGAGTGATGGATTCGTGTCGGACACCTTAGATATTAGTCAACCTATTCGAATTGAGATCGAGTACCAAGTTCTTAAGCCCGGGTATGAATTCCGTGTTTATTACCATGTCTTCCATGAGGAGGGAGTAGAAGCCTTTGTATCCATCGATAATGATCCTGCCTGGTTAAAGAAACCTCGCAAGGTCGGGCGCTATGTGAGTACCTCCGTGATCCCTGGGAATTTGCTTGCAGAGGGAAGATACTTCATTGGACCGTCTATAGGCACCAAATGTCCGGAAGTTAAACGATTGGGAGTGCAGGAGGCCGTAGTATTTCATGTCATTGAAAAAGACATGAATGAGAATGGGGCCCGCGGTGATTCCCACGGACATCTTCCAGGGGTGGTCAGGCCACTCTTAAAGTGGGAAACGCAATTTAGCGCAAAGGAAGCACACGTAGAAAAGACCGAAGTGTAGTCTGAGGAATATAATATTTCTATTTTATCGAGAAGATTTGCTCTTTTTCCTATTCCTCACTAGGCAACTTGCCATTCAATCCACTCCAGATAATCTTGTAATCCACAAAATTTCAAGCGGGAATCACGGGCATGGTGGTGTGATTGGAGCACCTGCTTGAACGTACCGATCTCAAATTAAAAAAAATCGGAAAATTAAGAGATGGGCTCTCATTATTCAGTAGTCTTTCAATATATAAAAATCCCGAGTGAGAATAAACGGTTTTTTTGTTTACAGCAAAACATTCTTGGCTTAGCTTGGACGTTGTTTTTTATAAAAGATTCCTTAACCCCAATTGTAAGGTTTGACTCAAAGGTTTCTCGTGCCAAACTGTTTCTCAAGCAAATCCATAATTATCTGGGATTTGTGAAAAGCAACGTTAGGTGTCTTAGTACTTTTTGGGGTTATAAGTTTCAAGTGTTAAGCAGGGAAGAGGTGGTTGAATTGCCGTGCTATGGTCAAATATGTGTGCCTATTCATAAGGGGTATAAAATATTCGATTTTCATAGGGGGATTGCAATTAAAGTTTTCGATCATCATGTGAATTCTTCCGCTATTCGCGATGAAATTGAAATATTGAAGGTAGTTTCCCGTATTGAATTTGCCTCTTCTATAAAAAAATGGAACATTGAGGAAAGATGGTACGAAGAAGAATATGTGAATGGGTCTTTGGATTCCTCCTATACGCCCCTGGATTCGGGAGCGTTATTAGAAAAGTTTTCCAATGAGATTCTTCAACATTTGATGAGTTTAATGCTGTTTCAGAAGCCGGTATGTAAAAATTTTGTAGAATATGCGCTGGATATGACCAGGGCATTAAATTTAAAAATTTCGCCAAAGCTGGCGTCCACTGGAGCAGAGTATCAAAACATTTCATCCTTTATGGATACCATCGTTAATCGACTCCAGACTGAAGGAGATCATCCAATATTTTTGGTGTTTGCCCATGGAGATTTTGTTCCAGCCAATATGCTCAATACCCAACATGGAATAAAAATTATTGATTGGGAAGGTGCTGGATATCGGAGTGCATTATTTGATTTTTATAGTTATTTTTTCTATCGACCGGCTTGTAGGGAAGTGCCAGTGACCGCGTTGATTTCAGAAATTAATACAGCGTTGCCGAAGTTCACTTCAGGATTAACCAAAAACGCCCCGGAAGTTTCAAGCAGTCTGAAGGCGCTGGAGAAAGCCTATCGATGGATTTTTTATATTGAGATGATCTGTAGATTAGTAGATCGTGAAATGACAGATAAAAATCTGAATATGATGCATTATATCCAAGAATATATTAAGGCTTTTAACCTTTACGAAGAATTGTATGTCGGTGGGAACGAATGACAATCCAAAAATCTATAACAAATCATTTAGTTGCATCGCCAACAACCACTTTGAAATGTTGTTTCCTTGAGAGAGTAGGATAGAACATGTGTGGAATAGCTGGAGAATTACGCTTCAATCAGGCGGTGGGACCGGAAGCCGATTGGGAGAAGATTAGTGCTTTGATGGCACGTCGGGGACCCAATGACCAAGGAATCTGGACCGATCATAGGACGTGTACATTGGTCTTCCGCCGTTTGGCTATCATTGATTTAAGTATGAATGCGCATCAACCTATGACGGCTCGAAACGGGCGCTATACACTCGTCTTTAATGGGGAGATTTATAATTTTCAGGACTTACGAAAAGAATTAGAAGGCCGTGGGGTACGATTCCGGTCAACAAGTGACAGCGAAGTGGTGCTGTATGCGCTAATGGAATGGGGAACAACTGCCCTAGAACGTTTTAACGGAATGTTTGCCTTGGGATTTTTTGATTCGGTGGAAAAGCGATTGCTATTGGCTCGGGACCATGCCGGGATGAAGCCGCTATATTATTTACAGAAGTCTGAAGGCATGGTCTTTGCGTCTCAATATAATCAAATATTGGCACATCCCTTGAGCCATAATCTTGAGGTCTCACCCGAAGCACTTGGTCTCTATTTGCGGTTGGCGTATATTCCTGCACCGTATGCCCTCTTGCAGGATTCCCACATGCTTGAGCCTGGAACCTGGGTTCAATTCACGGCGAGAGGACAGGTAGAAAAGGGACGATATTTTAAATTTCCACAGTACAACACACCGAAATTGAAAGGGCAGGAAGCCTTGGAAGCGGTGGATTCGGCAATCACAGGGGCTGTGAAACGGCATTTGATCAGTGATGTGCCGGTCGGCGCATTCCTTTCCGGTGGCATCGACTCACCGCTGGTCGTCGCGAAAATGAGATCGGTGAGTGCAGTGGATATTGAGGTTTTTACAATCGGAACCGGTGAGGAAGCGACTGACGAAACAGAGGATGCCATGGCCTATGCCCAGGAGTTTGGGGTTGAGCATAGAATTGAATATATGGATCCTGCCAAAGCGATTGATTTCTTGGAGGATGTGATAGAAAGCTGTGGAGAGCCGTTTGGAGATTATTCTCAATTCCCCACCATGATGGTATCCCGCCTGGCCAGTCGAAATTACAAAGTCATGCTTTCCGGTGATGGTGGTGATGAATTGTTTTGGGGCTATACGAGCCGCTTTGGTCCCTTGGTGAAGAATGCAGGTGATTTTCAGTACCCCTTCTGGTGGCGTTGGGCATGGCGGGGATTGAAGAGAGTTCTCCAATATGGAAATTATAGCCATCTCAATCAAC
>CAZBQO010000023.1:0-22948 GCA_964494125.1 uncultured Nitrospira sp. | reverse complement strand
GCACCATCTATAACGAGCCGGATCGCTATCTCCTGTATTGGAATACCATCCCCGGTGTGTATACCGCCGGCGATGTCTGCCATAAAGATGAAGACGGCTACTTATGGTTTATGGGCCGGGCGGATGATGTCGTGAAAGTCGCCGGGAACCGGATCGGTACCGCAGAAGTCGAAAGCGCCCTGGTCAGCCATGAGGCGGTGGTGGAAGCCGCCGTTATCGGCAAACCACATCCGACCGCCGGCGAACAAATCAAAGCCTTTGTCATCCTTAAGCAAGGGCAGCCGGAAACGCCCGATCTCATCAAAAGCTTGCAGGATCATGTCTTACAGGAACTGGGCAAGATCGCCGTCCCACGGGAAATTGAAATTGTCCCGTCACTCCCAAAAACTCGTTCCGGCAAAATCATGCGCCGCGTCCTAAAGGCCAAGGAGCTGGGCCAGGACCCAGGTGACATTTCAACTCTTGAAGAATAGGAAACAATGTATGAAGAAAAAGACCCAAGACCGAATGTCGCAATGCAGATAATCCCTTGAAGCGGAAAAACGGTTTATTGGAGTGTCAGCAGGATGAGCGCAGCGGACCCAGCCATTCCGTGCATCAAGCCTACGAATAGGGCCCGGTAGGGAAAAGCGGTTGAATGTGAATGATGATGGTCCGTCGTTTGGTGATTGATTTCTCTCCGATGGGAATGCGCATGCAAATGAGAAGGTTGATGAGGGTGTTGGTGAACATGAATATGAATACGACCTTGTATAATTTTCCGTAACACATCGCTTCCCAGTCCTACCAGCATGACCCCTACGGACAATTTCAGCCAGTTGGTCAGTTGTTCCGGCATGGCGGCTTCCAGAAGAAATACCATCGAGCCAAACAACAGAAGCGTGATCGTATGCCCCAGCCCCCAGGTCAATCACTGCTTGAGCGTGTTGGCCACCGGATGGTTTTTGATCGCGAGTGTGGCACGGCCGCCGCGTGGGCAGCCTCGATCGCATGTCTCATTCTCACCAGAATCCCGAGCCCCAACAAATTGACCATTAGCGAACACCCTGCCGGTTTGAATCGTTGATCTGTGAAGTCACCCAGTCATACCAGTGTTGAAGGCCCTCGCCAGTCGTGGCCGAAACCTGAAACACCTGAAGATTTGGATTCACCTTATGAGCAAATTCCAGACACTTTGTAACATCAAACGTGAGATGAGGCAGAAGATCGATTTTATTCAGGAGCATGACGCTGGCATGTTGAAACATGTGCGGATATTTTAACGGCTTGTCTTCCCCTTCCGTGACGGAAAGAACCACGACTTTAGCCTGTTCCCCCAAATCAAATAACGCAGGACAGACCAGATTGCCGACATTTTCAATCAACACCAGTGAATGGGGTGGAGGCTGGAGCGTTTCCAGGCCTCGTGCCAACATGTCGGCTTCTAAATGGCACCCGGCTCCGGTATTAATTTGTACGACCGGGCACCCCGCTTTTCGTATGCGCTCGGCATCAAATAGGGTTTCCTGGTCCCCCTCGATCACCGAAATGGGTATGGCATCTTTCAAATCATGAATCGTGCGTTCGAGTAGCGTCGTTTTGCCTGAGCCCGGCGAACTCACGAGGTTGAGAGCCACAATATTTCTGCCGAGAAACCATCCACGATTTCGTTCAGCCAGGCGATTATTTTTCGCCAAAATGGCTTGTTCCAGGTGAACAGTGGTTTCCTGTTCATGTCGATGGTCATGGTGCGTATCAAGTTCATGCTCGTGATGGTGGTGCCCATGATCATGGGCATCATGGGCATGAGAGTGATCGACATTTGAATGGATGGTTTTATCGGTATGCCCGGATTGCAAGTTCGTCACCCTCGGATTGGCTGAATCAGAGCACCCGCATGTCGTACACATCAGGCGGTCACCATGTGTTTCACAAGCAGTTCCTCTCCCGTGAGCCGGGTGATGTCGACAGAACCACACGGACATTGGCCGTAGAGTTGCTCGAGTTCAAAATGCGTTCCACAGGTTCGGCATTCAGCTGTTCCCGGAATTTCAAGGATCTCCAGATCAGCACCCTCCGCCACGGTTCCTTGACTGACGATGTCGAAACAAAACCGGATCGCTTCCGGCAACACCGCACTCAGTTTGCCGATGGCGATCGTCACTCGCCTCACCGGTTCTCCACCGGCCTTTTCTGTGACAATGGACACAATATTTCGAGTGATCCCTAATTCGTGCATGTGAACCTGTCCAGAACAGTGGATTTCCCACTGGCGGTGACGTCAAAAAGAGCCGTTAAGGGTTCTTGCCACAGCCGCCCGGTGAGAACGGCTTTCAGTTTTTCGAGATCGAGAGAGTCTGAAGGGGTTTCCCGGTCCGAACGATCCCATAATTGCTCATGAGACAGAGCCCATCCCGCCGCATAGGTCAATCTGTTGAGTTGCCCCTCCTCAAGGATTTCCAGTATTTCAGACGTCATGAATTTCATGACTATTCGTATCTAGCAGATTCTCGGCAATTGATCCCCCACCAGGGTATCCACGATTCGTGTTCCTCCGAAGGTGGTGGCAAGTATCACCGTTCCTGCCGGTGAGGCGTTGACCTTCCCGATGATGGCGCTGTCTTTGCCTAGGGGATGGTCCCGCATGGCCTCAACAAGTTGGTGAGCTTTTTCAGAAGGAACCACTGCCACAATTTTTCCCTCATTGGCCAGATACAGGGGATCGAGTCCAAGAATTTCACAGGCCCCTCGAACCGATTCCCGAATAGGCACATGGGGTTCATTGATCTGAATCGACACATTCGAGGCCGAGGCGAATTCATTCAGAACCGTGGCCAGTCCGCCGCGCGTGGCATCACGCAAACAATGGATCTGGGAACAGACATCCAGCATATGGGAAATCAGATCGTGGACTGGCTGGGTGTCGCTTTGAACATCGGCTTCCAGGGCTAATTCGTTCCGAGCCAGAAGAATGGCCACGCCGTGGTCACCGATAAAACCGTTCGTAATGATGGCATCCCCGGCCTGAGCCTTAGTTGCCGCAATGGCCACCCCTTCTCGAATCACACCGATACCCGCCGTGTTAATGAAGAGCTTATCCGCGGAACCTTTTTCAACAACCTTTGTATCGCCCGTAACAATAGAGACCCCTGCCCGATCAGCCGCCTGCTTCATGGCTTCGACAATGAGGACGAGGGTTTCCAAGGGAAAACCCTCTTCAATCACCAGCCCACATGACAAAAATAGCGGGCGTGCCCCGCTGACCGCCAGGTCATTGACCGTCCCGTTCACGGCCAATTCGCCAATGTTGCCTCCCGGAAAAAACAACGGATCCACGACATAGCTATCCGTCGTAAATGCCAGCCGGTCACCATGTTGAAGTAATTCCCCCAAAGGGATGGTGGCCTGATCTTCTAAGGTATCGAGGATGGGATTATTAAAGGTTGGGACCAACAGATTCTGGATGAGATCTCGCATGGCTTTGCCGCCACTTCCATGAGCGAGGGTAATCCGTTCATCGTTAGTGATTCGGTCCAGCATGGGCTTGGTCCTGGCGAAAGCCGGTTGAGTAGAAGGAAGCGATTCAGGATTTATCATATTCAACCGATTCTTTACATTTTTTTCATGATGACTTACACCGAGCTTCTTGCCGGATGCAGATCTTCTTCAGGAATCCAGCCGTAGTTGTAGTAGGCGGCACAGGCGCCTTCCGTCGAAACCATCAACGCTCCCAAGGGATTTTGAGGAGTGCAGGCTGTGCCAAATACCTTACATTGACTCGGCTTAATCACCCCCTTCAACACTTCCCCGCATTGGCAGGACGTGGGATCGGCAATTTTCAGATTGGGAAGAGGAAATTTTCGTTCAGCGTCAAACGCAGAAAATTCCTCACGGACCCGGACCCCGGAGTGATCGATAGACCCCAACCCCCGCCATTCAAAAAACTCCCGCAGTTCAAACACCTCTTGAATAGCCTCTAACGATTGTGTGTTCCCATCAGGAGGAACAATCCGTGTATATTGATTTTCGACTTCACAGCGTCCCTCCGCCAATTGTTTCAGAACCATCCACACGGATTGTAAAATGTCCAGTGGTTCAAACCCGGCGATGGTGATGGGCTTTCGATAATATTCAGCGATAAATGAGTAGGGCTTCGTTCCGATCACCATGCTCACATGGCCCGGCCCTAAAAAGCCGTCAAGCTGAAGATCAGGAGAATCCAGAATGGCCTTGATCGTGGGAATGATCGTGATGTGGTTACAAAAAATCGAAAAATTGTTGATCCCTTCTTGTTGAGCCTGGAGTATGGTCAAGGCCGTGCTCGGCATGGTGGTCTCAAAGCCAAGCCCGAAAAACACCACTTCTCTGTCAGGATTCACTCGGGCGAGATTCAAGGCGTCCAATGGTGAATAGACCATCCGCACATCGGCTCCCTGGGCTTTGGCCTGTAGGAGATTTTTCTGCGAACCGGTCACTCGCATGGCATCTCCGAATGTGGTCATGATCACCTCGTCCCGTTCAGCCAGAGCAATACAGTCATCCACGCGGCCTCGTGGCAGGACGCAAACCGGACAACCCGGTCCATGAATAAACTCCACTTCCTTCGGGAGCATTTTATTGAGGCCATAGCGAAAGATGGTGTGTGTATGCCCCCCGCAGACCTCCATGATCCAAATGGGCCGATCGCGGCAGATGGGTATCCGTTTCACCAGCCCCTCAATTTCCCGGAGCAGGATTCGGGCTTTTTGGGGATCCCGAAATTCATCGACGAATTTCATAGCCTCTCCTCATTTGTGGCCGACGCGCCACGATGATCAGCAAGAAGGGTGTGCACGAGATCCCAAAGAATGTGATAGATCAGGACGTGACATTCCTGGATCCGGTGAATACTTTCAGTAGGCACAACCAGGCAATGATCAATTGCAGAAGAGGTTGCCATGGCTCCTCCAAGTCCCCCGGTGAGGCCAATGGTGGTGACCCCCATCTCCTTAGCTTTCCTAAAGGTCCGCATAATATTTTCTGAATTGCCGCTGGTGGATACTCCGATCAATCCGTCCCCGGCCTTTCCCTGAGCGATCAACTGGCGTACAAAAATGTGATCAAACCCCACATCATTTCCCACAGCCGTCATCATCGCCTGATCGGTCGCAAGATTGACGGCGGGAAGCGCAGGGCGCCCGGTGGTAACGGGATGCAAAAATTCTACGGCAATATGGGCCGCATCACAGCTCGATCCGCCATTGCCCATGGTAAACAGCCGCCCATCTCGTTGATAAACAGCCGCCACGGCCATGGCAGCGGCCACGACTTTTTCGGCCTGTGTGTCAAAAAATGCTTGGGTGACCTGCGTGCTATCTTGCGATTTCATTCGCACCGATTCAAGCAATACGGATTTTGCATGTGCCGACTCGTTCGAAGACGGCTGCAGGAAGGGGTAGAGGGAGGCTAATGTTTTGTGATTAGACATGCGGTCATCCTTTAGGAGGCATTTGACTGACGCATCGCCTGGATTTCTGTTTGCACTTCTCCCATTTCAGTCAGCAACTCTATTGTCCGCTTAGCTTCCTTTTCGTCAATGCGACTCATGGCAAATCCCACGTGAATCAGCACCCAATCCCCGACACATGACCCAGGGGAATGCTCCTCATCCACAATGCAGGCGATATTCACTTCCCGTCGCACCCCACCCACGTTCACGATCGCGAGCTTATGTTCCAGATTGCTGATTTCTACAATTTGCCCGGGTATGCCTAAACACATGTGGATCGAACCTCATTGGTCTCTTGCAAGGAACGAGCTGCGGCAATCGCGGCCTGTCCAAGGGCAATGCCACCATCGTTCATGGGAACCTGTTTGTGGGAAAGGACGGTGAATCCTTCTGCCGCCAACCTGCGTTTCACCCGTTCAAACAACACCTGATTTTGAAACACGCCACCTGAAAGGACCACCATTTGATGCCCGTCAGGCCCGTCAAGAGATTGTGAGCACTGAGTGACCATGTTGCAAATCACGTTAGCAAGCCCCTTATGAAACCGTGCGGCCATGACCGGAACCGGTGTGTGAAGGATAAGGTCGCCCAAAAGCGCCTGCCACATTCCTAACGGTTCGACATAGGGTAATCCAGAGTGCTTCAGGCGCGGAATAGAAAATGGATACGCCAACAATTCGTCCTCATGATGAAGTGTTTCGTCATCCACCAGCGCTTCCATCTCCATTGCCGCTTGCCCCTCATATAACACCTGCTCTGTGCAAATACCCATCGCAGCGGCGGCGGCATCGAACAACCGACCGCAGGAACTCGCAAGAGGGCTATTAATCCGACGGCTCAGCATGCGATCCAGCATCATGCGAGGTTTTTCCTTGAGAAGATCAAACAATGGCAGATCGGAGTAGTTCATCGCAAACTCCGCCCATCCCATTTCTGCCATCACATGCGCATAGGTGTTTCGCCACGGTTCCTTTATCGCCTGAGTTCCGCCGAGCATCGGCACGGGCTTAAAGGACCCAAGACGAGTAAAGCTTCCATAATCCGCCTGCAAAAACTCTCCGCCCCACATCGTGTCGTCTTCCCCATAGCCCAACCCATCCAAGATCACACCAAGGACCGGTTCAGTCGTTAAGGGAACCACGTTTTCGACCAGACAGGCAGCGAGATGAGCATGGTGATGTTGGATATCGAAAATCGGCAGATGGCGTAAATTGGCTTGGGCCCTTCCGAATTTGCTCGACAGGTATTCCGGGTGCAGATCAACGGCGATGCAATCAGGCTTGTGCTCAAACACGTGTTGGTAATGAGAGATGGCTCGTTGATAATCGGCATAGGTCAAAGAGTCTTCCAAATCTCCAATGTGATGGGAGAGCAGGGCTTGTCCATCTTTGAGTAAGCAGAAGGTATTTTTGAGTTCACCGCCCATAGCAAGAATAGCAGGACTGTGCTCGAAGCCCGAGGGAAGCCATATGGGTATGGGCGCATATCCTCGACTCCGTCGTAGCACTCGTGGAACCTGATCCATGACTTTGACCACCGAATCGTCAACACGTTGGACAATCCCCCGATTATGCAGGACCACAAACTCGGCAATGTTTTTCAAATGTACTTTGGCCTGATCATTGTCGATCCACTGGGGTTCGCCGGCATGATTCCCGCTGGTCAACACAATCGGGCGAGCCATGCGATGGAGGATCAAATGGTGCAGCGGTGAGTTGGCTAACATATATCCATAGGTGGACATGCCGGGAGCGACACTTGCCGCAAGGGCCCCCTCCGGATGCCGCTGAAGGATGACAATGGGGGCCGCCTGGCTTTGCAAGAGTTCGGCTTCCTTCTCCCCTACCACACAATACCGGCGAATCACTTCCAGATCGCGCGCCATTAATGCCAAAGGTTTTCCTTCCCTGTGTTTCAAGGCACGAAGCCGGCTGACCGCGTCCTCCCGGGTGGCATCGCAGGCAAGTTGAAAACCGCCTAATCCTTTAATGGTCAGAATGTGCCCTTTCCGGAGGAGACGGCAGGCAGCATCTGCCTCATCCAGCATCGTACAGGAATGCACTGTCATGAGTTTTCCATCCATACGTTCAATCCACACCTTCGGTCCGCATGCATGGCACGCGATCGCTTGGGCATGAAACCGCCGGTCTTGGGGATCGTGATATTCCTTCAGGCAGTCCTCGCACAGAGGAAAATCCTTCAGTGTGGTGGAAGGCCGGTCATACGGAATCCCTTCCTGAATCGTCAGGCGGGGTCCGCAATGCGTGCAGTTGGTAAAGGGATAGCGGTAGCGCCGTGCAAAAGGATCAAATATTTCCTTCACGCACTCCGGACATGGGACGGTATCTGGAACAATGCCGGTCTGCACAGGACTTTGGTCGGTCCCGGCAATGACAAACGTGTCATCCGGGACGTCAGACAGGGAAATGCCGCTTGAGAAGATTTCGGCAATTTTAGCGAGTGGTGGCGGATTGTGAGTCAGTTCATGAATGAAATGCCTGAGGTTACCTTCCTCGCCTGCGACCAGAATTTGAACACCTTTTCCATTGTTGGAAACACGACCTCGAAGATCAAAGCGTTGAGCCAATTGCCAGACCATCGGACGAAAACCGACACCCTGGACCAATCCAGACACTTGGATATTGAATGCCTGTTCGTTGGAGCTTCTTACCGTTACTGGTTCCATCATGAAAGCCAGGCTCCATCAATGTCCCACAGTTGAACACGGTTGTTGCCTAAGTCCGACACCACGACAAACTTGCCACACACCTGAACATGATAGGGCCAGTACAGACTCCCCCTCACGGGAAAACTCCATTGATTATCCCCTTTAGCCTGAAAAGTGGGTTGGCCGGCCAAGGCCTGCACCTATCCATTACTCGCAGGAACAAAAAGGTAGGCATCAACGCCCTAAGGTACCTTTCAATGGAATTCATTTCAAGATGTACGTCATTGCGAAAATATGCGTATTGAGCAGATGCAACTCAGCGACGAAAACACTCATCCTTACAAATCCAGGCTTTTGTAATTTTGAAACAAGGTCAGCAGGAAACGTCGACCTCATCAATAGTTTACTGGACCATGTCTTAGGGGAATTAGGCAAGATCGCCGTCCATCGGAAAATTGAAATTGTCCCCTCGCTTCCCAAACCCGTTCCTGCAAATTCATGCGCGGCGTCCTGAAGGCAAAGGAACCGGGACAGACCCAGGGGACAATTCTACCTTGGAGGAATGAATACTTAGCCAGGGAAGTTTGAAAATTCACCATAAGAGATGCTAAGAAAGTACACTGAACGGACAATTTAATGGCACTATTTCTCAAATGAACGGGAAACGTAATTTATGAAGGGTCAGTGGATAGGTCATTACATTGGAGAAACAAGTGGAACTATTATCCTTAATGTTGATGAAAGGCCCACATGCTTCCAAGGAATAGCGTATTTAATTGACCAGGATCCAAATCTCCCAACGACGGCAGCCTTATTCAAAACATCTGATAAAAGCCACTCCCTTCGGTTCCGCACAAGTCTCCTGTTACCAATAAACCCTCATTCTGCGTTGCCAGATTTATGGGAGAAGGTTAAAAGTCACTACGCAAATGATGTGACTTTTTCCAATTTTGCCGATGTGAACTTATCATGGGATGAAGCCCACCTTTCACTTTCTTGGACAAGTGATATAGACGTGTCGGGAAGCTGCGAGCTGACAAGTTCCAAAGCAGGGCAACCATCTGAATTAATTCCCCTAACTAAAGACTGGGAATCATATAAAACCCATATGATGAGTCTAGAGAAACGGCGTTATCTATTTCGTGGGCAGAACAGGCCGTGGCGCCTACGGACCTCATTTCATCGTACCGGTCGAGCTGACCTAAATAGATTTTTAAATGAAGATATTCAATCCCTACACAAACAACTTAGCGCTCGGACCAAACACGTCTTCAATCTTGAAATTCCAAATGAGAACGGGGCATTTTTTAATTTAGTACAACATCACGGCTACCCAACACCTCTATTAGATTGGTCCTATTCCCCCTATGTCGCAGCCTTTTTTGCATATCGGGGGATTAGCAACGAAGTAGCAAAAAAATCAAGACCGGAAGAAAAGGTTAGAATTTTAATGTTCGACCAAGAGCAGTGGAAAGAGGACGGGACTCAGATCATGCTTTTATCGCACCCAACTCCCTATTTTTCAATTGGAGAATTTTTAGCAATTGAGAATGAACGAATGATTCCCCAACAAGCAGCCTCCACTGTAACCAATATCGATGACATAGAATCTTATATAAAAGCAAAGGAATCAAATGGGAAAACGTTTTTATCAGCAATTGATCTTCCCATCTGTGATCGAGAGAAGGTCATCCATGAATTAAGATATATGGGAATCACCGCAGGCTCTATGTTTCCTGGCCTAGATGGTGCGTGCGAGCAGTTGAAGGAGCAAAACTTTGAAACCTAGCCAGAAACGAAAATTGCTTCATTGCCATTATTTACTCATCTCTGACTGACACCTATCTCGCTTCCTCGTAACAGATACCAAAACTGATTTTGAGCCAGCCTTCTGAAACCCAATAGCAGAATTTCTATATTTTTTCACTTCAGGAACCTTGTAATTCTACAGTCCTCTCATCTCTCATCTATGAGAAATTCCGAAATATCTTGCTCGCCAGTGTCCGCATGATTTT
The DNA here is from genome assembly GCA_964494125.1 of uncultured Nitrospira sp. GTDB lineage: Bacteria > Nitrospirota > Nitrospiria > Nitrospirales > UBA8639 > Nitrospira_E. Next base: position 12,798 of record CAZBQO010000023.1, on the reverse strand, counting down.
CTTTTGTCTCGACGCACCTGTAAATATTCCCAATCGACCAGTCAATAGGCCCTGTTGCGTTCCGAGTGGACTAAGGAGACAATAGGCGGCTGGTGTCCACTTTCATCAATTCTTCGCACGTATTGACCTATCAGGAAAAGCTGGAAAAATAGCCTTATAGAGTGAAAGCTTGTGACTCAACTCCTTTCGTGCACACAATGCTTTGAACGACATGCCAAATCTGACTCCATTTGATGGCCCTGAGGATTCTGCCATCCGTTTTATTCTGGGTGGGGAAATCAAAACATTAGCCAACATTGATCCCTCTATGACTATTTTGCGCTACCTGCGTGAAATAGGGAACCGGACCGGAACGAAAGAGGCCTGTGGTGAAGGAGGTTGCGGGGCCTGCACGGTGGTTTTAGTAGATTTAGACCATGATGGACAGCTTCGCTATCGCACCATCAATTCCTGTCTTCACCCATTACCTCAAGTGGATGGCCAGGCGCTTCTCACGGTGGAAGATCTGAAGACGACCGATGGACGCCTGCATCCCGTGCAACAAGCATTGGTTGAGGCTCATGCCTCGCAATGCGGATATTGTACTCCGGGTATTGTCATGAGTCTGTTTGCGCTTTACCAAGCCGGGGAACTCTTCAGCCGAGAAGCGATCGTCAATGCATTGACCGGAAATCTATGCCGCTGTACCGGCTATCGACCAATCATTGATGCCGCCTTATGTGTATTGGAAGCCGATCGTCCAACCCTCGTGGAGGGCAACCAACGAATGAGCCAAAGTCCCGGGTCTTCTGGGCGATTGGCTACAGATGAAGGTACCCTTCGTGAATTATTAGATTCCATCAAAAGATCCCATCGACTATCCATACCAGGAAGTACGAGTACGGGAAAAACGAATCGTTACCTGCTCCCTGTGGATCTGGCCGAACTATCCGAGATGCTTGGACTATATGAGAGCCCTGTTCTCCTTGCGGGTGGCACCGATATTGGCCCCATCGTTTCGCAGAAACCACAGAACAATGAAACGATAATCTTCATCGGAAAGGTCAAGGAACTCCGGGGTATCGTTGTCTCCGATTCAGGTATCACCATCGGTTCGGCGACAACCCTGACGGAGGTCTATCCGGTCATTTCCCGGTACTATCCCGCCTTTGGAGAATTATTGCTTCGCTTCGGGTCTCCGGCAGTTCGTAATCTGGCAACCATCGGCGGGAACATTGCCGGCCGGTCATCTGTCAGTGATACGGCTACGGCCTTGATTGCCCTCGACAGCATGATGGCGGTACGTGTTGGCAGTACGCAGCGAACCTTGTCGGTGGAAGCCTTTCTCACAGGTGCCAGGCATGATGTTCGCGCTCCCGGCGAGCTTATCGAATCCATCTTCCTTCCCTTTCCCAAAAAAGGGAGTAGGTTCTCTGCGTATAAAATTACGAAACGGCACGATTGTGATATTGCGGCAATCAGCGCGGCATTCTCTTTGGAACTGAAAGATAACCGGATACACCAGGTGCGTGTTTGCTATGGCGGGATGTCACCTTACGTAAAGCGGGCTACTCACTGTGAACGAGCGTTGACTGGCATGCCTTGGGCTGCAGATACCATGGAAACAGCGGGTCACATGTTAGCAAAAGATTTTGAACCAACCACCGATGGGCGTGCTTCCCGGGACTATCGAATGCTTGTCGCTAAAAACCTCCTTCAACGATGGTATCTTGAATCTACCCTTCCACCGGAAAGTCTGCAGGTCAGAGCGTACCAAAAGACATATGAGTAACCATGAGATTCCAGGTGGTGCCGGATCGTCCAGAATGCATGATAGCGCTCGTTTACATGTGACCGGCGAGGCGGACTACGTCGACGACCTACCGGTTCCCGCATTGACACTTTATGCGGCATTTGGAGTCAGCCAATACGCTAATGCGCGCGTCACCATACTTGACCTGGAAGGCGTCAGACAGTCTCCCGGGGTTGTGTCGGTTGTCACTGCGCACGATATTCCGGGAGAAAACCTCATCAGCTTCATCCAGGCGGATGAGCCTGTCTTTGCTTCGACGCACGTTGAGTGTGTCGGACAGCCGCTCTTTGCCGTGGCTGCGCAATCCTTTCAGCAGGCGCGAGCGGCGGTCGAGTGTGCGAGGGTGGAATATGAACCTCTGGTGCCGGTTCTCACGGTCGAACAAGCGCTGGCTGATGATTCATTTGTCCTGCCATCGAAGCGCCTTTCGAGAGGAAACGCCATGCAGGCGCTGGAATCTGCTACACACCACCTGGAAGGACACCTGAAGGTCGGCGGCCAGGAACACTTTTATTTCGAATCCCAGGTGGCCCTGGCAATTCCCAATGATGACGGAGGAATCTGTATACACAGCGCCACTCAGTATCCCTCACATGTCCAACAGGTCGTTGCCCGGGTGTTGGGGTTGAAACGAATCAGTGACGTGACAGTGATGTGTCGTCGTATGGGGGGTGCCTTTGGGGGTAAGGAAACTCAGTCGACTCTCTTTGCTTGCGTGGCGGCTTTGCTCGCTGCAAAAACGGGTCAGGCCGTGAAATGCAGGCTTACCCGGCAGGAAGATATGGCGATGACCGGGAAGCGGCATGATTTCCTGGCCCTCTACCAGGTCGGCTTTGACAATGAGGGGCGAATTGAGGGATACCGGGTGGACCTGTCCTCACGGTGCGGGATGTCTGCGGATCTCTCAGGATTTATCAACGATCGTGCCATACTCCACAGCGACAATTGTTATTTTTTACCTCATGTGACCATTAACTCTCACCGCTGCAAAACCAACACGGCATCCAATACCGCCTTTCGTGGATTTGGCGCCCCCCAGGGGATCTGGGTGATGGAACAGATTATCGACGAAATTGCCCGTTACCTCGGTCAAGATCCGCTCGACATCCGCAAACGAAACTTTTACGAACCAGGGCAACGTGATACCACGCCTTATGGTATGCGTGTCGAAGACCGCCTATTGCATGAGATCGTCTCACGCCTGGAAACAGATGCCAGGTACCGGGAGCGTCGTGCTGAAATCGAGGACTTCAACCGTTACAGTGCTATTCTCAAACGAGGCTTGGCGTTGACTCCGGTGAAATATGGTATTGCTTTCACTCAAACCCATTTAAACCAAGCCGGTGCATTGGTGCATTTATATATCGACGGCAGCGTCTATCTGAATCATGGCGGGACAGAGATGGGCCAGGGGCTCTATACCAAAGTCGCACAGGTTGTCGCCGAAGAATTGCAGATCGATATGGGACGCATTACAATTTCTGCTGCGGATACCAGCAAAGTTCCGAATGCATCAGCCACGGCGGCCTCCGTTGGGTCGGACCTCAATGGCAAGGCAGCTCAAGCGGCTGCCCGGAAAATCAAATTTCGTCTGATCGATTTCGCTGCGAAGCATTTCAACATCCGGCCGGAAGCGGTTGTTTTTACGAATAACCGGGTATCGCTTGGGTCCCAACAGATCTCTTTTCAGGAGTTGGTGGCGCTCGCCCATCAAGAACGGATCTCATTGTCAGCGACGGGGTTTTACCGAACCCCGGAAATCCAGTTCGACCGAAACAACTTCACCGGACGGCCCTTCCTCTATTTTTCCTATGGCGCAGCGGTTTCCGAAGTGGCAATCGATACCCTGACAGGAGAAAGTACATTACTGAGGGTCGATATTTTGCACGATTGTGGAACATCACTGAATCCTGCCATCGATCGCGGGCAGATTGAAGGAGCCTTCCTTCAGGGGGCAGGCTGGTTAACCATGGAGGAACTGATCTGGAATGATGCCGGAGTTCTGCAAACTAACACCTCGTCCTCCTACAAAATTCCGGCCTGCCGTGATTGCCCTGTGCATTTTAATGTTCAGTTACTCGAAACCGCGCCCAATCGAAAAGACAGTGTGTTTTCCTCCAAGGCGGTTGGTGAACCGCCATTCATGCTGGCCATCTCGGTGTTTCAGGCCATTAAAGATGCCATTGCCGCGACCGGAAACCATTGTCGACGCCCGCAATTGGATGCACCGGCAACCCCGGAGCGCATTCTGAATGCCATTCAGGACATTCGTTCACCATGACAGCCTGGTCCTCCGCACAACTATGAATTCTTGGTTAGCAGTGCTTGAATCCATAAAGGATCGACGAATCCCCTGTGCCCTGGTGGTCCTGGTACAGACCACAGGCTCAACCCCCCGTGAAGTGGGGGCCAAGATGGTCGTCACTGCGTCTGACTATTTTGGAACCATTGGCGGCGGGGCTCTGGAATATGAGGTCATCGAACAGGCCCGCCAGATGCTGCGTGCCGAGGGGAATCAACAGCCAAAACAATGTCTTCAAACCTGGCACCTTGGAGCGGATATCGGCCAATGTTGTGGTGGGGCATGTACCCTGTATCTGGAAATACTCCCTCCGGTTGACCATTTCTGGCTGAACCATTTGATGAAGTGCCGGGATAACGAACCTTGTGTTCTCATTACTTCTCTAGACAGTCAGAAAGGATCTGACAGACAGGGGAAAATGATCGTGACGTCACATCATGTTGAAGGGAGCCTGGGCGCCGGTCAGGAGTCCGTGTTGCGCCATGCCCGCATCTTGCTGAAATTGCCCATCAATTCCGACAAGAATCCACATGTGATGTTGCGGAAACCAGGAGATCAATCACCAGCCTATTTTTTAGAGTTATATGGCCTCAATTCTTTTAGACTGATTTTGTTCGGAGCCGGCCATGTTGGAAAAGCCATCATTGATGTAATCGGCGGGTTGCCCTGCCATGTTACCTGGGTCGATGCACGGCCCGAAATGTTTCCCGTCTCCGTTCCACCGAATGTAGAAAAGGAGGTAACAGAACAGTATGTTGAAATTATCCAGAAAACGCATCCAGGGACATTCTTCCTGATCATGACACACAGCCACCCGCTGGACCTGGAACTCTGCGAACATATTCTAAAACGCGGGGATTTCAAGTATCTGGGACTTATCGGATCAAAAACAAAGCGCACCCGTTTTGAAAAACGACTTCTCCAAAAGGGACTGAGGCAGGAGGAGATAAAACGCCTCATTTGCCCCATCGGCATTCCGGAAATTTCCGGCAAATACCCGGGCGCTATCGCAATCTCCGTCGTAGCACAGGTTCTCCAACAACTGAATACAACAGGGGCAATTTCAGAAGAATCACCCACCATGAAGTCCTTCATCACCGAAGAAAGTGCCTACCAATACCCGAAAAAGCGTTAAAACATTATGACGAAAAAACTGAGATTTTGCCTCTGCACGACGTTTTATCCGCCTTACAACTCGGATGCGGATGGGCTGTACGTCCACCGACTGGCCAACGGGCTTGCGAAACTCGGCCATGATGTCACGGTGTTACATAACCCTGATGCATATGAAGTCCTAACAGGGAAAAAGGTTGCTGACTCCTACGAAGATCATCCCAATATCACCATCAAAAAAATCACCACTCCATTGAAGCGTCTGAGTTTATTGGCCGTTCATCAAACCGGAAGACCGTTTGGCCAGAAAGCCAGCCTACAGGAATGCTTTAAGGAGCCTTTTGATGTCATTCATTACTACAACATTTCATTATTGGGCGGTCCTGACATCTTCCGCCACGGACAAAGCACTATCAAAATGTGCGGGTTGAATGACCACTGGTTGATCTGCCCCATGCACCTGCTTTGGAAATATACCAACGAGGTCTGCGAAAAACCCCAATGCATTACGTGCACGGTACGGAATGGCAAACCACCCCAATTTTGGCGCAATACCGGTCTCATGGAAAGCATGACCAGGCACGTCGATGTATTCCTGGGCCCAAGCCTTTTTACCATTCACAAACATCGGGAGCGTGGGTTCAAAAATATCATGATTCATTTGCCCCCATTTTACACCATTCCGGAAACAGGCAACGTGACAGAGAGGATGCTTCCAGCAAATGGTCCGTATTTCCTTTGTGTCGGCCGGTTAGAAGAATATAAAGGCTTTCAAGATGTCATTCCCTTATTTCGTCACATTCAGGACCATACACTGGTCATTTGTGGCCGAGGCAGCTATAGCCAGCAATTACACGACTTGGCCGACGGCATACCCAATGTGTTGTTCGTTGATCAATTGTCCCAAAGCCAAATTCAATCACTATATGAGAACGCATTGGCCACCATCGTCCCCTCCCTTTGCTATCAAACCTTCTGTCATATCACCGCAGAATCCTATTCCGCCGGAACTCCCGTCATTGCCAGGAAGCAAAGTGCTGTAGAAGAAATTATCGCTGAAAAGGGGGGTGGGATTCTGTACACAAATTCAATAGAACTTCAACAAGCTATCACCACCATGATTGCTGATGTCAAGAAAAGGAATGATCTCAAAGACGAAGCCTACCAAGCCTACCATCAGGAATATTCAGAAGACGTCTATTTGCAACGATACGTACATGTCGTAGAAGAACTTTTGTTACAAAAAACCAAATTCGGGGCAATACGGGGATACGACCCGGAACAGAGGACATTTGCTGAGAGAAAAATATTCGGCCTGTCGTCAGTGCCCCCCGATTCCTATCATCAATGACATTTCGAACCTCACCATCTCCATGAATTCACTAATTACGGCGATAGCCGTGTTACTTCCCCTCGCTCCTATTTTGAACGTGTACCGTCTGCCAGGTTTCATTCGTCGCCTACGATTGTTTCCTCGTGTGTTTGTCCTACTCAGTTCCGCTATTGTCTTGTATATTGCCCTGACTGTCTTGCTCGTCCTGTATTTTCCCCGGTATGTACCTGCAGTGTTGGCTATTGCTTTTCCATTGGTGTTCTACTTGTACTTTTGGCGCGCAAGGTCGACATTCGGCTCCAAGAAGAGACTTCCTCCAGGTTCTCTGAGACTCGCGCCCCCAGGCCCTTGGGTTGATTGTTTGTATTATCAGCAACAGGCTGATAAACACGGCCCCATTTTTAAAATGAATAATTTCGTCCAGCCGATGATTTGTCTGGCTGGAATTGAACTGGGTACAGAATTTCTAAAACGCCATGAGGATGATACAACGACGCCGCCCATGCCTTTTAACAGTCGCATCCCCGGCGGCTTCATGCGTTATATGGCACCCGCCATTCACATGGAATATCGAAATAAGATGAAAAACATTTTTTCTGACCATTCATTTCTTGAGGGAAAGGAAGATCTGATAGGTGAGATTATTAGGGACAATCTCTCAAAAATGGCAGGCCATTCGAAGCAGACGAATCCCGGTCCCCATTTCCAGAATATGGCATTTTCCATTTTCGTGGCGCTTTTTCTGGGCATTTCTCCTCAGGATCAGGACTTTAGACGGTTGCAAAGATTGTATGAAATAATTGATTACCGGCACGCCCTGTTTACAGCCAAATCAAGGATTGAGCAATCTTTGGATGAAATTGAAAAGATATTTCTGAATCATGTGCGTGAACGGCCATCCTATTTTAGAAGTTTTCTTGGAGACCAGCTTCATGATTACTCAAAATATTCCCATGACACAACTTTACTTCGGAATTTTATTTATTTGCTTCAAACCTCCTGGATAGATGTATCCGACCTTTTATTCTGGATGTTCAAATTGCTGAGTGACAATCCACAATGGATAGAGGCCCTTCGCGCGAACCTCCACTCACAAGACAAATTACTCAGGCAATCTGCGCACCAATTGAGCAATCGTGTTGTGCTTGAAACTTTGCGGCTGGAGCAAAGCGAATATCTTATGCGCAAGACCCTGCGCGACATTAAATTTGAAGGATTTTTAATTCCAAAAGGCTGGCTGGTACGGATTGGCATTCGTGAAAGCCATCGGGATGCTGAAATCTTTCCAAACCCAAATGACTTCAACCCTGATCGCTTTTTAACAACGTCCATTGGCCCCAAGCAGTATTCTCCTTTTGGCATTCAACAGAAATCGTGTTTGGGAAAGGGACTCACTCTTTGGATTGGGCAGAAGGTTGTTTTGGAATTAGCGCAAGGCTTTGAATGGAAAGTCGTTCATGATGGTCCCAGAGAATTGGGGGTCTTTCATTGGAGACCCAGTGCGAAGTTACGCGTCCAGATGTCTTCATTTTCGATGGGTTCAGCATAATTCGTATTCCTGAAAGTGCTTAAACCTTCTTGGCTACTGTTTTTCGAAGCGAACGGGGACAAAGTATAAATATTTCTCCAACACATTCCGATAAGTGAAAGAGTGACCCCAGTGTCATCCAAAGACAGTTATGAAAGGCACATGAACAGCCAATGGCCCTATAGTAAGGCAGGAAAAAAGAAGGACAATCGTCAATCCCCAGATTCTGAGGATTGCCTGTACTGTCCTTTGAGAAAGCCTGCCTTCTGGCCAATTGCAATTATTCTTTTTATTTTAAGTCCTTTTATCTTTTCTTCCAAACTTTCGAATATTTCCTCGAATTCACAATCTAACCCGTCCCCACTTGTCCTCGAACAAACCAGGCCTCAAGATGTCGCCGCTAAGGCGCCGACCTTTCAAAATGTTCCACTCCAGAACCTGATTTCTCAAAAATAAGAAGATTCTTTGTCGGGCAAAAAGAAGTTCAGGATTCTCTTGACACTTTAAGCCTCAAGCTATCGTGTGGATTCTTCTCGGAACATACCCAAGAATACATTCGCACAGAGGAGAAAGACTCCCAGCAATAGGCCTCCAACCCCGGTATAAGCAAAAAACTCTGTCAGAATATGCGCATGTGCCGGTCCCCGACCAATGGAGGGCGCCAACCAAAACATCGTGTACCAGGAGAGTGGATAGAAACTGCTCAGCCCCAGAAAGATGGCCGACGCTTTCTTATAGGTGGGTTTGAGTGTGGAAAACATGACAAGGATGACCAAGCCAAGCGAAAACGCCGCAATGCCTGTGGCATGGAAATGGGCCCGTTGAGCGTAACGCCAAATTTTGTCAGCACTTTTGGAATCATGCACATCCGGATTAGCAGTGATCCCTTGCGCAATATAATCCTTGAACACATCTTCATTGACACCAAACACAATACCCATTCCCGCACCAAATAATAGCCCTAACAACACGAATGCCAGGCCGATCTTCACGAGGCTCAACTCATTTTCCATCTGTGGTCTCCCTGCACTCAACGGCTAGGCCCATCGGTGCCTTTGAATAGTTCATCAAAATGGTTTTTCCTTTTAATTGCATGCTGAAACGACGGACATGTATCTTCGCATGAGGTTCACACATCAGAATACGATAAGCAAATGAAGGCACGGTGAATACGCCATGAAAGTTTCTTCATGAACGTCATCAAAAGATAGTATTCCTGTTATAGGGACTCTCAAGGAAGGATAAGCCGGAATTGAACCGCTCTCATCGCTTCACCTTAGCATGATGAGTCGCTCCCAGAGCCCTTGGGTATCGGGTTATACACTTCTCCCTCAGGTATCTGAAGCCAGCGTGAGATCTTCGCGGGTAAGGGGTGGTTGTGATTACCATGTGCTGACCAGGTCACTCCATGGAGTGGGAATCATCCGCCTGAAGATGCACCCGCCGGGAAGGAATGATAAATTAAATAAACATTTGAAAGGTCTTATAAAAATCTCCCTGCTTTCACGGTTGTTGACATGTTGAGAACCCTGACAATGGGAGTCTTCTGCTTGATGTTGGGTGCTTGTTCGAGCGTTGAACCGGCAGGCAAGTTACCCACGGCGTTGTCAGTTGAACTTTCCCGGTATAGCGGAATGTGGCATGAAATAGCACGACTGCCGATGTGGGGGCAACGAAATTGCGAAAAATCTACAGCCGAGTACCGGTTACTGGAATCGGGAAAGGTTGCCGTACGGAACGCATGTACCACATCTACCGGTGAGGAGATTAGCATTGAAGGGGTGGCCACGGTGGTGGACCCTGAACATCGGGCAAAGTTGAATGTGGTCTTTGACCAGTGGGCAGCTAAACTTGTGGCGTTGCTTACCTCATCGGAGCAGGGGAATTACTGGATACTTCGGGTCGATCCCGACTACCGGCTGGCGATCGTCGGCACCCCGGATCGTGACTACCTCTGGATCCTGGCACGAACCCCCTCGATCGATGAAGCAAGCTATCAGGACATGGTCTCCTTTAGTCATCGCCTTGGCTTTCAAACAGAGCATTTGATCCGTGCCCCGGGCAGCGCAGAATAAGTTTTTTGCCTCCCTAATTACATATCAAAATTTTTCGAACGTGGAATTAATAAGCCGAAGAATTTTCCTGAAATGGGCTTTTTGGCGTTCCCTAATGCACGGAAGCATGCTGCCGGTCCTCGCGGTTTATGAAACAAAAGCCTTTAGTTTTTCCAAGCAAAGCGAACCCAATGAGGGCAAGTATTGCAAGGACCGCTTGGACTCGAGCTTGTTATTTTGACAGTGTGTAAAATCGGTCTTTCACGATTTTGCCGTCAGAATATTTATCAAAGGTCTCTCCCATGGAATCACCGAGTTCTGCCAATCTCGTGTCGGGATGAGGGTGAGTCTTAAACAGTAGGGCGACGCTGCTGTCATTGAGACCCGCATGGCCAATTTCCTGCAATACCATTGGCAGGCCATAGGCGTCATAGCCAGCTCTGGCGGCCAACACCACCCCAATTCTGTCGGCCTGATATTCGGCATCTTTATCCAATCCGCGAGCCATCACTTCTGCTCCACTCCCAATAAGATTATTCACGGCCTGCTTCGCTTGTTCATTCTTCATTTTGCCGAGTTTTTGCGAAAACACGTTGCTTCCCATATCAATCGCCTGGCTTTTCTTAATGATGGTCAGATGATGCTGTTTGATGACATGACCAATCTCATGTCCCAGGACTCCAGCCAATTCCGCCTCAGAATTAAGCTTTTCATACAAGCCTTTGGTCAGAAAAATAAATCCACCCGGCGCAGCAAAGGCGTTGATGTCCTCGGAATCAATCACTCCAAAATACCAATCAAGGTCGGTTCTTCCGCTCTGCAGACTTACCCATTTTCCAACTTGATTGACGTAACGTTGCAGGCGTTCATCCTTGACCAGGGGCGCAGCCCCGAGCAGTCGTCCGGCAATCTCTTGACCGATGGCTATTTCCTCTTCCGTGGAAGTCCCTTTGAACAGGTCGGTCAGGTCTGTCAGTGAAGGAGTTTTCTTGCCCGTCTGTTTCTGCGGAGTACTGTCTTGTGTTTTTCCTGTAGTGGTTTCATCCGGCTGCCCTAATTGTTTGAGGGCATCACCCAAATCAAATGAATGAGTTATGGTGGCCACCCCGGAGCACACCAATGTCAAAATGCATGCACGCAGAAGGAATCCTTTTAAGCCCGGAATTGCCTGTTGATTGTGGAACACCAGAGGAACAGGCCGTAAAGATTCAGAGGGTATACTTCTCTTAACATTATTCTGATTACTCATGTTAATTCCCGTCTGTTGGTTGCATGAACGGAACTTTTTGTACTTTCAACCCTGCCTGATTGGCATATTCTTGCGCCTGTTTCTTTGAAGTCCGATAGGTTTTCAGTATCTGCAATTCATGTTCATTAAACTCGGCCTCCTTTAATTCCTCTTCATCTAATCCACGAACTCCCGTAGCGGCCACAACGTTTCCACTACCAGCTCTTCCAGTGGCCAGGCCCAAAAGTCCTGAGGCTTCCATCGCTGCCGAAACATTTTCACCAGAGGCCCCCCGACGAATATATAACATCCGTACCCATCCGGTTTTACCTTTCCGGGACACCTGTAACCATCCACCTTTCCTTCTCAGAATCTCTACGGTGTCGCCTTCTTTTAAAGATATTACCTCTCGGGCATCTTTAAAGGGTTCGCTCATCATTTGGCACGTTCTAACGGCTACACCCGAATCCGAAGCGTTCCCCTCTGCGGGAAAGACCCCAATAAGGACTATTGTCAGGAAGGCTAACCATTTCATCATCACAGTCCTCCTTCTTGCGTTGTATAGACGCGGCGGTTCCGGGTGCATCACTGAGTGAGTCGTGGGACTTTCGGGTAAAGGATCATGCTGTAATCTCAATCGGCTGCTCTTTGAGATTGACCATGGCTTTAATCACTAAATGTTGCCAAGCCTCCATTCTCGATTTCTCATCGCCATAGGTTAGAGGTCCTTGGCACCATCCAAGCTTACATCCTATTCTATCGTTTTCACAGATGCTGCGAGCAACTTCTCGAACCAGAGATACCGTTTGTTCCCCGGATTTTCCCACCTCCCATGGCTTTGTTTCCACATGATTTTCCACCCAATAAATGAGAAACATATTCTGAAAGGCTTTTTCAATGCCGGCAGGTTTTCGGGAGAAGGCTTCTATCGTAAACCCAACCTTCTTGTCATACAGGCCACGCTTCAGCAGGGTCAAGAATCTCCCTTCCGGGATTTCCTCCAAGCTCTCCGGTTGAACCACCACCACCACGGTATATTGCCATCCGGCCACACCCTCTTCCACATTGAGCCAAACATATTTTTCCATGATCGTGGCTTCGGCATAGGCATACACCCGCGCGAGAGAAAAATAGATCAAGCCGGCGGTGATGGGTGCCGTCAAATCAAGGTAGTAGGTGGTAAGATTCAAGCTCGCGAAAGTAAACGCCATCAAACCCACTTGCGAACCGGCAAACACCATATCTATGGCTTTGCGTTTAACCCCGGTCAAAAAGGCCAAGGCTGTGATCCAGATAAGTCCAAGGGCCAGTGCGGTAAAAAGCCAGGGGTTTTTGGCCTGGGTAATCCAATCTCCGTTTTTGATATTTCCAATCGCCGTGGCCAGAATTTCCACACCGGGATGAATCTTCTCCATGGGAGTGGGCTTGGTGTCGAACAGGGCCGAGGC
>CAZBQO010000022.1:0-24262 GCA_964494125.1 uncultured Nitrospira sp. | reverse complement strand
GTCTCCACTTTTCGAGAATTAATGGAAGAAACGGAGTGGGAGCGTTATGGAACGGGACGACATGAACAATGCCGGGATTGTATGGTGCATTGTGGGTATGAGGCCTCTGCTGTGAAAGATACCTTCAGCTCATGGAGTGGGTTTTTTGGGACCGTCAGGGCGACCCTGTTTCCCAATGCGGTGTGAGGCTTCTTCTCTTTGTTTTTTCTTTCCCTTCCTCAACTCTGGGTCCTCTGGAAATTGTCTCAACGTTTAACTGTAAGTAAGGGGTCATCATGGGTTTAGATGTATCTTCAACAGATACTCCTCAATCATGGGAAGGCCGCCAACTGCGGCCTTCGAATGAGGAAGAATTGCACGAAGCCATGGATCGCGTATTTGATTATCGAGGCGATGTGACGATTCACCTCCAAACAGGGGAGCAGGTTATAGGATTTGTATTTGATCGGCAGGAGGAGGCTCCTGAGCCGTATATTAAGCTATTCCTGCCAGGGGATCAGCAGCCTCGTATGGTTTTATACCAAGAGGTGGCTGAAATCGTATTCTCAGGGCAAGATACGGCGTTTGGTCGATCATGGGAGGACTGGGCGCAAAAGTGGAAGAAGCCCGAGGCAAGCTCTTAACCACACGATTCCCGCAAGCATTCTTATCCCTTCAATGTTCTGAAACTTCCATGTAATCCAAAGCAGGTTTTCCTTGTCATCGGACTCTAGGCGTGATGAGAAATTTATTTCTCTCTCGACTCATGCACAAGTATGTTTATTCTCTGAAAACACAGGAATGGCGAGTGGGAAACAGCGCGCAAGAACGGAAGAAATAATTGACGGTTGGCTTCTAACTGTGATAGAAGTCCTGAACTTTTTTGGGCCTAGGACACCTATGTAGCCCAAATATTTTTGAATGGGATATGTGGGGTTGGCAGGGTATTTTCATTGAAAGAAATGTGAAGGCATGCGAAAACTGAGGAGTGTAGGGTGTACGCATATGGTGCAATCACGTCACTTCGTTCTGGCTTTCATTCCTTCTCTGTTAGTCCCTTTTCCCGGTCCGTGTGGTGTATGCTCTTCATGATCTAGGCCGTCGCTTAACGATCGAGGGTCGGATTTGTGAAAATGGCGGGGATGGCTTTGAATCGGCTGTCGTTTCCGTGACGGATGATCTGACAGATGTTTCAAGGATTGGAAAAGCAGATAGGATGGATTTAACAGAGTCGTTTTCCACTTGGACATTGAAAACCAGGGTCATGGCTTGGTTATTCAATCAGGAGAGTTTGAGTCGACACGGTGGGTGGAGTTTGACCCGGCTAACCCAAGGACAGATCGAATTATTGCGGCAAGTTTTGGGCACCCATGCCGTGTCGTTCCGTAGTTACTAAAATATTGTAAGAGGAATGCCGAATTTGAAAAATCAAGAATCAGGTAAACGAGGGGGAACAATGAACGAGTTTCAAACAGTAAAAAGACTTTTTGTTAGTGGTTTGGCCGTTATGGGCCTTTTGATGTCAGCATGTGGTGGTGGCGAAGGTCCCCCGCAACCGCCTCCTCCTGCTCCACCGGAATATGCAGATAAGCATATGCCAGCCGGCTATTGGAATAATCCAGAAATTTTGAAAGAGGGAGAGGCCATCTTTACTGGACAACAGAATATTGATGTGAATTGTGCGAGTTGCCACGGGAAAGATGGGAAACCCGTTAAGGCCGGTGCCCGGGACTTCAGGCGAACAGAGCAAATGCAGTTATATTCGGATGCCGTATGGTTTTGGCGAGTTTCTGAGGGAGTTTCTGGGACAAAGATGAAAGCGTGGAAAAGCAAGCTTTCCGAGGACGCCATCTGGAAAGTCATTGCCTATGAAGCGACCTTTGGGCTCAAGGGCATGGAATATGATGTTGCGAAAAAGCAATGGGTTCCTGCGGGAACGGCTGGGTCAGCACCTGGAGGTGATGCTCCCTCCGCCGAAGCTCCAGCTGGTGGAGAGGCTGAAAAAGCGGCAGAGTAATCCAGGAATTGAATGAAAAATAAGGAGGGCGGGGACCCTTGAAAACACTGAATCGAAGTCTATGGATAGTTCTAGCGTTGAGCCTAAGTGGGGGGGCTATTGCCTTTGGCCAGGTCCCGGATGCTCCCGTGGTGGATTTCCCCTATTCGGGAAATCGAACGGCGGTGTGGGTCGTCGCTCAACTTCATATCTTATTTGCGGCGTTTATCTTAGGCGCACCGATATTTGCAGTGGTGGCTGAATGGCTTGGGTATAAGAATAACGATCCCAAATATGACCGTCTGGCCAAGGAAGTCATTAAGGTCACGGTCATCTTATACAGTATGACTGCCTTAACCGGAGGTTTGTTCATCTTTGTCCTGCTCGGGACGTATCCTGATTTTTCGACATGGTTGATCAAGCATTTTTTCCTTGTGTTTGCGGTTATCTATCCTCTGCTGTTTATCCTTGAAACCATTATTTTGTATACCTATTTTTATTCATGGGATTCCATGAAAGGAGCCAAAAAAGGACGACACATCGCTCTTGGAATCCTGCTGAATATTGTTGGAACGGTGACGCTCTTTGTCATTGACGGACCGACATCCTTTATGAACACCCCGGCTAAAGCTGTGGAAGGTGTATCTTTGGTGGAGTTTATCCAGACAGCCAGCTTGTGGGACAAGATGGCTAATTTTAGCTGGATGCCACTCAACCTACATCGCTTGGTAGGAAATGTGACGTTTGGTGGATTTATTGCTGGGCTTATTGCGGCCTATATGTTTATGGGATCCAAAACAGATGAGGAGCGAGCCTATTACGACTGGATGGGTTTTGTGGGGAACATGATCGGGGTAGGGGCGCTCTTGCTTCTTCCGTTCATGGGTTATCTCCTCGCCTATGAGCTCTGTGATTATGATGCCTCAATTTGTCCCTACATGATGGCTGACCAATTGTCAATGTTCTTTGAAATGCAGGGGGCCATGATCGGACTGATCTTTTTAGCCAGTAATTATTATATCTGGCTAAGTCTTAAGCGAATACAGGGTGTGGAACAGGTGCGGATATCCGGATTCGTGGCGGTAGTAGTGTTGTTCATGCCAGCCATCATGGGATTTACTTGGAAAATGTTCCCTCCACCAGAGTGGCAGTCTTTAATCGTCTTAGGGATCCTGGTCATTCTTCCCGTGGTTCTTGGTAAAATTCCTGGTCTCAAGAACTTCACGGTTTCGGCATTCACCATGATTAAAATTGGGTTTTTAATGATCGTAGTGGCTGATGCCATTTGGATGACCCCTCATGGGTTTGTGCCAACACAAGGTCTTGCCACGGAAGAAGTGGAGCTACCTTCTTGGGCAGGGGAGCTCGCGCTTATGCCAGCAAAAAATGCAGCCGCATTTACCCTTGTCTTCCTAACTGTCGTAAATTACATACTATATAATCGGGCCATTAAGCGCGGGACAATCATGTGGGGGAAAATTGATTTTGCCTCCCAGTTCGTTCTGATATTCCTGGCGTTTAGTGCGATCTGGACCATGGGACTCATGGGAACGGTACGCTCCTTAACTCGGAAGTATTATCATGTTTATAACCTGGTTCCCGATTTTACTCCTGAAGCATTTACACCGACTCTGGCCTACTCGGCGTGGTGGATAACGGGGGTGACTATTGTGTTTTACGCTGTTGTGAGTTTTGCCATCCTTGTCACGCTGAGAGCGGGAAGTCCGAAGTCGGCAACGTCAATGGCTTCGTCAGTTCCTGTTGAAGCTAAATGAGAAGGTTGAAAAAAGAGGAAACAAATGGCTAACCAAAGTTTTGCCAAGAGTATTATGAAGAAGACCGCCTTGGGCGTCATAATTGGTGTGATATTGGTGGTAGGGGCCAGGTTCACCCATTTTCCCTATGTGTTTCAAGTGATGTTTTTCCTTTATGCCATGCTAGGAGCTTTGGTATTTATTCTTTTAGATGCTCCAGCGATGAAACGGTTGGAAGGGGTGAAGGCTGTGGGGGCGTTGGTGGTATTTTACCTCCTGCTTTCTGGTCTCTATATCGCCGGGGCGTCGATCCTGCCCCAGTTTGACCCGGAAGATGAAAAGGGAAAAATTGAAAAAGTCTTAAAACTTCGTCGCGCCCAAACCGAGCAAGGAAAAGCCGATGAATTGATAGCTAGGGCAAAAGAGTTAGATGAACGGGCCAAGGCAATTTCCAAGCAACTGAGTTCCCTTGGGGCTGAAGCAAAAGTTGAGGTGGCTGTGGCGACCAGTGCAGGTGGGGGAAAGGCAGCCTCCGGCGATCTCGTAGCCCTAGGGAAAGACCAATGGGAACTTCAAGAATGCTATAACTGCCATAAGCTGTATGGCCAGGGTGGAAAAAAACGTGGGCCGGAGATGGATAATATCGGTAATCTCATGACCCCTAATCAGTTAAAAGAAAAAATTTTAGATCCAAAGAGCTGGAAAGCGGAAGGATTTGACAAAGATTACGAAAAGGGAAAAATGCCTGATAAGTATAAAGATCTCATGTTCCCGCAAGAAATTGATGCACTTGTTGCCTTCCTGGCTTCATTGAAAGACGAGTCCGTGAAAACACCCAAGCCTATAAAAATGAACTAATCCACATCTGAGGTTTTCCCTGGCTATGCAACCAAAACTGACAGCAAAAGCATTGTGTGCGAACAAGGAAGTCGGGAAGATTTCTAAGGTTATTGTTGATCCACTTTCCCACGAAATCAGCCATGTCATCGTCCAGGAATTGAATGGTCACGGAGAGGAACGCCAAATTCCTATTGGCCAAGTTCAGGAAGTGGTAAGCGAGGAGGAAATTGTCCTTCGGTGTTCACCTGAAGAATTCGGTCAATTTCCAGTGCTGGAGCGAGATCAGTACGTCACGATTAAGGAAGTTGAAATTGCGCATTTGGAGGATCATTTGCATGTGGAGCCGGGTGAGATTTTGGTTCCTCTTCCTCGGTTAGAGCAAGGGGTTCCCAGGCGCACATTTTTTACTAATATGACACATGCGATTGGGACCTTAATTGCCTTGCCCTTAGTGTTTCCTGTGTTGAAGTATCTCATGAAGCCCATGTTCAAACCCTACGATAATGCCTGGTTTTCCGTCGGCAATGTAAAGAAGGTAAATAAAGAGAATATTGGCTTCCAATTTAAATTTACCCGTGGATTTAAAGAAGCCTTTATGCCAGAGCAACAGATTGAGAAAAATATCTGGGTGGTCAAGGCGACTCCGGCCGTCCAACAAGCCGTATACGAGGGAAATGATAAGAAGTTTTATGATGATAAGGGGGATGTCATCTGGGTCAACAAGTCAAATTCTCCCTATATCGGCTATTCTGGAAAATGTCCTCATCTGGGTTGTGGATATAAATGGAGAAAGACGAAAAACTTTCCAGATGGGGTATTTTTGTGCCCTTGTCATCTGAGTATTTATGATGAAGCTGGAAAAGTAATCGACGGGCCGGCACCGAGACCGCTCGATGTCCTTCCTCTGCAAGTTGATGCCGGTGGAGAAGTGAAGATCATTGATGTTGAGTATAAAGCCGGGGTTAATAACCAAATTCGGCTTCTGTAAAAAGCCTAGGATGGAATGGTGAAAGGCGCATGAAGGAAGACAGTCAAGTCGCAAGTCAACAAAACGCATTCGAAAAGGTTGTTGAATTTGTTGATGAGCGGGTAGGTCTGAAAAATATTCAGGCCAAAATGCTGAATGAGCCAATTCCTGGTGGATCTCGCTGGGCCTATGCTTTTGGCTCTGTATTGCTATTTATTTTTATACTTCAAGTCGTCACTGGGATACTGTTGATGTTCTATTATGTCCCCAGTACGGATCACGCTTATGCGAGTACACAATATATTATCCACGAAGTAGACTATGGCTGGTTTCTTCTGAGCTACCATTTTTGGGGATCCTCTGCCATGGTAGTGATGGTCTTCGCGCATATGTCTCAAGTATTTTTATGGGGTGCCTATAAAAAGCCCAGAGAACTGGTATGGTTAGTCGGCTTGGCTTTATTTGGCATTGTTATGGGTTTTGGATTTACAGGTTATCTCCTTCCATGGGATCAACGCGCATATTGGGCAACGGTGGTTGGCGTAGAAATCATGGATAAAACTCCAATTGTAGGGGATTTTTTAGCTCGTTTTCTTAAAGGTGGTCCTACCCCAGGGCAAATGACGCTAAGTCGGTTTTTTGTTATTCATGTCATGGTTTTGCCGGCTGCTTTGGCAGGGCTGGCTGGCCTTCATATTTTTCTTTTTAGAAAGGCTGGGCCCGCAGGTCCGTTTAGGGGCACACCTGATGAAATTAAGGCCAAAACGGATTATTTTTTCCCTCGACAAATCTGGAAAGATATTGTGGCCATGGCCACTGTTTTTTTAATCATTTGTTCCCTTGCCTTCATTGAGCCAGTCGTGTTGTTGGAACAAGCGACTCCGGATCCTGGTGATTATCATCCTGAGCCAGAGTGGTATTTCTTGTTCTTGTTTCAATTGCTTCGATTGAAAATTTTTGGCGGGGAATTTGGCCAATTTCTTGGGGCTATGGCCATACCAGGGGCATTTATGGCGTTTTTAGCGGCCCTGCCTTTTCTGGATACAAGTTCAGAGCGAAATATCTTTAAGCGGCCAATGGCTCTGATTGGTTGGACGGTAATTATGGTATTTATTCTGGTGTTTACTGTGTCAGCCATTATAAACCGGCACTTTTTAGACTAATCTCTGGGAACATATGTCAAATACGAAGTTAGGGCTTTTAGTTTTTTGGCCTACATTCTGGACCGGATTTCCAATAAAGATGGTGGTCGCCTTGTTGTTGCTTGCGGCACATCTGCATCCGTGGGAGGGGAGCGGACTATTCCTGTTATTACTTGTCTCCATACCCGTGGATATTTGGGCTCTTGGTCTATGTGCGAGAACCGTATTTATTGACAGGTTAAAGGTCGATCCGAAGTCAGGCATCGGTCTTCATCTTTGGATACGATGGGTAGTCTTTAGTGCTTTGGCATTACCGATCATCATAATCGTGGTGTCCACGGTGACGGAATTTACTCAGTCGGTGGTTTCCAATATTGTTGAATCCATTAAAGAGAATGTATTCGTCATTCCCGTCGCTGAACAGATAAGTCTTGAGCTGGTGATGTGGGGGAGTGTGTCGTCCGTTGCGCTTATACTTTGTATATTGGGATGGCTATATGGCCTAGGGTGGCTCGTTCAACCATTTGTAAGAAATGCGACACCGGTAAAAGGATCAGCAGTGGACCAAGCTAATTTTTGGGACAGCTTACGTATACCATCGGATCAGCCTCTGCTCTTAACCGCCTTTACTGGGGCGGGGGTCGTGCTAGTGTTTCTCTTCTGGGTTCTCCTGCCTTCTACGACGCCACACCCACATGAAGAATATGTCTATACTTTTGAAAAAAAGGAAGTGGTCAAAGTTGAGCCACAAAAGGTATTGAAGGAAGCGGAGCAAGTTCTGGCCAACGCGGAACTTGTGGTGAGTAAGCTTCAGGAGGAAAAGTCTGGAGATACAGAAACGTCCCTAGAAGCTGGCGACCTTTCACCTAAAGCCAAACAGGAAAATAAGGCTGGAAAGCAACCCCCAGTAAAGGATGGGGGGAAACCCTAGAAAAGGTTTGCGGGCTCTGGTGAGTAGCCTTGAACAAAATAATGAACGATCGAAGGGGGGCCAGAATGACATCGGCCGGCCAATTAAGACACGCACCCGTTGTGCAAGGAATGAATAGAATGCCTGGATTGCTTAAACTTGGAAGTTTTTTGGCCCTTCTCTTTCTCCCGGCTTTGGCTATGGCGGCTGGAGGTGCTGAGATTCAGGCCATGTCGGTGGAATATCGGGATGTCCCTGGAATCGGTAGCCGTAACCTGGTATGGGTTGTCGCGCAACAACATTTGTTGCTGGCTGGTTTCGTGCTAGGTGTTCCGATTTTTGCCTGGATATGCGAGTTGGTTGGATGGAAAACCAAGGAACAACGGTATGACAAACTCGCCAAAGAGTTTACAAAGCTCCTAACGTCAGCCTATGCCACCACCGCCCTTTTCGGAGGAATCCTTCTGTTCCTTCTGATCGGACTCTATCCTAAGTTGATGGCTTACCTGACGGATATGTTTTTCCCTTCCTTCCTTGTCTATTGCCTGCTCTTCTTATTGGAAACGGCCACCCTGTATATGTATTGGTATGGGTGGGATTACATGCAGGGAAATAAAAAGACTTTCCATCTTTTTTTAGGTTTTCTTTTAAATCTTTTTGCCCTCGGAATCATGATCGTCCCCAACTCATGGGCAACCTTTCAGGCCAGTCCAGTGGTGGTGGGGGAGGGAGATGCTTGGGCTAGGGCTTGGATGGCCATGCAAAACCCAACCTGGTGGCCTGTCAATATTCATAGATTGATCGCCAACGTGGTGTTGGGTGGATTTATAGTGGGAGCGTATGCGGGTGTCCGCTATTTACTTGCGGTTTCACGTGAAGAGCGGGAGCACTACGATTGGATGGGGTATGTCGGGAATTTTATTGGTGTGTTTGGTATGTTGCCCCTCCCATTTGCCGGCTATTGGCTTATGCGGGAGGTCTACCAATACAACCAACAAATGGGGATTACCCTTATGGGTGGTTTCTTGGCATGGCTGTTTATCCTTCAGGCTATGCTCATCGGAGTGCTCTTCCTCGGAGCCAACTATTATTTTTGGATGGGAATTACCCACCGAATTCCAGGGTCTGAAGGCCAATATAAAAAACCGGTTATGGGGATGTTGATCGTCCTGTTATTGTGTCTTGGTGTGTGGATGACCCCGCATTCCTTGGTGGCGAGCTTGGCGGAAGCCCAAAAAATGGGTGGCACCCACCATCCTTTACTTGGGGTGTTCGGGGTGATGTCTGCAAAAATGACCGTGTCCAATATCATGATCCTTGTGACGTTTATGAGTTTCATTATGTATTGGCGGGCGGGTAAACAAGAAACCGCAGGATGGGCCAAAGCCGCCAAGGCTATTATGGGAGGTTTACTGGTTATCGCAGGAATCGCCGTAGTGGTTCTCGGTGTGTGGGGATATTTTGTCCCGGCCATTATCCGAATTAATTATTTCTCGGTTGCCCAGGTGTTAATTGTGCTGTTCATCATGGTTACGTTCACCCCATTAACCGCTTTGTTAATGAAAAGTGCTAAAACGACAACGGAAATGGTATGGGGAAAAATGCCCATTCGAGCAGGATATAGCTTGGTTTTAAATGCGGTGATGGTCATTTTGCTCATGTCCCTAATGGGGTATGCACGATCATCATCTCGAGTGCACTGGCACATTTATGGCGTCATGAGAGATACCTCTGATTATGCTTACTCCCCAGCGTTAGGGTATGCGGCGGCATTTATGTCACTTAATACATTTGTGTTTTGCCTGATCGTCGCGTTTATTTTTTGGGTGGCGACCTTGGGGGATAAGGCCAAAGCTCAGCCACCAAAGGGATCTACCATGGAGATTCCCGGCCACACCGCTCCGGCAATGGCTGGTGGTGCACCGAGTTCAGGGGAAAAACTTTAATAGGCATGGAATAAGAGAAAGACTCGAGAGCCATACATCTTTGAAAAGCATGGGTGAGGAAACATGAGTGAAGTTGCGCTATTGCAGATAATCGGCATGTGTGTCATTGGGGTGGGTATCCTCATCCTGTTGTTTATTAAGGGCATGTTCCTTCGGGTGCTTGGTTTCGTCGCGATGGTGTTGGGAGTCTTTAGCTTAATTGCCTTGAGTGTTCCCCAAATGGCGTCCTTGCCTCCGGCGGTAGAAACCTTCGATCTTGCCAGCGTTAAAAGTCCAGATGATTTGGCCTCCATTGGGCAAAAAATATTTTTCAGCAAGGGACAATGTGCGTTATGCCATTCCATTGGACCGAGCGAATCGGCCAGATGCCCTGATTTAAATGGCATTGGAGCAAAATTGTCTGCTGAATTTATTTATGAAAGTTTAACCCAGCCTCAAGCCTATATTTATTTAGACTTCAGGCATGATGGTATTCCAAAAGAATATCCTGCTCAGATGCCCCATATCGACCAGGATCCCATCGGCTTAAGCAAGCAGGAAATTTATTCGGTTATTGCGTTTCTCCAAAAAATGAGTGGGGAGCCCATCAGTATCAAAGTTGAAGATATAATGGAAACTGCGCAAGAAACAGCCAATTCCTTAAAGGTGGCTTCTGTTTCCTCCACACTTAAATCTCAATTACCGAATTTGGCGGACCGCTAAGGAATAGCCACAATGAGGAGAATATCATGAAAGGTCCTATCATTAGTGGAGCTATCATTCTTGCCGGAATGTTCATATTTTTGAAATTCCTTCTTCCGTTAGTGACGGCACCTCTTCCAGCCAGTTTAATTTACTTATATTTGGCCCTTGTTCTGAGTGGAATTATGATTTATGGAACCATGAGTGCGCCTTCCCTGGAGGCCATGATGGGCCCAATCTTCAGGTTTTTATCGGGGAAAGGACAGACGGGAGCAGGGCAGATGGCTCGGTTGGCGGTATTGGTTATGTTCCCGCTTTTGGTGGGGTGGCAAACGTACAGTCGTTTGGTCCCTAGCGACCTTCCACCTGCCGAAAACAGGACCATTCATCCGGCCCCGCCAGGTGAATTTGTCGGCTTATCAAACCCTTATCCCAAAACCCCTGAGAATATTATGATGGGCAAAGGCCTGTATGCCGCCTACTGCTCACCCTGTCACGGAGCCAATTATGATGGAAAGGGTCCAGCGGCCCCTGGCTTTAATCCACCTCCTGCCAACTTTAGTGATCCGGGAACTATTGCGCAATTACAAGAGGCATATTTGTTCTGGAGAATTAAGAAGGGGGGAGTGGGTTTGCCCGTCGAAGGAATGCCTTGGAAATCGGCTATGCCCCGATGGGAAGAGGAATTGCCGGAGGAATTTATTTGGAAAATTATTATGGGTGAATATGATGGGGCACACCAATCCCCAAGGACTTGGGAAGAAGAAGAAGAATAGCCTCAAGCCAATTTGTTGTGGATGAATGAGTGGAGAAAATGACATGTTGAACGGACTAGGAAGCCTTAGGACACTATCCATTATTGGGCTGTTCGGGGTCCTGGGATTTTCGTCAGCTTTTGCCAATGAGCCACCTGCTTCAGAAGAGCCGGGTAGTGTCTCGGTTCGATTGTATCAGTTAGAAGGTAGCTTGCCGTCAGAAGACCCAAATTCTTCACAATGGGATTCTGTGCCTAGTTCGGAATTTAATCTGGCGCCTCAGGTGCATTGGCCTCCTAGAATCCAGGAGGTGACGGTGAAGTCAGTGAAGGTCAAAGGGGTTCATAATGGCCAGGAACTGGCTATTCTCGTGGAATATGCGGATCCTACCGAAGATGCCGCGGATGCTGCAGCACTTGAATTTATGGTGGGTGATAAACCGGCTCATTTCGCGCATGGTCAAGAAATGTTGCAGGTTGAAGGGGGACCGGTAAACATTTGGTTTTGGAAAAATGAAAGTGGCAAGGCAGTTGATATGAGCGCAAAAGGGTTTAAGACCTTGGAAACCCAACCACACCAGGATGTTCACGCAAAAGGTGTTTGGCAAAATGGTATTTGGAAAGTGGTTTTTTCCCGCTCATTGAAAACCGATGATGCACAGGATGTCCAAGTAGAGGAAGGCGAATGGCGTAACGTAGCATTTGCCTTTTGGGATGGGGCGGTTGTCGATGGTCTGGTAAAGGAAAAGGGTGGCCAGAAAGCCGTCTCCACTTGGTGGTATGTTCGGGCGGAACCGAGTGCAGATAATTCCATTTTTGGTTGGGTTATTTTGGGGTTAGCCCTCGCAGCGGCCTTTGAACTGGTGGTAGTCAGAAAACTGAGAAAGGGGCAATCAGTATGAAACGGGTAGCGGGAGGCGGTCGCGATATGACAGTCATCGGGTTGGCCGTACTCGGAATAACCTTCACGCTATTCTCTGGCTGTGCGCTTTTTGAGGATGAAAGAACGGCGAAGGGTCGAAAGCTCTATAACCACTATTGTAGTCATTGCCATGGGGAGACCGGACAACAGGGAGAAGGATTCAATTGGGAGCGCATGTCGGATCCCAGACCTAAAAATCTCGCATCAACGGCCGAAATGTCCACTTTCAGTGATGAGGAAATTTTCCATACCGTTTATCGGGATATGAAAGATACGACGGATCAAAAAGTCATTGATGATGAGAACTATTTTGCAGTACCCACTATGCCGACATTTAAGTATACGTTGTCGGAGGAAGAAATCTGGTCAATTGTGGGATACGTACGAACCCTTCATGGGATGTCGCTGAGCTATGATTTGGAAACCAGAAAGAAAGAATTAGAAGAGGCATTGCAGGTGGCGCAGCAAGAGATGGAAACCACAAAGGCCGCCTATGAGGCAGCAACGGAAAAGGCAGAGGCCGCGCAAGCAGCCTATGAAGAAACGTTAACTGATGAGCAGCTTGAAAATTACGAACCCAAAGAAGTGACAATTCCGGAAGAAGCCGTGTTTCTTGCTGCCAATGAAAAATATGAAACGGCAAAGGCCGCCGTTGATAATTTTTTAAAACGACCCAAAAAGCCACAAGTCCCACGACCTGATCTTTCCATTGCTGAAGAAGACCGTGCGGCTCAAGCTAAATTGGGAAAGCAGTTATATAATGATAAATATGGATGCCAGGGATGTCATAGTCTCAAAGATGAAGGTGGGGTGGTTGGCCCTGCGCTGGATCGAGCAGGTTTTCGCCTAAATCCTACATGGGTCTATCGGTGGATTCTGTATCCTCAAGCCATGAAAAAACATACCAGGATGCCCAATTTGGGTATTTCAGAGCAGGATGCAAAGGCTCTCACATATTATCTAGGGACGCTCCAAGCCCCAAAGCCTGAAAATCAGAGTTCAACGGCAGAATAACCTTCCAACGGACCTTTCTCTACTTGAGAAGAGTTTTCTTCAGGCTAAACCTTAGCCTAAAAAGGTGTTCTTCTATGGTTTTATTCCCATCCAGGAACCTGTAAACGCCGATAGGTCGTAAGATCTAAAGCATCGGGAAATGCCCTCTGATTACCGTGTCAGGGGGAAAATTGGAAAAACGAATATGAGTGCCTAAGATTCGAGAGAGGTGTTTGGCAAAAAAATTAAAGTAAACGGTCGATTTGTAGTCCTTTCCAAGTGTACCTATCGAAGTCCCATCAAAATTCCTCCTAAAATAAGAACCCCAATCCAGATATGTTGTTTGAATAAAGACAAGGCTTTCTCCCCTGAAATCTTTGAGCGCAGAAGAAGGACTTGATTACCCAATATGACAGCTACTCCCACTAAGGTGAAAGAATATTCAACTCCCAGATGATTAATCTTGGCGACCAAGGCCAAGCACCCCAGCATAAATAAAGCGGCAATTCCCACCCCAAGCCAGGTGAAGGATCCAAAGAGAATGGCAGTGGATTTGACTCCAATTCTTTGGTCATCATCCTTATCCTGTATGGCGTAAATCGTATCGTAGACCATCGCCCAACACACCGTTGCTGCAAAAAGAACCCAGGCCGACAGGTCCAATTCGTTGCGAACAGCGGCCCACGCCAAGACGCCACCCCACCCAAATGCTAACCCCAAAACGAATTGGGGAATATGGATGAAACGCTTGCAGAAGGGGTATCCCCCGGCAAGCAGCAATGCCACAGGACTCAAAAAAAGCGTCAAAGGATTCAAGAACAATAGCAAGATGGCTGCTAGCCCAAGCAAGACGGCCAGAAATGCTACTGCTTGGGAAGGGGTTAATTGGCCGGAGGCGAGGGGGCGATGTCGTGTTCGTTGGACTTCCCGATCGAATGACCGGTCTGCTAGATCATTCATAATTACTCCCGCACTTCGCATGAGGAATGATCCCAAAATAAAAATCAAAAGAAGTTCAAGGCTGGGCCAACCCTCAGAAGCAAGAAACAGGGACCAAAGCGTGGGGAAGAGTAAAAGTAAGGTTCCTGTTTGATTAAACAACCGGATTAGATTGGCAAATGCAACGGAAGAAGGCATAGACCCTAGTAGGGATGACTAAGAGAATAAGTGAAATGTGTGGCGTCACATGAGAATTGCCTAATTCGGCTGATCAGAGCAAAGGACCCCTGAGTTCTGGCTCTTGCCAATGTGAATCCTATTCAGGAAGCCCTACAGGGTTATTTTACCGTAAATCGTGCGATACAGAGGATTCGATCCGGTTCTTTCGAAGGGGCAACCACGATCATCCATTCGCCGGTATGTAAATCCGGATGTAGTGATTTCATGCTCCACATGCGATAGCCTGGAGAAGGCTGAAGCGGGATATCCACTTCTGAAATTTTTGTCCATGTTCCGTCCGTTTTGTGATGCCAACTGTGACGAATCTTTCCTGTTGTGGTTGCTTCGATTTTGGTCCAAAATATGACTTGGGAGGTTTTTGAAGTTTGAACCACTGGAATGGCCGCTTGCCCGTTTTTATCTTTTTCGCAATAGGCCGGAGGCAGGAATATTCCCTGTGGGTTTTTCTTGTTTACTTCTTTGGATAACACAACAGCCTTAACAAGAAATTCAGCCTGTGCCAATAGAGGTGTAGTTGCCAAACCGATCAAGAGCCCGATTCCCCAAAATATGTGTTTTGCTCGATCTCCCACTTCCGTCCTCATATGGATCTTGAGACAACGTCAACCCAAGAAACTAAAATATACCTGCGGCCTTGTCAATGGAGGGAGTGAGGAGAGGATAAATGGGGGGAACCTACAAATGGTCGGCCAAAATCCTCCATTTTTCGAAAAGAGCCAGAATCTTTGGAAGTTGACGTTACTAAGCGACGAAAGGTATAAACGACCACAAAGAAAACCTACCAAGTTTGTGTTCCAGTGCGTTCTGTCTTTCGCGATTTGATTCCTTCAAATGTGAGCCGGCGTAGCTCAGTGGTAGAGCAGCTGATTCGTAATCAGCAGGTCGGTGGTTCAATCCCACTCGCCGGCTCCAGCCAATATCCTATCGGATAAGCTTTTAAAGTTATAGGTCCAAGAGATTCCGCTTTTTCCACCTTTCCCAGCAAGTGTTGGTAACCTGATCTGGAAGAATAGAGCTTCCATGGCTGTCATTTCTTTTCCGGTCCGAATCTAAGTCGATTGCAATCCTCCTTACCAACCTCTGGAAATCAGTCCCTCTAGCTAGAGAAGATATTTCGATCCTTTATGTAATTTGGGTGTGGTGGCTCATGTCAGGTTCCTTAACAGATTTGTCGCCATGCAACTCTAACCAACCTGCTCTCAAAGCATATGATCTCGCCCTACTGCCCAAGGTCGACTAGAGCCATCTGTCAACAGATTTAACACCGGGCATTTGTCGATCTGGACTATCGTGGTGTTCCAACGCTTCGATCACCCCTGTTCGTTTCAATTTTATGGAAATGGTGGTTGTCTGGTGAATTAGGAAGAGAGGCATATGGTTTGCTTAACCGAAGCGGAGAACAGGAACACTTATTATTTGAGGGACATTATGAAAATCTGTGAAAAATGTCAGGGATCAATGGTGCTAGAACGCGCTGTGGATTTGGAGGTTGGATTAAGTCTTTTGTATTTTGCTTGCTTGAATTGTGGAAAACGGATTCAAGCCGAAAAAGAACCGCGCCCTTTAGTACATTAATGATTGTTATTTATAACCATGAATACGGAGGAGTTATGCAAAAACAGAATCGACCATTGACTTATGATGAACGGAAGGCGGCCGAAGCAGCATTTCGAGGGGCACCATTCGATCCGCAATTGTCGGAATCTGCCAGAAGGGTATATCTGGGGATTTCCTCCGCAATGGCAAACAAACGTAATGAGGCCTTCCAGGATTATGATCTTACACAAACCACCGTTACGGCCAAATGCGCGTCAACAGAATCGCAGAATCGATCGAGAGCAAAATCTTCCTTATGGTAATCTCAGTCCACTCTTCTAGGGACAACCCGGGAATCGGGTTGTCCTCAGCCATCCCCTTCTATTAGCGCTCGACAGCGCGTTATGCCTCATCTACAATAATTTTTTGGTTACGGGATCTTCTGGGCGTTGAGCTTAGTCGGAGAGACTGTAGCTGCATGGTGGAGTGGATTATGCCAAAGAATGTTCGGGTGCCTTCCTGGTATTGGATCCGGTTTTTTCGCCAATTTTTGTGGTGAGGTATAATCATCATAATGTCATCACGCTACTCAACCCATTTATGAAATTGTCAATCAATACACATAGTTTATGGGCTCGACTCCCACAGAATACAGGATTAATTCATGGGTTGATGTTTCTTTTGGTTCTTTTTGCCGGGACCTGGGCGTTTGCCTATGCGGAGGGAATGAAGTCCGAGGAGGAGGTGATCAACCAAGCACGGGCTGCGTGGATGAAAGGATCCGCTAATCAAGCATTAGATATTCTTGACCAGGAAATTTTGCATTTTCCCCATAATACAAATTTCCAAAAACTTCGAGGAAACATTCTGACGACAATCCGTCGGAACCAGGAAGCCTTAGAGGTCTATGATGCCATACTGGAACGTGAGCCCGATTCGTTGCGAGTTCGGTGGGCAAAATGGAGTGTATTGATTCGGATAGGAGAG
Organism: uncultured Nitrospira sp.; assembly: GCA_964494125.1. GTDB lineage: Bacteria > Nitrospirota > Nitrospiria > Nitrospirales > UBA8639 > Nitrospira_E. The sequence continues at coordinate 7,676 of CAZBQO010000022.1, read as the reverse complement.
GGAGATTCGGCCATTACCGAGCTTAGAAGTATCGCCAAACGATCATCTCATAACCCTCTGGTTCATCTGCGTTTAGCACAAGAACTTCGGAAACTTGATCGTTTAGAGGAGTCCCTAGAATCATATCGCCAAGCGGTACTCCTGGCTCCGGAAATGACAGGATGGCGATTGTCTTTAGGCCGCGCGCTTTTTGATGTCTTGGATTATGAAGGGGCCAGAAAGGAAGTGGAAGGGGTATTGAAAAATGTCCCAAAAGGCTCTCCGGTCGAAGCTGCTGCTCGCAATTTGTTAATGGTGGTGTATGGGGCTACAAAGGAGAGAGGGCGCCGTTTTCAACCCATATTTACCCCGGAGGGCACTGGGGCAGATCTTAAGCAATGGGCGTTGATCCGTAATAAGGCCTGGAAACTTTTTACGGCTGGCCGGTATGAGGAAGCCGAGCCGGTATATCGAGAAGTTCTCATCCTCAAACCTTCCGATCATCGAGCGGCTTATGAACTCGGTCAGACTTTAATGGAATTGAATCGCTATCAGGATGCCATCGACTTTCTCCAAAAGGGGATTGATCAGGGTGCGTCCAATGAGGTGTATTTGGACTCTATTTTTCGTATTGGCCAGTGCCTGGTGGAATTGGAACGATGGCCTGAAGCGTTGATGCATTTTGAATTACTTCAAGAGTTAGGCCCTGCACCAAGAGTTACTTCAGAGGAGAGCCAGGATAGTACCGATGATGCTCCGATCGTTGCCGGGGCACCAGTTCTCGATATGCAAAAGGTGGCACAATGGTTGGAGATGATTCGGACGCATCTTCCCAGTACCCAACAGTCCACAGTGGTTCCCAGTCCAGTCAGCCCTGATCCCGTCATCCCCGATACGTCGCCGGTTCAAACTGAGGAATTGCCAACAAGAAGTCTAGAGGGTTTGGAACCGGTTCATTCCCGAGCATCCCTAATGGGGCGTGACGCGGATTTCAGTTGGTTCCGATTCGCCATTCCCGCAGAGATGGTGATGCGTGATGATCTACTTATGGGGTCCCATGAATTTATTCCCATTGATCCGGGAGACACTTTTCCCGTTACTCAACCAGAAATATATGTGGTGTTTGGCTTAGTCACACCTTCCTACGATGAAATTCCCTTAACGGCCAAATGCTTTCTTGAAAAGTCTGAGATTTCGTCCAGTCAGGTCGCGTTAGTCCAGGATCGGGTCATCATGAGCATGAATGATCAATCCGGATATTTTCGGTTTCAAATTTCACCGGAAGGAGGCTGGAAACCCGGACTCTATCGTTGTGGTTTATTTGTGGGAGACGAGGCCTCGGCTTATAACGTAGCTGATGATGTGAGATTTCGAATTGTTGCCTCAGATTAGGCAAGGAGCACTAGATAGAGCATTCGAAGGTCAAATGATCTCGTTCTTCTTGAAGCGCGTGTGGGTTGTGCAGGCTATTCCTTTTTGTCCTTCATCAATATTTTTTTTGCGCCATTCCAAATCATTTTCTGCTACTTGAATTTCCTTGCACACCTCACTTCTCCATTTGAAATACCTCCGATTAACCGACAGGAGCCTATACATGCATGTTAGCTTCTGTCCCCAATTGGCCCCCATCGCAAAACCATTAATTCGTTCAGGCGAATAATCAGTGTGATCAGTGGACAGATAACTGTTCTTAGAGCAAAAAACGAAATATTGGATTCTTCAACATGCGTGAAGAGATTGTGCAGCCATTGTTTCTTTCCGGCAAAGCGACCAAATGGATATGGCAATTAATCAAGGATTTTCGCGTTGATGGTGAAGGTGGATCCGCCATCGGATATGGGCTAGTTGCCAATCGTGAAAGGATTGACCGATGAGGGGCTCGTTGGGGGTCGGATGAGGGGCAATGGGATATCACATTGTGTATCCCATTCATCACTGTGTGTTCCCAGAAAGTTTGTGACAGCTTCTCCTATGATGCGGGCTGTGATTCATTCAAATATTTCATACTCCGCGCCGAAGGGCCAGGCATTCGGAAGTGGCCAGACAAAACATCCATTTTCATGAGGCAAGAGTCGATTGTCTGAGTAGTATTTCACGTATGTGGCTGGCCGGAACCTATTCTTGACCAAAGCGGTCGAGACGGGCGTAGTGGTTTCGGCCCAAGAAAAACAGATCATGAATCCAGAAGTTCAATGGAACCTCGGCGTACGCGGAATGTCCACTTAGGATGAGAGTAACTGCATGAATGGTGAGTAACTGAAAGGTCATTGGAGTGGAAGGGAATGAAGGTGAGCTGGCATAAAGAAGGGGGATACCGATCAGAAAAGGAAGTACTTCCAGTAAACAGGCGAAACGGTCCTTGGGTTTGACAGCCTACCAAAGTAGGAGAAGCACTAATCCCATTATCCAAAATCTCACCTTTAGATTTAGGCATAGTTCTTTAGGAGACGAAAAACGCTTTCGGTTCGTGTGGCCCGAAGATTGTACCGTAATAAACTCTATTCCATTGTTATTTGCTTTTGTTGTACAGGTATTTATTGTCAGTCATTTTTATTCGCCTCTGGGTGCCCATGAGTTAGCCGAAGATGAAGCCAATTGGGAGTATGTTCCCTGACTGGTATTAAGGAAGTTGTGCCTTTGATAATTTTTCCATGGCCAGTTGTTTCAAGGTGCGCAAGTCCAACTTTCCCGTTCCCAATACTGGGAGGTGATCTACTTTGATAAAATTGTCCCGTTTGGGAATGAACAGATTGGGCAATCCACTAGCCGAGACCTTTTCCAAGATCTCCGGGATGACCGATTCTTCGAGGGTGTGTAAGACCACCAGCTGCTCTCCTTTTCGCTCATCGGGCACGGCGGTGACAGCAAAAATCATGGTTTCGGCGTTTGCGGCTTCCAATAAGGCCTTCTCAACCCGTCCGTGGGGAACCATCTCGCCACCGATTTTGGAAAACCGAGATAGGCGATCGGTAATCGTAATAAATCCATCCTCATCGAGTGCGGCAATATCTCCGGTAATGTACCATCCTTGTCGTATTACCTTGGCGGTTAAATCTTCCCGGCCTAAATACCCATCCATGACGTTGGGTCCCTTGACTAATAGCATGCCAGGGGTGCCGACGGGCAATGGTTGCTCGGTATCAGGATCGACAATTCTGACGGACACGCCGGGAAGGGGCTGTCCGACCGTTCCCCGCCGGGAGGCGGTTTGGAAAAACCCCGCCGCCCGAAAATCTGGACAGTTAAGAGCAATCACCGGCGCACATTCTGTGACCCCGTATCCCTCAATGGGTCGAATCCCAAATCGTTCTTCGAATGCGACCAGAAGCCGGTCTGGTAATTTTTCCGCGCCTGTCAGGACGATCCGCAGGGAACCGAATTGATCCGGGGTGCAGCGGCGAAGGTACAATTGTAGGAAGGTCGGGGTTGCTAGCAGGATGGTAATTCGATGCTGGTGGATCAGGTCTCCAATGGGCCCGGCATCCAATGGAGAAGGATGATAGATTACGCTCGCTCCATGAATAACCGGGAACCACAGTGTGGCCAGATATCCAAAAGAATGAAAAAAGGGCAAAATACCTAAAAGTCGGTCGTTGTGGTCCAGGTGCAGGACTTGGGCAATACCTTCCACGTTTGAGTCAAGATTGAAATGACTCAGCAGGACGCCTTTGGGTTCTCCAGTGCTCCCGCTACTAAAAATGATTGTGGCGATATCATCGATGGAAGGATGGATTGTGGCCCCACAGAGACGCTCCAACGTCCGGATTGGAGCGAAGAACGCTAACAACGTCGCGGTGAGTCGAGCCGGAAAATTAATCGTGTTTCGAATCTCCTCGATCCAGATGGGAGTGAGGTTAATCGGCCATTCCAATTTGGCTTTTTCCAAAAAGACGCGACTGGTGAGAACAGTCATGAGCCCAGCTTGTTTTGAGGCAGATTCCAACCCTTGCACGCCGACCGTGTAATTCAAATTGACGGTGGTTCTTCCAGAAAGAGTTGCGGCCACATTGGCAAGCGCCCCACCTACACTTGGAGGCAGCAGAATTCCCACCGTATGTTGCCCTTCCCAAAGAGGTCTGAGCGCTCTTCCCAGGGCAATGGCGCCTGTTAGCGCTTGGAAGCAGGACACACGAGGTCTGGTTGCATCACCAAATACGACACGAAACGGGTGTTTGCGCATGGCCCATACAAAGCTGTGATGGAGAGGGCGTCGGGTGGGTTTTCGTAAACGCCACGCGGCTTCTCCTAACTCCTGAACGGCGTGCCGTACCTCTTCGGCAGATGTGGTTGAGGGGAGGGGTTCGCCGATAGAGAGCGTAATGGGATAGGGAAATCGAGTAGGCCACTTTGCTAAAAAACGTCCGCCGATGAAACTGAAGATACTCCCCCAGACCCGGTCAAGGTTGATGGGAATAATGGGGACATCCCGGCCTTTGACGATACGGGTGAATCCCGATCGGAAGGGTAAAAGATTGCCTGTACGGGTAATTTGGCCTTCTGGAAAAATACAAACCAGTTCTCCTTGGTCAAGACGCTGTCCTGCTTGCCGTAACGCATGTAAGATTTCTCTGGGAGATCCATTCGAGGAAATTGGAATAACCCCCATGATTTTGGCAAAGGGATGGAGCACGCGATGGTCATAATAATGTTGGTCGACGAGAAATCGAATAGGGCGATCGGTGGTGGCGAGTAGGAGCAGTCCATCAATGAAGGAGACATGATTGGGCACCAGAAGTGCCCCGCCTTCTTGCGGAATACGATCCCGTCCGGTGATGGTGAGTCGATAGATGGTGTGGGTGAACAAAATTAACATCAACCGAATAAACATTTCGGGGAGAACCCGAAGCGCCCAAATGGTTAGAGCTGCGCTCCCAATGCCGGATACGAGAAAGATATTGCTGGCGCTGAGTCCGATCTTTGAGAGAAATCCTGATCCCAGAGATCCCAACAGGACTCCTCCAAAGACCAGGGTATTGGCAAAAGCAATCACGGCGCCTCGTCGATCAGCGGGAGATCGCCATTGAATGAGGGCGTTGAGCGGGACCACCACAAATCCGCTGGCGAGGCCAAGACACCCCATGGCCATGAGGGTTCCTCCTAACTGTGGCTCCCCAAACCCTAAGGCGAAAAGACTGGCGGATATCCCTATGCCTCCCAAGGGAAGGTAGCCTAATTCAACTTTGGCCGCTGAGAGTTTTCCGACCAACAGGGAGCCAATGCCTATTCCGACTCCGAAGGCTGCCAGGGGCAGCCCTGAAAGGGAATCAGATAATTGAAGGACCGCTTTTGCGTAGATCAACACATCTTGCCCAACCAAACTGGCCAACGTCCAAAATGCAATGGCCCCTATGATGCCCAATTTCAAGACTCGATCTAATCGAAGGGCTTCAATGGCGGCCTGCCAGGTGTCTCGCACTCCACCCTCAAGTCGAGCCCGTGGGACTGTTGGAATAAACAATGAAGCCCATAATCCTATTCCCGAGCACATCATGAGCACTAATCCCGTCAGCCATGGTTTTTGGCCGGAAAGGTCCAGCAAGGGACCCGCCAATGCGGTCCCCGCAATGATGGCGATGAAGGTCCACATCTCGAGTTGACCGTTTCCCCATGACAGGCGATGGTGAGGCAGAAGTTCAGGAAGAATCCCATATTTGGAAGGACTAAAAAGGGCGCTTTGGGCGCCCATTGCGGCTAGTACCAAAAGGGGGAGGACCCCACCCTGAGGATTCCAAAAGAGGGCTGCGGTACCGGCTCCCATCAACAAGACTTCTACGGCCTTCATGACGACGATGACGGTTCGCTTACTGAACCGATCGGAAAAGACTCCGGCAAAGGCCGAAACCACCATCAGGGGAAGGGTAAAGATGACAAAGGCTAGTGTGGTTGTTGCCTGTGAGGCTGCTTCAAAGTCCGGCCCAGAGGCACCTGTCGAGGCGGCGACTTGCTTGATAGCCAGAAGGGCGACAATGAGTTTCCAGGCATTATCGTTAAAGGCTCCAAAAAACTGGGCGACGAGCAGTCCGCGGAGAGCTGCGGATTGAGCTGCGGGTGGTGGGGAGGCTGAGGAAGATTCAGTCACCGGGATTACGAGGTGTGAGTATTGGTTTTTTCTTCGATTATTCTTGAGTTCAAGGAGATATTAAACAAATATGCTTCATAACGAAACCGAAACTATCTGTTGGTTGTTGCCCTGAATAGAACTCCAAGGGCTGAAGAATCTGGGTATACCCTGAGACCGAGATGGTTGAATGGTAGCATGGGTTGTATTATTTCCCAGTAAAAAGAAGTCGAGACGGCCCTGAGAATTCAAAAGGGGATAAGTCATTTTTGGGATAGCGAGATAACTAAGTTGAGTTATCTTGTCGAAGCCATTCTTTCCCGTCAATCATTTTTGGTCAAGGTTTTTTGATTCTTTGTAGTGAATTGGCGAAATCATGGTTGGAACCTTGAGGGCAAATTATCTTATCAAAGAAATCACACCAGTACCTACTTGTAGTTTCGATCAATACCTCTTTAAATGATTCGGAAATTTGCCACCGTTCTGGGAGTACATGCCGTAGGCTAGATACGGCACGTGCCTTTTCTTCCAAGGCTAATCCTTTTCCCTTGAGAATCCGGCTTTTCTCTGGATGCAGAAACATGCGAGCTAAGCTTCCAGGGCTCTTAAGGTTCTTTCGGATACAGCCGATTCATTCCCATATGCCGCGCCAAGGTTTCGGTTGAGATGTTTTGGCATGTTTTCTTCCGTTTTCATAACCGGGATTCGTGCAAACGCTGTAGAACCAATAGATTTCACAATATAAGTTGAAACGCCATCTCGGTAAAGGGACCTCGACGGCTATTTTTGCGATGACGACTCAGACGAAATCATCAGGGGTTTCGGAAGGACCAATGGGAGCAGCGGGGGAGTCCATCTTCCATGGAATGCGAAACGTCCTGAATAGCATACATGTGTCTGCCGGGCTCATTAACCATCGGCTTCGGGAATTTCATGTGGCAGATGTAGGGCGGGTTGCAGATATGTTGGAGGCCCATAGCCATGAATATGGGAGGTACCTCACTCAGGATCCCAAAGGGAAAAGGATTCCACACTTCTTGGGGCAGTTGAGTGAGGAATTGGTCCAGAACCACCTTGACACTCTGACAGAATTGACCACACTCAATTATCACCTTGAACAATTGGAATATTTTCTGACGGTTGGGCAAGCACCCCTTCGGGTCGGGGGATTTAAAGATACCATTCAGTTTGCAACGATTATGGACGAGGCTTTGGCTCCTCATCAGGGTGAATTGGATCGGATGGGGGTCCAAGTGTGTCGGGAGTATCAAATGGTTGGCGAAGGTATTCTGGAGGTATCCAAGCTCCTCCGCATTGTGGTGAATTTGATCCGGAACGCGATCAATGGGATGCGGAAGATAACCGACCGGACCCATCGTCTCACTCTATCGGTGTTGCCCTGCCCGGACCGCGAAGGGTTTGTCCGCTTGCAGGTCGCTGATACTGGAAGCGGAATCCCTTTGGATTGTCTCACGCGGGTGTTTTCCCCGCAGGCTTCGGGGGAGCAATCAGACCTGTTGCCGAATCTTCATGCCAGTGCTATAGCGGCCAAAGAGCTTGCTGGATCGCTGCGGGTGTGGAGTGACGGTCCAATGCGGGGAGCAATATTTACCATTGATTTGCCAGTTATTCACATGGA
>CAZBQO010000021.1:0-24831 GCA_964494125.1 uncultured Nitrospira sp. | reverse complement strand
ATCCGTTGGTCCATCTGGTCAGAAATTCTATGGACCATGGTTTGGAAACGGCAGCTGACCGGAAGCAACACGGGAAAAGTCCTGAAGGATATGTGCGATTGTCGGCCCAGCAGGAAGGTAACAGTATTGTGATTCGGGTTGAAGATAATGGGCGCGGGTTACAAGTTGAGAAAATTGCTGAAAAAGCCCTCGAGAAAGGACTGGTGGCTCAATCCGAACTGGATTCCATGAGTCCTCGGGAAATCATGAATTTAATTTTTCTTCCAGGGTTTAGTACGGCAGACCAGGTGAGTGATGTGTCGGGTCGTGGCGTGGGCATGGATGTGGTTCGAACCAATATTAGCCGAATGAATGGAAGTTTGGAGTTAGATTCCGATCCGGGTCAAGGGAGTCGTGTGACGATCAAGCTTCCGCTGACCGTGGCCATCATTCAAGCCCTAATGGTAGAGGTGGAATGTGCCACATTTGCTATCCCGCTGGCTTCCGTGGTTGAAGCCGTCAAAGTCACCAAAGATGAAATTAAAAGTATCAATCGACAGGCGGTGTTGAACCTCCGTGAACGCATTCTTCCGCTCCTGGATCTTGGTGAGACCTTTCACATTCCTAGGGATCGGACTGATGATGAGTGCTATGTGGTAGTCGTGAAGATCGGTGAACAACAGTTTGGAGTTGTGGTGAATCGATTGCGGGCACAAGAGGAGGTCGTGATTAAGTCGTTGGGGGAATTTTTGGCCAACGTGAAATGCGTGGCGGGAGCCACCATTACCGGAGATGGCAAAGTTGTGTTGATTTTGGATATGGCCGATTTAGTGAGGGAAGTGCAGGCGGCAACGTATACCGGTATGCGCTAATCCATCAAGCATGAGTTGGATCTGAGTGGGTAGGGAAATTTCGTAGACGAGACGGCAGCGACACAAAGATGAAGGTTGGACGAATGGTACCTCCTGTGCTGAGTGGAAGACTGAGGAGACCGTAATGGCAAAATGGATGGCAGAAATTGATCAACGGACTGGACTAGCCGGTGCCAATAAGATGGAACTCTTAATGTTTCATTTTGGGACAAATGAGACCTACGGAATAAATGTGTTTAAGATTCGGGAAGTCATGAAGCTCCCACCTGTGGTGAAAATTCCCGACTCCGATCCTCGAATTCTCGGTCTGGTGAATCTCCGTGGAGAAAATATTGCCTTAGTGGATTTGAAGCAGGCGATTGGACTTGGACCGTTGGATCCTGTTGGCGCGAAGTTGATCATTGCGGAGTATAACGATAATAAACAAGGATTTTTGGTCGCGGGCGTTGATCGGATCATTCGTATGTCGTGGGAACGCATTCAAATACCTCCACCGATGGTCCAGTCGAGTCGGCAAGGGGCGGTCACGGCGATTACCAAATTGGAAGATGGCCGAATGGTGTTAATTTTGGATGTGGAAAAGGTCTTGGTCGAGCTGCATCCACGCAGTGAGGAAGAGGTTTTCGTTGGCATTGAACTGCACGAGGAATTGGCCGGGAAACGTGTCTTGGTTGCCGATGACTCGCTTGTGGCTAGAAAACAAATCACTAAAACGTTGGAACGATTGGGCATGAAATACGAAGAAACACAAACGGGAAGAGAGGCGCTCACCCGATTACGACAGTATGCGGAGTTGAGTGACAAAACGGAGCGAACCATTTTTGATTTTGTGGGGGGTGTGATTACCGACATCGAAATGCCGGAAATGGATGGATTTTCGCTGACGAAGGCTATCCGAGAAGATCCCCGATTGCAAGGCCTTCCGATCTTGATGCATTCCTCCTTGTCCGGTCAGTGCAATGTGGATAAAGGCAAGGCTTTGGGTGTGACAGATTATGTGACCAAATTTCATCCCACGGACCTTCGTGACAAATTAGTTGAACATCTTGGAAAGTCTTAGGGAGTCGTGGTGCAGTCATAAAGGGAACACGTATCGTTGGAGGGGATGAAAAGAATTTACTGCCATATAACGAGACACATGAAACGTGTCATAAGAGGATACTCATGATGAAGGCGACGTGGAATGTAGGCATTACAACAAAATTAGTCTGGATTCTCGTGTTTTTCTCGTTGATTCCTCTGAGTGTTCAGGTCTATTCATTGTTTCAGACTGCAGAGGTTTTGAAAAAGGAGGTTGGAGTCCAATACCAAGAGCTGGCAGAAGTGATTGTTGAAAAAATTCACCTCTATCTCGCTGAGCGCGCTGCGGATGCTCAAATTCTGAGTCGGAATACGATGTCTGGTTTTCCGGAGCAATTGGGACAAGCTGTGAGTCCCTCATACGAATTAGTGCAGATCTTGAATGCGTATGTTCAGGCAACCGGGATGTATTCTCTGGTTCAAGTGGTGGATCTGGATGGTAATCTGATTGCTGTGAATGATCATGATGCAGAAGGCTTGCCTCTTCAGACGGAGGAGCTCTATGGAAAAAATTATCAATCGACTCCCTGGTTTCTGGCCCTCCAACGGGCCGGAGGGAAGGCTCACCCTACAGAGCCTTCTTCAAGAAGCAATGTGAGCCAAGAGGTCTTTGTGGAAAGCGTCATGCTAGATGGGGATGTGCAGGCACTCTTTCCCCGAGAGAGTGGTTTGACGATTGGGCTCTCGGTTCCTCTCTATGCTCAGGGCCGAGTGGTTGGGTATGGGAGCCATCGTATGAAGTTTTCAAAGATTGAAGCCTTTTTCCAAGAGGCATATCAGAATTTAAAAAAAGCCGGGTTTTCCCATGCGGAACTTATCCTGCAGGATGACCAGGGTATGACGCTGATGGAATATGCTCCGGCTGTCTACGGAACCGAAGAAGTGACTCACGATTTTGACAATACGGTGTTTAAGGCCAATCTGGCTCAGTTGGGTCTTGATGCCGCACAATCCGCAGTTCAGGGCCAATCCGGAAACGCCAGGAATTTCAATTCCGGAAAACAGACGAATCAAGTCATTGGTTTTAGTTCGACGTCCAGGGGAGCCCGATCTTTGGGACTTCAGTGGTCGGTGTTGGTGCAAGTTCCAGAGGATGAAGCATACAGTCATGTCAGGAGTCTGACGAACAAAACCCTGTTAGAGATGCTGGTGGGGCTTCTCGTCGTGGTTCCCATTGGGATTCTTATGGGAAGAAAAGTCGTGAGCCGATTGAAACCTGTGTGGGAAGTGGCGGCGAAAGCCTCGAAGGGGGATTTGACTCATCGGGTTCCCGTGAAGACTCAAGACGAACTCGGACAAATGGGTTTGGCTCTGAATAACTTGTTGGATGAATTAAGTCGGATGCTTTTGCAAACCAGGAACGTCGCTCACTCCTTGTCTCAAGCGTCGGTCCAGTTGTCATCGGTTGGCCATCAGGTCGTTCAGGCCAGCCAATCACAAGTTCACCAAGCCACTCAGGTGGCTGCGGCTGTTGAAGAAATGTCTGCCACTGCCGATGATATGGCCCGTCACACGCAGGCCCTGGCTTCGACGGCCACAGGAGTCAATGATTCAGCCGTCCGGGGTGGAGATGTTGTGGTCTCTTCTATTCATGGGATGGAATCGGTTTCAAGCCGGATACAGGAATCTGCCGGCCGTATTCAGAAATTAGGACAACGCTCCAAAGATATTGGCGACATTATTGGAGTCATTGAAGATATTGCGGAACAGACGAATCTGTTGGCGCTCAATGCGGCCATTGAAGCTGCCAGGGCAGGAGACCAGGGACGAGGGTTTGCTGTGGTCGCAGATGAGGTTCGGAAACTCGCCGAGCGAACAGGGAAAGCAACAAAGGAAATTGCGACGGTCATCGAATCGGTACAGGCTGGGACTCACGAAGCGGTTTGTTCGATGGAAGCGGGAACGGAAGAGGCGCATTCCGGAATGGCGCTGGCCAGAGAAGCCGGAAATCGATTGACGGAGATTGTGCAAGGGGTTCAACGGGTGGTGGATATGATTCAACATTTTGCCGAATCCACGAAACAACAGTCTGCGGTCTCAGGGCAAATCTCTTCGAGTATTCAACAGGTGGCGCAACTCAGCCAGGATAATGAAAGCCACATTCATGGCGTGGCAACGGCCACCAAGCAGTTTGCGGCATTGGCGGAGGACCTGCAAACATCTCTGAGTCGCTTTACGCTAAAAAGGTAATGCCACCATTTTATTGATGTGTCCTTTGTGAAAGAAGTGTATGCAGCGTTTAAGAATCGGTCCTAAATTCGTATTAATTCTGGGGACGCTAGCCCTCGGATTGATTGTCTGTAGCCTAGGGGTGATTTACCAACAAGAGTTTGGCCGGTTGCAGATGATTTTGGAAGAACACGGAAAGCTTATTCAAGCACAATTTGAAGTCACGAGAGCCTATATTGCCAAAAATTATGTGGGAAAAATTAAACAATCGTCCATGGGCTCCAATCTACATGTGTCTCGGGATCATGAGGAAGATCCCGATGGCATTCCTTTTCCCGCCACTGCCATTCAGGAAATCGGCCAGGAATTGGAGGTGGTGGGGGTGTATCAAGCACGGTTCGTCAGCGATCAGCCGATGAATCCCGCCAATGCACCGAAGGATACCTTTGAACAAAAGGCTCTTGAGCGAATTAAAAATGGAGCGAAAAGTGTTAGTGAAATTGAGACGATCAACGGTGTTCCCACCTTTCGACGGGCGAGCGCAGATGTGGCTACCGTCGAAGCCTGTGTAAGTTGTCATGGCGGGAAAAAATTGGGAGATGTGCTTGGCGTGTTGTCCCTTTCAATTCCGATAACGCAGGCCAAAGAGGCGATGGTCAGTTCGGTGCTCCATTCAGGGATGTGGATGGCCGGGATCATCGTCATTTTCCTGAGTGTGGTGTACTGCCTGGTGTATAGGCTTGTCCTGAAACCTCTTCATGCCTTAATGGGCATCTCTCGTGACATTGCACGAGGCGAAGGTGATCTGACGAAACGAGTGTCAGTTGGAAAAGGGTCTGATGAAATTGTGGAACTCAGTCACGATCTCAATTCGTTTATTGAAAAGATGCGGGTGGCGGTGGCGTCTGTCAAGCATGTGACAAACCGTCTTGTGGGTTCCACCGTGCAGCTTTCCACGACGGCGGATGAAGTTGTTCAGGCTGCTGAAGGTCAAAATGCTCGAGTGATTCAGTCAGTTTCCACGGTGGAGGAAGTAACAAGATCTGCGGAAGAAGTCGCGCAAAGTTCCACGGAAGCTGCACGGATCGCTCAGGAAACAGCCAAAGCCGCGCGAGGCGGACAGGAAGAGATGAACCAAACGGTGATGGGCATGCAACAGATTTCTCAGGCGGTGGTGCAGGCCGCTAATATTATTACCACACTCGGGCGGTCTTCGGACCAAATTGGAGATATCGTTAACGTGATTGAGGATATTGCGGATCAGACCAATTTGTTGGCACTCAACGCGGCCATTGAGGCTGCGCGAGCGGGTGAACAAGGGCGGGGGTTCGCTGTGGTTGCCGATGAAGTGCGGAAATTAGCAGAACGGACAACCAAGGCAACTAAAGAAATTGGAGATATGATCCGGCAGATTCAGAAAGATACACGAAGCGCTGTTTCGTCCATGGAACAAGGTACAAGCCAGGTCGGCCATGGGGTGGCGTTAGCCAATAAAACCGGAGAGGCATTGGCAAACATTCATTCTATGATCAATGCTACGGTGGGGATGATCCAACAAATTGCCAATGCGACAGAAGAGCAATCGTCGGCAACGCGACAAATTGCCAGCGATTTAGAATTTATGACCCAAACCACCCGTCAGACAGCCAGAGGAGTCTTTCAGTCGGCCAAAGCTTCTCATGATTTGCGACTGTTGGCCGGGGATCTTCAGAAGTTGGTCGGATCAATTAAAGTGTAACTCAAGGATCCCCATGCCCGATGGATGGTCAAACAGTCCTAATGGGTCGAAGGGGGATTCTGGTTGATCGAATCGTTGAACCCCGGTGATTGGTCGGTTGAGGTCGAAGGAGGTAATTTCTTCTTTGCGACAACCTGTTCGAGCATGCTGACGGAGTCTTTGAGTAAATCCGCCGCGCAGGCCAAGGTGACATGTAATTGTTTCCAGGCCTCATCCCAGCGGCCTTCAAGTTGAAGGTCCTGGAAACGGCGATGTTGGTCTTGCAGAATGGCTTTTTTTGCATCAAGGAGTAACCGATCGGCTTGTGAGCTGGCTAGTCTGTCCATGTAATGAATCCTTTATTTCGAGACATGCTAATGAAGTAATAATGCTGTTCACCCTATCAGAGCAGTTCTTGAAGCCTCAAGGCTCCGACAATGGACGATGGTGGAACATGTGAAGAATTATGTGAGATTGCTGTAGATTCTTACCTGCCTCTAAGGGAATTTAATGGCTGTTGATGGAAAACAATGGAAAACAAAAACGCTCAAGTAGAAATTTTCATGGTGGGCGGGTGAATATGGTTGAACTGGCGGGAATTGCATGTACCAAACAGGAACTGTCCGAAGGGAGGAACGTGATGATACGGGAAGCGGGGTCAGTCACGCGGCTGGTTACGTGGATGGGCCAGGTTATTGAGGGAATTGGAGAAATAATAGGCCCTGGCGATGTTGCTTAGGCATTGGCTCTCACAGGGTCGAAACGGGACGTGTGAGAGACTCTTGACGCGTCTGGAGGGACACAAGTCATGCAGAATACTTTGACGAAGGTATTACCTCATGATGATTTTGAGGAAGACAGTGGAGTGGTTCTCCAAATGGTGAGTTTTCAGTTGGGGGACGAAGTCTTTGCCATTGATATCTTGGTGGTTCAGGAAATTATTCGTATGCTGGATATTACCCAGGTTCCGAATTCCCCTCATTATGTGGAAGGGGTGGTAAATCTGCGTGGAAAAGTCATCCCCATTATCAATCTTCGGGTTCGCTTTGGTCTATCCGGGACTGAACCCACCAAAGATACTCGAATTGTGGTCGTGGAAATCGCGCATATGATTTTAGGATTTATCGTGGATTCTGTCGAAGAAGTCTTACGCCTGCCTGAAGAATGTATTGAACCCCCACCCCCCACTAGTCGAGGAGGAGCTGAAGAATGTCATAAAGGGGTAGGGCGGGTGAATGGGTGCCTGGTATTGTTGCTGGACCTTGAACGGTTGTTTAGTAATCGGTCCTTTGCATAAGGAAGAGTGTTTTATCATGGATATTTTATCGGTATTGGGCATCCTTCTTTCGCTGGGCGCCATTGTAGGCGGGCAACATTTGGAGGGCGGGCATTTAAGCTCCATTCTCCAAGGGACGGCCTTTTTGATTGTGATGGGAGGCACGTTAGGCGCGGTGATGCTACAATTCCCTCTTCCAATTTTCCTGAAAGCTCTTTCCAGTGCAAACATGGTGTTTGGAAATGTGAGTGTGGATATGAAGGGCATTATTGCCAAGATTGTGGAGTTATCAAATATCAGCAGAAAACAGGGACTCTTGGCCCTGGAAGGACAAATTAAAACGTTGACGGATCCGTTAATGGCCAAAGGGGTGCAGCTGGTGGTCGATGGGACGGAGCCGCACAAAATTAAAGAAATCCTGGAGGTGGAAGTTGAAATATTTGAAGAAGAATTTGGCACGACGAGCAAGGTCTATGAAGCGTTTGGAGGATATGCGCCGTGCGTGGGGATTATTGGCGCCGTACTTGGTCTGATTCATGTGATGGAAAACTTGGCCGATCCTTCCGCATTGGGTGGCGGGATCGCGGTCGCATTTGTGGCCACGGTCTATGGGGTGGGAGCGGCCAACCTCTTGTTTCTTCCTATGGGTAATAAAATCAAGTTAAAGGCTAAGACCTTGATCATCGCGAAAATTATGGTGATTGAAGGCCTTGTGTCCGTGGCCCAAGGGGAGAATCCACGAATGATTGAGGAGAAGTTGAGTGGATTTCTTTCCTCGGCGGAGAAAAATAAAAAGTAAAATACTGACGGCCGGACTGTTGAGTGAGGGGGCGTGTGAAGAAAAAACACGAGGAGCATGAAAATCACGAACGATGGCTGGTCTCGTATGCGGATTTTATCACCTTGTTGTTTGCCTTTTTTGTTGTGATGTATTCGGTCTCGTCTGTCAATGAAGGGAAGTTCAAGGTTCTCAGTGAATCTCTGGTGAGCTCCTTTAACAACAAAAAGACGGTCGGGGAACTTTCAATTGTGAATCTTCCCATAAACAAAAATATCCCCATTCAGGTAAAAGCGAAAACTTCTTCAGCGGAAAATGCCCGGGCTTTTCTAAACGTGGCCAATGCCATTACTGCAGCGAACATTCCTCAAGGGGTGCAAATCACCACGACAGAACGTGGGTTAAATATTCGGATCAAAGACGATGCGTTGTTTCAAAGTGGAAGTGCCAGGCTGAATCGACAAATCATAGATTTTATCGATCTTATTGCCGCTCTCGTCAAAGAGTTGCCCAATCGTATTTCCGTTGAAGGGCATACGGACAATCAGCCGATTCGATCATCTCTCTACCCCTCGAATTGGGATCTTTCTACTGCGAGGGCCAATACCTTGGTCCGGTATTTGATCGACCAGCATCATCTTGCTGATGACCGATTGTCTTCAACCGGCTATGCAGGGACCCGTCCTGTTGAGTTAAATGATACACCACAGGGACAAGCCTCAAACCGTCGAGTAGAACTCATTGTGCTGAGGGATACCCGTTCCGATACCGAATCCTCACACCCCTACCTTCCCTAGTAATTATTCCACGATTCGACAACAATTTCAGAGCATCGGTTAACCCGATTTCTGCCTTTCGCTAGGCAGGATCAGGCCTATGAGGAAAGTAATGCCGGTAGGAGTCGTGTGCTGTCCGGGACTACAGCGCTGGCAGTTTTAGGCAAGGACGGTACAATAGGCAACAATTGCCGTTTCGAACTCGCTGGTGCCGGGTTTATGGAATGAATGCTCCCCCTTCGTAGAAAAACTTTCCACTTCAGTCTCTCTTTCCATCAAAATCCGACTCCGTCTCCTATTGGCACATGCGTTGCAGAATTTCTCAGGTATTCACGTCAAGGAGGGAGCAATGAACCGAGGTATCTATCCGCCCTTAGCCGGGGCGATTACACTTGAACACCGCATGGAAGTCCTTTCTCATAATATTGGGAATGTGAATACGACAGGGTTTAAGAAGGACAAACCGGTCTTCGCAACCATCCTGGGACAAACCTCAGGGCCTTCAGTGGCCGGAATAGATTTATTTCCTTTGATGGATGCGCTTCCGCCGGATCGATCGCAAGGCACCTTGTATCAGACCGGGGAACCGTTAGATATAGGGCTGGAGGGCGATGGGTTTTTGGTCGCCCAAACATCAGATGGATTGCGATATTACCGTGGTGGAAAATTATATCGGAATGCGAACGGAAACTTAGTCACCCATACCGGTGATCCACTTATGGGAAAGAAAGGGCCCATTACCCTTCCTCCTGGGGAGGTCGTGATGGGCGCTGATGGGACACTTTCCGTCAATAATCAGGTCGTAGACAAGTTCCGGTTGGAAAAGATTCCCGATGGACAAGAAACGGCCAAGGTGGGCAATTTGTTCTGGACCGTTCCAGCTCAGAGTGTCCCGGATAAGCAGACGACGGTTCATCAGGGCATGTTGGAACAATCCAACGTTAATCCGTCCCTGGATATGGTTGAGTTGATCAAAGTGACCAGAGAATACGAACAAATGCAAAAAGCGATAAAAGCGATGGATGAACTAGCCGCCCAGGCCATTCAAGCCGGTCGGGTTCAAGGGTAATCTGAAACAGGCATGAGGAATGTCCCAGGACCCTATTGCTGTATGAACAGGTTCTCGGGGCAAGCGAATACGGATAAAAAGGGGGAGCGACCACAATGATTCGAGCGATGCATACCGCATCAACGGGCATGTTTGCCCAACAACTCAATATAGACACGATTGCCAACAATCTCGCCAATGTGAATACGACAGGGTTTAAACGAAGTCGCGCAGAATTTGCGGATCTCCTGTATCAAATTTCTCGTTTGCCTGGAGCGAGTGCTTCGAATGTTGGAGTCTTTCCGGTTGGGATGCAGGTCGGGTTAGGTGTGAGGCCGGTAACCGTGGCGAAGGAATATGTGCAAGGAAGCCTCAAGCAAACCACGAACCCGTTGGATTTGGCAATTGAAGGGGTGGGATTTTTTCAAGTCACACGCCCGGATGGGACCACGATGTATACGCGGGCTGGATCCTTTAAACAAGACAGTACGGGTAATGTGGTTTCAGGTGACGGCGATCAGCTCATCCCGAGCATTACCATTCCGTCCGGAGCACTCCAAGTCGATATTGGGCAGGATGGAACGGTGTCCGCGTTGCTGCCCGGGGTGTCTCAAGCCACCCAGGTTGGGCAAATCCAATTAGTCCGATTTGATAATCCGTCTGGTTTGATTGCCCAAGGTAATAATTTATTTTCAGAGAGCTCGTCTTCGGGGCCTGCGCAGCAGGGGACACCGGGCTTTTCAACCGGATTTGGAAATATACAGCAAGGATTTCTTGAAATATCTAATGTGAATATTGCCGATGAAATGGTCAATATGATCATTGCCCAACGGGCTTATGAACTGAATGCGAAAGCCATTCAGGCATCGGACGATATGATGCAGGTTGTTAACGGACTCAGACGTTAGAGGATACGATTTTGAAGATCGTCGTGATATTACTGGGGTTGTTCCTATGCGGGAATGGGTGGGGGACACTTGGAGGAATGTCCTGGGCGGAAGGGCCAGTCCCCTCATCACCTGTCCGTCCGGATACTCAGTCGTTGGATGGAAGAGATTTCGAACGGGTGATCGTGGCGGAACTGATGCGCCGCTATGGACGTTCGCATCACCAGGTATCATTTCGGGTATTGTTCCCCAAACAAGGGGTTGAGGTTCCCAAAGGAAAAATCCAGCTTGAGATAGGAGACTGGTCAGGGGGCGGGAGGACAGGACGACGTGCCTTTCGAGTTGGCATTTTCGTGAATCAGCAATTTTTCCGAACGGTGAATGTTGTGGGGGAGGTGAAGGCCCAAGTCGAAGTGGCGACACCAATACGCTGGTTGAAACCCAAAGAGGTTGTGACCGGCGAGGACCTGTCTGTGATGCTGGTGGATGCCCCTTCATTAACTCATGATTTTATTCTTGATCTTGACGAAGTGATAGGGAAACAGGTCTTACGTCCATTGCCACCAAGACAACCTATTCGAAAAATCATGTTGGACTACCCCCCGATGATTCATAAAGGCGATCGTGTGATGATTGAAGTCAGGGGTGATGGTCTCCTGGTTCAGACCGTGGGAATAGCCAAAGCGGCTGGTAAAAAAGGAGAAACCATTCCTGTCAAAAATCAGGCATCAGGTCGAGAGGTGTTAGGTACCGTTTTGGCATCGGGACTCGTGGAGGTTGGATTTTGAGCAATGACGTGTTAAGGGCGAAGTCCTGGGCGTGGGGAGTCCTGCTGCTGTCGATCGTGTTTAGCGGGGTCGGATGCGCCAAGGAAAAGCCGATGAGACAGGTCGAAGTTGAGTCGAATCTTCTTGAAAAGAGTCCGCCATCCTCCATGGGGTCACTCTGGGACCCGGGGAATGGACGAGCGTACATGTTTGAAGATAGGCGGGCGGGTCGAATCGGGGACATTGTCGTAGTGCAAATTGTCGAACAACACAAGGGTTCCAAAAAAGCCAACACGAAAGCAGACCGGGATTCAAGCCTGTCAGCTGGAGTAAGTGGGGGACTCTTCGGGATTAACACCCTCAGCCAGAAGTTTGCAGAATATTTTAATATTGATGCTGGGACTTCCCATGAGTTTGAGGGCGACGGATCGACGAGCCGGGAAGATACCTTGACGGGCACCATTGCCGCCAATGTCATTGAAGTCTTTCCCAACGGTGACCTCCGGATTCGGGGGAAACGGGAGGTCACGGTCAATAGTGAAAAGCAAACCATGACGATTAAGGGCATTGTCCGCCGGATCGATCTGGATACGCAGAACATGGTGTTGTCCTCCAAAGTCGCCGATGCAGAAATTTCCTATACCGGATTAGGAGTGGTGGACGATGTTCAGAGGCCGGGATGGGCCACCAGGATTTTTGACTGGTTGACGCCGTTTTAAGTTAATTGGGGATGAGGTTATATTTTATTTTGATCAAATGAGGGAATTTGGTGATTCGTCCATCATCTTTTAGAAATGGCAGGAAACCTTCAAGGAAGCCCGGACGAACATGGGTTTCTGGATGGGGTGTAGTCTTGGTTTTGATCGGCGGATGCCTCATGGTCAGTGCCAGTGCGGTCTTCTTACCGGGAGAAATTCAGGCGGCCCGTATCAAAGATATCGCCTCCATTGAAGGCGTGCGGGAAAATCAGTTAGTCGGGTATGGCTTGATTGTTGGTCTGGACCGGACGGGTGATTCCGTCGTCGGTGGTCAATTTACGGCGCAAGCCATTATTTCCATGTTGAATACCATGGGGCTCAAACTCAATATCGATCCCATTCAATTATTAACTAAAAATACCGCGTCGGTGATGGTGACCGCCAAATTGCCGCCGTTCGCGAGACCCGGCATGAAATTGGATGTGCAGGTCTCCTCCATGGCCAATGCCAAAAGTTTGCGAGGGGGAACGTTGTTATTGACCCCGCTGAAAGCAGCGAATCAACAGGTGTATGCTGTCGCCCAAGGGCCGCTCTCCACATCGGGATTTGAAGCTGGTGCTGGAGGGACCACAGTGAAGAAAAATCAACAATCGGGGGGGATTATTCCCGGTGGAGCGATTGTCGAACGAGCGGTGGATGTGGACATGCAAGCATGGGAGAAATTTTCGTTGACCATGCACCAGGCCGATTTCATCACGGCATTGCGGGTGTCTGAAGCCATCAATGCTCATCTCGGGGATGGTGTGGCCTCGGCGGTCAATTCCGGACAAATTCACGTGGGGATTCCCGAACGGTTCCAGGGCAAGATTGTCCAAATGATTGCTGCGGTTGAAGGGCTGGATGTGAATGTGGATGTCCTGGCCAAGGTTGTGGTGAACGAACGAACGGGAACGATTGTCATGGGTGAACATGTCCGGTTGGCGAGGATGGCCATTTCCCATGGCGATCTCACGATCAAGGTGGGAACCCAATTTAATGTCTCTCAACCAGAGACGGCCTTTATTGGGCGGGGTGCACAGGGTGCCGGTAGAACGGTCGTGACTCCGGATGTCCAAACCGATGTGCAAGAAGAGGATGGTCGAGTCATTCAAG
This sequence comes from uncultured Nitrospira sp., assembly GCA_964494125.1. Lineage (GTDB taxonomy): Bacteria > Nitrospirota > Nitrospiria > Nitrospirales > UBA8639 > Nitrospira_E. Next base: position 11,632 of record CAZBQO010000021.1, on the reverse strand, counting down.
TAGACAGTTCCGTGACGCTTGGGGATTTGGTAAAGGCGTTGAATTCATTGGGTGTTACTCCTCTCGATTTAGTCGCCGTACTAACGGCGGCTAAGGCTGCAGGTGCCCTTCAGGCCGACTTGGAGTTGATCTAGACGAGGATCTGAAGAGGGCACGTTGATCATGACTGTCCGGCGGAAAGGATGTGGTCTATGATTGCTGACAAGTTCCCTATGGATATGACGGGTCTTTCACACTCCGTCACCACTGGGAGGATAGATCGGGTGGAAGATTCCGTTCGTCGAGGAGAATTAGTGCGTGCGAGTCAGGAATTCGAATCCTATTTTCTGTCCTATCTAATGAAGGTGATGCGAGAGACCGTCCCCAAAGGCGAGTTCACAGCCAACCCTATGGGGGACATGTATTATTCCTTTTATGACGAAGAAATTGGCAAACGTGCCGCTCAAGCGGGAGGGATTGGCCTTTCTGCATATGTGTTAGACGCGGTGGCCAGGAATGAAGATCTCACACGTTCTCCCACCTCAGGTCCCCCTTTTTTGAAATCTTAAGAGGTTCTGTAAAGTTTAACGGCGTTGCTTCCGATACATACAGAGAAGGAGGCATGATGCCATGACCATACGGGGCCTTGATCCCAGTGGAGAGCTGGGGAAACTATTTTTTCACGTCCAAGCTAAAAACCTTCAGACGCAGGAGGCCAGCCCACCAAGCGCCACCCAGCGTTCTTCGTCTGCTGACCCAGTGGATCTTTCTGTGTTGGCGCAGGAAATACGCGACTATTCCACTCGAGTGGCGCAGGTTCCTGACCTGAGAGCGGAGAAAATCAGGCGTATTAAAGAGGTATTGGAGACGGGAGCACAATTGGCGACATCAAGTCAGGTGGCTGATGCCCTGACCCGAGAGACGATTCTTAACGAGCTGGGCTCGAAATAAACACCTGATGTTCATAAGAGAACTGGTTGACCGATGATTCATCCCCAATCGGCAACGTGGGAACGGTTGCTGGAAATGTTGGCTGAAGCCCAATCGGTGTTTCAGCGGTATGGTGTGTTGCTTTTTCAAGAAGCGCATAGCCTTCGGATCATGGATCGGCCTAAGTTGGTCGAGGTAAACAGTCAGAAGGAACAAGCGTTGGAGACGATGTGTCGGTTGGAACAGCAGGTAGAGCGTGAGCTTCATCGGTTGGCCGGGTCCGCCGCACACGAGTCGATTTGGAGTTGGTTGAAAGCCGCTCCGGACCCACGGGCACAATTGGCGCAAGGAATGTTGACGGACCTTCTTCGTCTGGCGCGGTTGATCCAGGAGCAAGGGAAAAAGAATGATGCCCTGATTCGCCCAATCTATCATAGGGTCCGTGAGGCAGTTCAGGTCATGTATACAGGGTTGGGTACCGGTCCGGTATATCAGGGATCCGGAATATTACATTTTCCTTCGGTCCCTAGCTCAGTCCATCTCCAGGGATAGGAGTCTTATGGCGGGCATCAGTGACATCTTTAATATCGCGCGTTCCGGAATTCGTGCCAACCAACAAGGGCTCGCGACCACATCCCATAACATCGCCAATATTAATACCAAAGGCTATTCCAGACAGGAAGTCGTCCTTGAGACTGCCCGGCCGGCTGAAGGGACGATTGGGACCGGAGTCCGGGTTGCCGCTATTCGTCAGACCGTCGATGATTTCCTGGAAAACCAATTGACCTCCGTGAATGAAGATCTTGGATCTATAACCGCCAGGAATAATTACTTGGTTCAAGCGGATGGTATTTTTACCGAAACGGATAATTCCGGACTATCGTTTAGTCTGACAGAGTTTTTCAATGCGGTTCGGGATTTGGCTACGAATCCGGAAAGTACCATACAGCGGACAGTGCTGTTGGCGAAGGGGCAATCCCTCACGGACCAGTTTGTGACAGTGTCTCAAGGATTAAATCAAATCCGCCTAGATGCCGATGGGGAAATTGGCAGGCATGTCGATACGATTAATGGATTGGCCACAAAGATTGCCTCTCTGAATGATGTCATTTTTAAAACCGAATCCAGTGGACGTGATGCGCTGGATTTACTGGATCAACGAAGGGTCCTCATTAATGATTTGGCGGGTTTGGTCAATATTGAGCAGGTGCCTCTGAACGATGGCATCGGCATTAATGTCGGAGGCCAACTCTTGGTAGCGGGTAATCACGCCAATGCGCTGTCGACCGAAGCGGATCCGGACAATCCTCCAATGCATGATGTAACTTTTGTGCGCAGTGACGGGAGTGAGTTCTCAATTTCCCACAATATTCATGGAGGACAAATCGGCGGATTACTCGACCAACGTGATGGGGATACGGTGAAATTTCAAGACCAGGTGGATCGATTGGCCGCCGTTTTGGTTAATGAATTTAATCAACAGCATCAGGCCGGGTATGGCCTGGATGGCACCACGAATAATAATTTCTTCTCCGCCTTAAGTCCTCAAGCTCCTCTGGCCCATGATCGGAATACGGGAAGTGCCACCGGGAGTTCAGTCACGATTGCAGATCCCACTCTGGCGACCTTTCAGGGTTATGAGGTGCAGTTTTCCGGGGCCTCTGCCTATTCTGTGGTCAATACGGCGACCGGTGCGACCGTGACATCTGGTGTGTATACCTCCGGATCGCCACTGAGTTTTGATGGCTTAGATGTCGTGATTAACGGTACGCCGGCTGCCGGAGATGTGTTTGATGTCAATGCTCAAAAAGGCGCGGCTCAGCAATTTGGTGTGGCCCTCTCGGATACGGATAAGATCGCCGCCGCTTCTACGGTGGCAGGAATTCCCGGAAATAACACCAATGCATTAAATCTGGTGGCTATTCATACGAATCGTCACGTGGACCTTGGGAATGTGACACTCAATGATTACCACACGATTACGATTGGAGATGTCGGGAGTGTCACTCAGCAATCGACACAGGCGCTACATAGTAAACAGCTTGAAATTGATCAATTGACGGCATTGCGAGAAAGTGTCTCCGGGGTTTCATTGGATGAGGAATTGACCAATCTCCTAAGTTTCCAACGCTCATTCGAAGCCTCAGCCCGGATGATTACGGTAGCGGATGAATTGATGCAGACGATGCTGGCGATGGGTCGCTAACCTTCCTGAGGAGGCAGCTACTTGAGGGTAACGGTCATTGATGACCGGTCGAAATTTATCGGATAAGGACGAACAATTGTATGCGTGTGACTGATCGTCAACAGGTTGATGCGCTGCTAAGGGCGATTCAAGGTATTCAGCGTAATATCGGGGATCGCCAGGAACAAATTTCTTCGGGAAAGCGGGTGAATCGCCCTTCTGATGATCCTGCGGCATCCGAACGGATCAATCAGTTTCGGAATGTTCTACGGACTACTGAACATCGTTTGAACACTGTCAATGAAGGCATGGGGCGGCTCAATTTATCCGATAGCGTTCTGGAGCAGGCTGGGAATACCGTCCAGCGGGCGAAAGAACTGGCGTTGAATATGGCGAGCGACACGAATACGTCCGTGGAGCGACGAAATGCGGCTCAGGAAGTTCAGCAACTGATCCTGGGATTGGCCGGCATTGCCAATACCCAACTTAATGGACGATTTGTGTTCGCCGGCAGTCAAACAAAAACCGAACCGTTTGTCCCGGGTTCGGCCACGGGATCAGCCAGTACCACCAATGGAGGAGGTGCCAGTGTTGGCGTATCTGTGGCGTCCGCGCCGGCATTACAACCGGATGCCTATCAAATCCGATTTACCTCCTCGACACAATTTGATGTGCTGAATCTGACAACGAATCAGACCGTATCTTCAGGAAATACTTATGCATCCGGAGGGACATTCTCGTTTGATGGGTTGGATGTCACCATTACGGATGGAGGTGGGCCCCCTGCCACAGGCGACCAATTTTTTGTACGAGTCGGCTATACCTATCAAGGCGATGGTGCGGGGGTAGAGGTGGAAGTTGGTGATGGTCGGACCGTGGCAAGCAATGTCCCTGGAGACCAAATCTTTTCGGGTCCCACGGTGGATCTGTTTCAAAACCTTCAGGATTTTCATCAGGCCTTGGTGACCAATGATGCGTCGGGTATTCAAGCGGCCATCGGTCAGTTTGATCAGGCTCTCTCTCAAGTAAACGATGCCAGGGCTACAATCGGTGCCAGAGTCAATCGATTGGATACCATCAAAGATGGTTTAGACCTGTTGAATGTGAATACGCAAACTCTTCGGTCCAATTTTGAGGATGCTGATATCGCCCAAGTGGCTTCTGATTTGGCTACGCTACAAAACACGCTTGAAGCGTCGATGAGCACCCTGGCACGGCAATTTCAGACGAATTTATTAGATTTCATTAAGTAGGCCGTGAAGGTTTCTAATTTATTAGACTAAATAGTGTCACCCCCGTGATTGAATAGGGACGAAATCTTTATGCGAATTCTTGTTGTTGATGATGATCCCCTCTCATTGCATATGGTGGTGTATCGATTGCGGCAATGGGGCCATGATGTCATTTCCTGCACTGACGGTGATTCTGCGTGGAAGGTGTTAGCACGAGGATCTGTGCCGAATGTGGCGATTGTGGATTGGATCATGCCGGGGCTCAATGGCCCTGAACTGTGTCAAAAAATCCGTGGGAGAACGGACTGTCCCTATGTGTATATTGTCATGTTGACGGGGCGGAACAATCCTGAGGATCTCATTGCCGGATTGGACGCGGGAGCGGATGATTATCTGACAAAGCCTGTCCATTTAGGGGAATTGGATGCACGGTTACGAGCAGGGAAGCGAATTGTCGATTTGCAAAATGAATTGATTGCGGCTCGAGAAACCCTCCGGATTCAGGCGATGCAAGATCCCTTGACGCAAATCCTGAATCATGGCGCCATTGTGGATACGTTGTTGCGGGAAATTGACCGGGCCCATCGGGAACAGCAACCCTTGAGTCTCATTCTGGCTGATTTGGATGAATTTAAGAATGTGAATGATTCCTATGGGCATGTTGCGGGCGATCAGGTGCTGGTTGAGGTGGCTAGACGGATGCGTTTCTGTTTGCGTTCCTATGATGCCATTGGCCGATATGGCGGAGAGGAATTTCTCATGGTGTTGCCCAATAGTGATCCGGCCCAGGCCGTGCGGCTCGCTGAACGGATTCGAGTGGCGATTTCCCAGAAACCCTTCCGCGTTCACAATACTGATTTAACGGTGACGGTCAGTCAGGGGGTCACGACGTGGAACGATCCCTGTCCAATTCCCATTGAACAATTAATACAATCCGCAGACGGTGTCCTCTATTTAGTCAAAAATAGCGGTCGAAATGGCGTGGAGTTTGCGCAATTTCATGGGCATGCGGATGAGACCTTTTCGCGCCTCACGAGTTCCCCAACTTCAATGAAGCAATAATTATGGCCTCCATTCTTGTGATTAATGATGATCCGGTCCAACTCCATCTCCTTGCCAGTTGGCTTGAGAAGGATTACTTTGCGGTCAATCGTTTCGTCTGTTCTGAAGAGGCCTGGCGGTGGCTCCAAGAAGGTAATGTGCCGGATGTCATTGTTCTTGATCTTCATATGCCGGGAATTAGCGGATGGCGTTTTTGCGAATTATTGCATTCCTTCTTTGGGTCGACACAGGCCGTGCCGCCGGTCCTTGCCGTTTCGGCCACGTATACCGGAATCGATGCTCAGGACATTTTAAAAGATCTCGGGGCCTCAGCATTTCTTGCCCTTCCGACGGATTCGCAACGCTTTCGTCAACAGGTCCGCCAACTGGTAGACAGTCCTCCAAGTCCCCAGCGTCCACAAATCTGGATCGTTTCGCCTAACAATTCGGCCATTCAAGGGATTCATCACCTCTTCGTTGATCGGGGGTGGCGCGTGGTGGAATGGGAAGCGGGGAAACAGGTTCAAGTGGCGGTGAATCTTGTCGACCCGGATATTATCCTCATTGACGATCCTCTCCCGGATATGACAAGCGAAGAGTTCGGGATTTGGTGCAAAGGCCAATTTCCTCAGGCCATGTGTATTGTCCTTGGACACGAATCTATGGCAGGAAGATCCCTTTCTGAGGCGATCCATGTCGATGCGTATCTACCAAAAGCGTGCGATCCATTCAATATCATTTCACTGTGTGAAAAAGGGCGCTGGGAACGCGCATTCTCTCGAGTGGAGCATTTACTGGATATCCGCACTGATGATTTACGCGAATCTGAAGCTCAATTCAGGGAGCTGTTCGAAACGCTTCCGGATATATTGGTGATTTATGATCATCGAGGAATAATCACCCACGTCAATTCCCTCGGAGCACAACAATTAGGGTATCGCCCGCCTGTCTTGATGGGGAAAGCCTTTTCGTTAATCAAACCTGAGCCAGCAGACGCGGAATCCAGTCCTACGGTGTCAAGCCCTGCCCGCGGGGGTCGAAAATGGGAGGAAACGTTCCTTCGGCAAAAAAACGGCAGCAATCTTCCAGTAGAGATGCTGGAACGAATGGTTCAGTTTCAAGGCCAACGTCAAACTCTTTTCATTGCCCGCGATTTGACGGCACGAAAGCATATGGAGGAAGAGAAATTTGCCCTTGAACATCAGTTGCGGCAGGTTCAAAAAATGGAAGCTATCGGTCGACTGGCCTCAGGGGTTGCACACGATATGAATAATACGTTAACAGCAATTATGGCCCATGCAAGTTTGTTGAAGATACAGGATAGAGCTGGGACCCCCTTGTGGACAGCGGGTGATGTCATCGAGAAAGCCGTTCGTCGTGGAAAGGAATTGACATCCCAGCTCCTGGGATATGCCAGGCAGGGTAAACATCATCATGTGACGGTCGATACCCATGAAGTGATTCAGGAAGTGATGAACCTGCTCGGACGGACGATTCATAAAATGATCACATTTCGAGCGGATCTGTCGGCTACGAGGCCTCATGTGGTGGGGGATCCCAACCAGCTCTATCAGATTCTCATGAATTTAGGTGTTAATGCCTGTGATGCAATGGGTGAACGAGGGGAATTGCTCGTGCAGACTTCGAACGAAACGGTAACACCGGAATATGCCTCACGTGTCCCGGGACTGTGCGCAGGTGATTATGTGGTGATTCGGGTTACGGATACCGGGACTGGGATGTCACTAGAGACTCAACGACATATTTTTGAACCTTTTTTTACCACGAAAAAGCAAGGGCAGGGAACTGGAATGGGATTGGCGATGGTGTATGGTATCGTCAAAAATCATCACGGATATATCGGGGTGACAAGCTCCCCAGGGTGTGGAACGACCATGCGTGTCTATCTTCCGGATGCACCGTGTGCGACTCTCAGGACCAGATCGACTCAGAAGACGGAGCCTTCTCATGGGACCGGACATATTTTAGTGGTGGATGATGAGAAGGATGTGGGAGAAGCCGCTCAGGCCATACTGGAATATCTCGGCTATCAGGTGACGGTTGTGTTGAATGGGAAGGAGGCCGTGACCATTTGTCAGGACTTGACGAATCCTGTGGATATTGTGCTGTTGGATATGGTGATGCCTGTAATGTCGGGGCCGGAATGTTTTGAAGAATTGCGAAGGATTCGACCAGATCTCAAGGTCATTCTCTGTACGGGCTATGACCGGAACCATGCTGTACAAGATTTATTCAATCAAGGTGTCAGTGGGTTTATTCAAAAACCGTATGATGTCGACGAATTGGCTCATGCCTGTCAGGTTGTCCTAGAAAATGACAATCGGGTCGAACCCTGTGGTACGGGGAGAACGTTCTAAATCTAGAAAAATTTGAGAGGGAACTCGTGGACAAGCTCACTTCAGCATGAAGATGAACACATTGACCTATTTGGAGAACATCCCAACATGAAAATTCAGACTAGTCGGTTCGGTATGCTGGAGGTGTCTGATGACACGCTTTTAACCTTCCCTTTTGGCCTCGTAGGATTCCCAGCTTTCCGACGGTATGTGGTGCTTGACCCGCCAGAGGATGCCGATTATCGGTGGTTCCAGTCCGTGGATGAGCCCAGCTTAGCTTTTGTGATTATGGATGTGCATCTTTTGCGGCCGGATTTTCGCACCAACCTATCCGAAGAAGGACTGGCGGAACTTGGCATGACTCCGACCGACTCCATTTCCATCATGGCCGTCGTCACGATCCCCTCTGATCAGCCCGATCAGGCCACTGTGAATCTTCGTGCCCCTCTTGTCGTGAATGAACGAACAAGACACGGGAAACAACTGATTCTCCATGAATCACTCCCCTTGCGCCATCCATTATTTCAGGATTCTACCCAGTGCCAATCTTACTCCGAGGTGGCGAGAGAGGCCGCATCGGTGTAATGAATGCACGCACACCACCGGTCCACAGGGCCAACCGGTTTAATGCGTTTATGATGTCAGGACGTTTCTTCTTCACGTAATTTTACCTCAAAGCCAAGGAAGGCACCATGCTCATACTCACCAGAAAAATTGATGAAGCCATTCGTGTAGGAGATGACATTCGCATTGTTCTCGTCCAAATTAAAGGCGGGCAAGTGCGACTCGGGATTGAATGCCCGTCGCATGTCCGTGTACTTCGTGAGGAATTATATGAAGCCGTCCGTCAAGAAAATTTAAATGCCGTATCCTCGGATCCGAAGCATTTGGCTCACCTACCAAGACCGAAAAGGCCGCCGGTTAAGCCTACCGAATAAACCTAATTCGATCAGGCTCGTGTTTTTCGTCATGTGTGGCGATTTCTCATTTGGTCAATCCAGTTCATTCTGAGCTCCGCCTAAACATATACACCCTGCCATTGTGGCAGGGACCGGCAAAACCGGTGCTTCAGTGGACTCGGTGAAGAGGGTGGGTCATCCCGGGGAATACCATCCCCAACCGAGACCGTGGTTATTGGGATACCCATCTGCGTGCGCCCGATGAGCGAATCTATTCGCATCGCCTGCAGCGCATGTGCTATTGGGGCTTCGCGAAAACGTAATTTGCGGCCGTCTTTCAGGCCGGACCATTACCTCTGAGGCGCTTGCGCATCCTCGAAACTGAGATGCTGTCCGTCCTACCCCAGAAAGATCTTCACGGAATTCATCGCCCAAGGAGAGAAATACTCTCTCAGTGTTGGAGATTGCGCTAATCCACCGACAGCCCAGTACGGGGAGGGATTCTCCTTAGGCCTTGATTGAAAGTGAATTGAGGATCATCGTCGCACGAGTACGCTGTATTCGGTTTTATTCCATAGTGCCACAAAGGCCATGCCTCAATGTGGTCCCACCGTTTTCTTCTGTTCTGTGTTCAATCAGCGTTTCTCTTGCTAGGCAAAAATTTCCGAGTTTCTCAGCAATGAATTCCTAGTAGGTAAAGGTTTTTCGAATGACCTGGAATTCGCCAGCATTGGGAGGTGGATCCCGGCTGTTGTAACTTGAACTGCATGGCATAAAACTTGAACTTCTTTACATCGTATAAAGAAGTCGTGAAACTTTTTAAGGTCTGTGATGCATGTTCTGAAACCGGTGATCGAGGCAGAGAGATAATCGCAAAAAATATGGAAAATTCTCAAAAATTTTGTGAATTGTTCTTTCAGGCGCTTCGTATACGCCTGGTGGAAGAACGGATCATTGAATTATATCCAAGCGATGGTATTCAAAGTCCCGTGCATTTATCGATTGGACAGGAGGCTGTTGCTGTAGGGGCATGTCGGGATTTGAAAAAAACAGATCTGGTCTTTTGTACCTATCGTAGCCATGCTTTTTATCTGGCTAAAGGGGGAAGTTTGGCGGAAATGTTTGCCGAACTGTATGGCAAAGTTACCGGGTGTGCGCGAGGGAAGGCCGGTTCGATGCATTTAGCGGCACCCGAGGTAGGGTTGATGGGTGCCTCGGCTGTGGTGGCCAGTACAATTCCTCATGCCGTGGGAGCGGCCCTGGCGGCGAAACGGTTAGGCCATGATCAGGTGGTGGTTGGTGTGTTTGGAGACGGAGCCACGGAAGAAGGCGTCTATCACGAATCATTGAACTTCGCAGTTCTTCATCGCTTACCCGTGATATTTCTATGTGAGAATAACGGATTAGCCGTGCATTCTTCACAAAAATCCAGACAGGGGTACGATATTCTTGACCATGCACGATCATATGGTCTTCCGGTGTACCACATTGCCGAGGGATATGATTTTGTGAAGGTGGCGGACACGATGTCGGACATTATTCAACGTGTTCGGTTAACCCGAGAACCGGTATTCGTGGAGATTCGGACCTATCGGTACAAAGAGCATGTCGGGCCTGGCGAAGACTTCATGTGTGGCTATCGCCACCCTGAAGAGTGGTTGGCTTGGAAACGACAGGACCCTCTCGAACACTATGGGGACCTAGTCGAAACGTTTCGCCCAGCTATCTTGAATGAAATAGATGAAGCGGTACATTTCGCCATGAGCAGTCCATTTCCCTCAGTGGAGGAATTACTTCGCGATGTTGTGTAATGCGGCGGTCACATCCCGTGTGAACGGTCAGGCCGCGTCGGCTCTTCGTGCCCAGGCAGGCACGGAGATCATGAGCTATCGGGACGCGCTGCATTGGACCATGCATGACGCCTTACAGCGGCATGATGCCGTTCTTATCCTGGGACAGGGGGTTGATGACCACAAAGGGATATTTGGTTCCACCACAGGATTGAGTCATGAGTTTGGGCCGGATCGAGTGATGGATACGCCGCTTGCCGAAGAAGGCATGACAGGGGTAGCCATTGGGGCCGCGTTAAATGGGCTGTATCCGATTCAGACCCATATTCGTGCCGATTTTTCCCTGTTAGCCATGAATCAGATTATTAATTTAGCCGCGAAATACAAATATATGTTCGGTGGCCGGTTTGACGTGCCCATGTTGATTCGCATGATCGTGGGACGAAGTTGGGGGCAAGGTGCGCAACATTCACAAAGCCTCCAATCTCTTTTTGCACATATCCCAGGGTTGCAGGTTGTGATGCCCTCGAGTTCGCAATCGATCCTCGACACCTATCCGGCGGTGATTGACCGCTACCGGGGCCCCGTCATCTCATTCGAGCACCGGTTGATGTACGATCTACAATTTTATGTGACGCCTCTATCCACGCGACAGCAGACCGAGCCCTTTGGGTCCCGGTTAGTGCGGCCAGGTGAGGAGGTCACCATTGTGGCCACCTCCATCATGGTGTTGGAAGCCATGAGAGCAGCAGAACACTTGGCCCTGGTGTCCGATATTCAATGCGAGGTGATTGATTTGCATTGCGTGTCCAGTCCCGACTGGGATTTGGTCATGCACAGTGTTGAAAAAACGGGACGGTTGGTCGTGGCGGATACGAGTTGGCGGGAATATGGCGTATGCGCGGAGGTGTGCCGTGTGGTCGCTGAACGAAATCCCGGATGTTTGAAGTCACCGGTGGTGACCTTGGGAATGCAGCCCGCTCCCTGTCCTACGGCCAAGTGTTTGGAAGATCTTTTTTATCCCGATTTGCGCCAATTAGTGGATGCGTTGGCCGTCCTCGTCACCGGGAAGAAGAGCCATGGGTTGCCCTTGCCCGATACCCAATCGATGGCAGATGTGTATAAACGGTTCAAAGGCCCATTTTAAAAGGGATAGTCGGACCACCTTATCAAAGGAATGCGAAGATGAAAGTGCTCATTACGGGAATTTCAGGAATGG
>CAZBQO010000020.1:0-25204 GCA_964494125.1 uncultured Nitrospira sp. | reverse complement strand
CAATACCCCTTGGATACGGGACAATGGCTGGAGGCTCTCTTTCCAATGAATACAAAAGAAAAACCCCCATACCGTAAAATAAATCATCTGCCCTCAAACTCCTCTGCGGTTGATATCGATGACCAAAGATGGGAAAGTACAATGAAATGGCGGGACAGTTTCTTTACGGATCTCCAAAATAAGGACTGCTATGCGTGCAACAATTTATGTGACCGACGATGATCAAAACGTGTGTTCTGCGTTAAGTCGCCGGTTGGCAAAAAAAGGGCACCTCGTGAGAAGTTTCCATTCAGGACCCTCGCTCATTGAGGCTTTGGAACATGAACTGCCTGATTTGCTGTTCCTGGATCTCAAAATGCCGGAAATGGATGGACTCGAAACTTTACGCCAAATTCGACAAAAGATCCCGAAAACCCTGGTTGTCATGTTGACTGCTTATGGAAGCGTAGAAGATGCGGTGGAGGCGATGCGGCTCGGAGCTTATGATTTTTTGATAAAATCCATTGATTTCTCAACGGTTGAACCCGCCTTACATCGAGCCATCACCTTCCTGAAGCTAAGGCGTCGGATTGAGTTTTCTGCTTCTGAGAAACAACGGCAATATTCCTGGGAACATGTGATCGCCAGGAGTCCAGCCATGACCAAGGTCATTGAACAACTCAAATTTTTCGACGCCCAAGACGTCCCCTTAGTGTTTCTTCAAGGGGAGGTTGGGACGGGGAAAGAATTCTTGGCACGCATTCTTCATTATAATAGCCACAAACAGCTCGGTCCGTTTGTCACCGTCAGTTGCAACGAACAGAGGGGATCACTCCTTGAACCTCAAATATTTGGATATGAACGCGGGGCATTTAGTGGTGCCAGCCAAAGCATGCCGGGAGCATTTGAACATTCCGATGGGGGAACCCTATTTGTTGATGAGATTGAACATCTGCCAATTCCCATTCAGGGATCATTGGCCGAGACCATTCGCACACGTGCATTTTGTCGGATGGGAGGTTTTGACCGCCTCCCCATCAACAATCGACTTGTGGTGACCAGTTCAATTCCACTGGATCAACCGGGCTACCAGGAAATATTTCATCCAGAGTTACGTTTGCTACTCGAAAAACAACAACTCTTCATTCCTCCACTCCGGGAACGGAAAGAAGATATCATCCCTTTGGTGATCAAAACCATTCACGCCTATGGTGAAGAGATCGGCCGTCCAAAACTCGACATTGATTCTTCGGTACCTCCGCTATTGGATACGTACCAATTCCCCGGGAATATTAGAGAATTAGAGGCTATGATTCGCAGGGCGGTGCTGTGCTCGCAAGGACCTGTCCTTACTTCTGTGGACTTTTACTCTCAACATCCTGGCAGCGGAGAAGGTCTCCCTCCAAATACTGGTCGGGTGCTCTTTGAAATCGGTCAACACAGTCTACAGGATATCCAAGCCATGGTGATTGATGAAGTCTTGAGATTCACCAAGCAGGACAAAGAACAGGCGGCCGGCTACCTTCACATTTCTACACGGATACTGGATGAACACATTCAATTACGGAAAAAATTCTCCCATGAGACAGAGGGGTCGTGAGAAAGCAGGCGGTAGTTCCTCCATTCATTCGCCTTTCCCTTTTGGAACATTCTTCTATTGAAACGGGGTGAGTTTCCTCCATACTCCCTAATCTTAAACCCAAGACTTCAAGCCTTTGACAGGCAGTTGTCATACCCCACCGATTGCTTAACACATCCGCCGGAACTTTCCTTCCACTATTATCCTCAACGCTCTCCGCTGAATAGTGCGAAGGGCTTCTGAACAAAGAACCTTCCTCCTGGGAGAAATTCTTTTACAAGTTCAATAGAGCTATGCATGGCTCCCACTATTATCCTCACCAGAATCCGAACAAATAAAGTTCAAGAAATTTTTAGCACAGTTCACATGGTGCAATCTCGCACCGTTCCCTTCCGCTGCGTTGTCGAAAGAAAAGAAAATACCGATACCCCCAAGAACTCCTTGTAATTTTCGGGAAAAAGCAGGGTCCAGGATCTGAAAAGATTTGAAAAAATCCGCAAATGCACTCACTTGTGGAATAAATAAAATAGAGGCAGGGATTCTCAGCCAACCACGCCAATCGTACGTACCTGACTATGTCCCATCTCTGGTTTGACATAGTGCAATTTTGTAAGTCCTCGGTAATTTCTCAAAGGTCTCATGTTCCAAACCGCAGCGGCTTTCCCACTACCCACTCGTGCTTGCAGTTCTTCTCATTTTTTATCCATTACCTTCAAAATTAGAGCGATATCGCACAGTTCTTACTTGATAAATCCGCTCGTTTTCATGGGTAGAAATGCAAGCACTTTTCTTTTAGATTTATAAGCTAATGAAATATTTAATGAATTTATAAATCATCGCAATAAAACCATTTGGCATTTGCCTTGCTTATTTAGTCACACGAGATCAAAAAAATATTACGAGGATGATAAAAAATGGAAGGCTTTACTCTTATTTTACTTATCACATGGGCTGTACTTTCGAGGTTCTAACATGGAACATGTCCCTCTCATCGCAATTTTGACTATCATAGTCATTGCATTGATGAATCGATTGGGTTTGGATTAATTTCCCCACCCCTTTCGGTTTTCCTGATTCTGTTTGTTAAGTCTTCTCCTCTGCTCTTCGCCCATCGTCCGATTGCCCTAGACACAATTTAATGATTGAAAAAGTATGAGGTCTTGTGGATCTCCTGCTATAGTTTTTGTATAACTCCCACTCAAAAAAAGAGTGAACTGTGTCCAAGGAAAATGGCATGTAGACCCACAAGTTAGGTAAATTTATGACTCGTCAGTTCTTTTTCATACTCCTTTTCTCCATTCTCATTTCCTTGGGAATTGGTGTGGGTATCGGAGGACAACTTGCACCACAGGAAGGCATGCCTATTCGTGTGGTCGCAAACTATTTACATGCCGTTCTTCAAGCAGACCGGACTTTTTACACCCAACATGTCGTGGAACGGATGGAAGACATGCTTATTGTGACCGCAACAGAAAATTGGCGGGAAGAACGGACATTGCCTTTGCCCGCACAATTTTTCAAAGAAGCCTCCCGTGGATTACAGGTTGCCGGCAAACCGTTTCGATACCGGTTGATGGGTCTTTGGCCATTGAACCCGGAGAATGCGCCTCACAATGACCATGAACGTAAAGCCCTGGAGCAAGTTGTGGAATATGGAGAAGTGACTGAACAGGAAATCCAGATAGACAACCAGTCTTATTATCAAGCTATCTTTCCTGATCGAGCGGTGAGCCGAGCCTGCGTCAACTGCCATAATGCGCACAAGGAAAGTCCCAAACGGGACTTTAAATTAAATGATGTCATGGGAGGACTGGAAATTTTAATTCCCCTTAACTAACTTTTCCTGTATCAAAATTTTCAGACCATTTCGGCCACCTCTTTTTCCCGAAATCTTATTCATTTTCTCCTCGTTACCCCTTTTAAAACCTTCTTCGCTTCCCACTTGACGAAGAACGGTGTGATAGAGTGAAATCCCCGCCCAGTTAGTCTTCATCTTTTATCCTAGGATATGCCCTATGGGGCTTGTTCACGGGTTACATTTCAACAACCTTCGCGGTGATATCTACGGAGGGATGGTTGCCGCTGTCGTGGCCCTACCGTTGGCTCTCGCTTTTGGCGTCGCCTCTGGATTAGGAGCCATTGCCGGTTTATACGGGGCGATATTCGTCGGATTTTTTGCCGCGCTTTTCGGAGGTACCCCTGCTCAGGTTTCCGGTCCCACGGGCCCCATGACTGTGGTGATGGCTGGAATCGTCACAATCTTCACAGGCAATCCTGCTTTGGCCCTGATGACCGTGATACTTGGCGGTGTCCTTCAAATCCTGTTGGGACTTTCCAGGGTGGGACAGTACATCGCGTTGGTCCCATACCCGGTGGTCTCCGGGTTCATGAGCGGCATCGGCTGTATCATTCTCATTTTGCAATTGGGCCCCTTGGTTGGCCATGCTGCCAGCCCCGAGGGTGTAGTCATGACACTCAAGGCAATTCCGGGATTTTATGGAAACCCAGTGTGGGATGCCGCCCTTGCTGGGATCCTTGTTTTGGCCATTATGTATTTGACTCCCAGTAGGATTGCGAAGGTGACACCTCCTTCTCTATTGGCGCTCCTCGTGGTTACCCCACTCGCCTATGCTTTTCTTCCTGATGCCCCTACCATCGGAGAGGTTCCACGGGGATTCCCCACCCCTCTCATGCCAACACTCACCTGGGACACCTTGCAAATCGTACTGGAATCAGCCGCCATCCTGGCCGTATTGGGAGCGATCGACAGCCTGTTAACCAGCCTGGTCTGCGATAACATGACCCGGACCCAACATGACCCGGACCGTGAGCTTATCGGCCAGGGTATAGGGAACATGGTCGCCGGTGTATTTGGAGGTCTCCCAGGTGCGGGAGCCACCATGCGGTCGGTAGCCAACATCCGAACCGGAGGACGGACACCGATCTCCGGCGTACTTCACTCAATAATTTTGTTGGCAGTTCTTTTGGGACTTGGCCCTTTGGCGGAGAAAATTCCCCTAGCCGTCCTCGGCGGCATCCTTTTCAAAGTTGGCCTTGATATTATTGACTGGCGGTTCTTACGACACATCCTGCATGCCCCCCGTATCGATGTCGTCATCATGACAGTGGTGTTACTGACCACGGTTCTCGTGGATCTTATTACCGCCGTGGCGGTGGGAATGGTCTTTGCCAGTCTGTTCTTTGTCAAACGCATGGCGGATTTGGAGCTGGCTAATCTCCACATCGTGACGAATCCAACTCCCAGCACCCCTCTTTTACCGGAAGAAGCCACAATTCTGGAACAAGCCAACGGGAAAATTCTCTTGATTCATGTGGATGGCCCCATGAGCTTTGGATCGGCCAAAACCATGGTCCGCCGCTTGGAAACCGTCCCGGGCTTTAATACGTTTTCTAGCGTTGTTTTGGATTTATCCAAAGTCCCGGCCATTGACGGGACAGCGGCGTTGGCGGTGGAAGATATGTTGAATATCGTCAAGGCCCACCACCAACATCTCTTCTTCGTGGGCATGCAGCCTCACGTGACCAAGGCATTGGATGGCTTGGGAGTGCTGGTGCAGATTCGGCCTGGCCATCGCTTTGCCAGCCGTTTTGAGGCACTGCAGAAAGCCTCCTTGGTAGAAGGAGCTCCCTCTCAGGACCCATCACGACCTTCGGCACCAAACAAAAATCTTTCTGCGACTCCCTGAACAGGCCTGATTTTTTAACCTGAAAATTGGGTTTTTAGAAATATGCACGAGACACCTATCCAGACCATCTTTGGGTTCTCCCCACTTTGGGTGGCTACATCAATTTTAATATTGACCTATGCCGTCATTATCGCTGAACGGTTTAACCGGGCGATTGTAGCGCTTCTTGGAGCCGCTGCCGTTATTGGAACAGGAGTCCTCACACAGGACCAAGCGATTCAAGGCATTGATTTCAATACCATCGGCCTACTCACCGGCATGATGATCCTGGTCGGAATTACCAAAGAATGCGGCATCTTTCAATTTCTCGCGATCAAAGCCGCGAAGGCGGCAAAGGGCAGTCCGTGGGGCATCCTGGTTATGCTTTCAATTGTGACCGCAGTGCTCTCGGCATTTTTGGATAATGTCACGACGGTGCTGTTGGTCGCTCCCGTTACCTTGCTTATTGCTGACGAGCTGAAAATCAATCCGTACCCTCTGCTCTTTGCAGAGATTAATGCCTCCAATACAGGTGGCACCGCTACGTTGATTGGTGATCCCCCCAACATTATGATCGGCTCTGCCACCAGTTTGACATTTAATGATTTTGTGATTCACCTGGCTCCCGTCGCCATTGTAGCCTTTAGTGCCACACTCATCCCTCTTTGGTTTATGTTTGGAAAAACCATGTTCGCATCACCAGAAGCCCGAGCCCGCATTATGGCTTTTAACGAATATGAAGCCATTCGGGATGTTGGTCTATTGAAACACTGTCTTCTGGTTTTTAGCCTGGTTATTCTCGGATTTATCTTAGCCCATTCGATAGGCATGGAACCCGCCACCATTGCTCTGGGTGGCGCCGCCCTGCTCCTGTTACTCGTCACATTTTCCTTAGACAACGAACAGGCAGGGCATAAAGTTCATACCATGTTCGGACAAGTGGAATGGATTACTATTTTCTTTTTCTGCGGATTGTTCATTATCGTCACCGGTGTGGAACATACCGGCCTTTTACAGTCCATTGCAGATTGGACCTTGAGTCTAACCGCAGGAAACTTCACCGTGACAACCCTGGCCATTCTTTGGGTTTCGGCTATTCTTTCCGCTATTGTGGATAATATACCCTTTGTGGCCACGATGATTCCTATGATCAAAAGCATGCTCCCGGTCTTTCAACAGGCTGGTATTCCACTTGAACAGGCCGAAACCCTCTGGTGGGCATTATCGTTGGGTGCGTGCTTAGGCGGAAATGGGACACTGGTGGGAGCCTCCGCCAATTTGATTGTGGCGGGGATTGCCGAACGCAATGGCGTGCCATTTCGATTTTTGCCATTTTTGAAAGTCGCCTTTCCCCTGATGATCCTACAAGTTTTGATCAGCACCGTTTACATTTGGATGAGGTATTTATGAAGGCTCAGGACATCATGATCCGCCAGCCACATACCATCCCACCACAATGCACGATCGGGGAAGCCCTTCGCCAAATGGCGGATCTGCGACTCCAGGCCTTTCCGGTCGTGGATGAGAAAAAGATGTTACTGGGAACACTGAATTTCTGGCAGATTCTTGAATGGGCCATGCCTTCCTACATTTCTCAAGGGGATCTTCCCGATGTTCGTTTTGCTCCGGACCTTGCCCAGTTCCACGAACGGCTTGGAGAACTTAAACCCAACCCGGTCACTCAGGTGATGAACCCCCATCCTCCATGTGTCCAGCCGGATGACTCCGTACTGGCCTGCGCAGCCTTGATCATGAAAACCCCGAAAACCGTCTATTTACTGCCCGTGGTGGAAGGAGATCGTCAACTGGTGGGAATTATTTCTGCCTGGGACGTCATTAAGGAAATCGCGGGGTAGG
Organism: uncultured Nitrospira sp.; assembly: GCA_964494125.1. Classification (GTDB taxonomy): domain Bacteria; phylum Nitrospirota; class Nitrospiria; order Nitrospirales; family UBA8639; genus Nitrospira_E. The sequence goes on along the minus strand of CAZBQO010000020.1, from coordinate 18,103 downwards.
AAACAAGGCGGGACATGGCTGCATCATCTTTTGTTCAGCTCCTGACTCCTTCCGGCTCAAGGACCCGTATTAAACGATTCCGTATATACTTCCACTTGATTGATCACCCACCTGCCCTCAGGATTCTTCAGCAGGACATACAACTCATCCTGCGGCTGATCACCCATCAGCGTGACAATGTGAGCATGGACAATCACATGGGCTTCTTCTCCCACCATCTTCTCATGGGCTATCTTGGCACGCACATATTTCAACTGCAGGTCCCGAAGATACGGGCCTCGGATGGCAATCCATTCTTCTTTGGATACCCCTTCCCTAAAAGCCATCGTGGTCAGCTCAGCGGCCCGTTCCATGTTTCCCGGGTAGACTTCAAACCACTGTTCCACTACCTGGCGAGGTGTGGTAAAAGATGGCTCTTGAGACTCCGCTATCCCGCCACCGGCCACCCACACGGCAATCGCCAGGAAGGTCCCTGCTCCCCACCAGACAACCCCACGCCCTTTGCCTTTTGACTTCATGGAAGAGTCCCCCTTCTCTGGCAAATTCCGGATTTCTTGACAGACCTTGGCCATATCAATGAACTAAAATGGGTAGGGTGCAGGGGAAAAAATGAAATGTTGTTCCAAGCTTGCAAGGTCATCTCATTGCCCCTTACAGATCCTTTTGTTGGCATCGAGAGTGCCACGAAAATTGGTAATGTGAAGAAAGTTTTTAGGATTTACTCGATATGGCACCATTGACAAACAAGCCTGGAATCCATCAGGGAGAAAAACCTCACCCCCAGGAACATCTCACCCGTCTCCTAGCCATCATCTTTACCGGAATTGTGTGTTTCCTCATTTTCGCCATCCTTTGGCCAAATCAACCGTCTCCACTCGACATCGTCATACGATTTCTGGGCATCGCGCTGGGCGGCGCCTGGCTGTACCGCTTCCTGACCCGTCATATTCGGCACCGGGCGATGATTCGTCAAGCCCCGTTTCCTACCGAATGGGAAAAAATTCTGGCACAGCATGTCCCATTCTATCAGGCGCTTTCTCTCCGTGAACAAAACCGTTTTCGAGAAGAAGTCCATATTTTTCTTCGTGAAAAGCGAATCACCGGCATCAATACATCGGTTGATGACACTGTCCGGGTATTGGTTGCAGCAAGTGCCATCATTCCCATATTTGGATTTCCAGGCTGGGAATGGGAACATATCAGGGAAATCCTGATTTATCCGAGCTCCTTCGATGAGGGGTATCAAATGGGATCAGCTCAAGAGCACCCTATATCAGGCATGGTTGGAACAGGGGCGATGAACCGCATGATGATTTTGTCCAAACCGGATTTATTACAGGGTTTTCTCCAACCCTCTCACGGACATAATGTGGGTATCCATGAGTTTACCCATTTATTGGATAAATCGGATGGCACCGTAGACGGGGTTCCTGAAATTGCCTTGCCGGGCCGGGCCATTAGACCCTGGCTCAACCTGGTTCAGAATGAAATGAACAAAATCCGAAAGGGGCATTCAGACATCAATTCCTATGGGCTCACAAACGAGGCGGAGTTTTTCGCGGTGGTCTCAGAATATTTTTTTGAAAAACCCGTGAAGATGAAGCAGAAACACCCTGCACTCTATGCAATGTTGAAACAGATCTTTCGCCAGGATCCCCAATCACGAATTACGGGTGCCCTCAAGGCCATGCTCCGCCCAAAACAAGCTTCCTCAAAACATAAAAACTCAACAATTCTTTGAGCCTTTTGGTGACATCTCGACTTGAGTGCCTGGCTTAAGATACAAAACATGCAGCGCTGACCAAAGACCCAAATCCCGAAAACAGACTGTGTAAAAAGATAAGACCATGCAAGATCACCATGAAAAAATGAAAGAGGAGAAATGACCAATGCGAGTACTCCTGGCCACTGATGGATCGGAACAATCCTCCCACGCCACAAAGGCTGTCATGAGTTTAACCTCAGTCAGCACCCTGACCATTCTGCACGTGATTGATCTCCCTCGGTTAACCTATTCTATGCTCGGACCTGAAATTGCCTATGACCTGTCGAAAGTCGCAGAAGAAGCACTCCGCAAAGACGGTGAGCAGGCTTTAACACGCAGCAAGACTCTCCTCTCAGACAAGGTGAAATCGCTGGAAACCCGATTGGAAGAAGGCTCACCAGCCGAGCTCATTTTATCGGTGGCCCAGGAAGAACATCCTGATCTCATTCTGATGGGCGCTCGTGGAAGAGGGCAGGTCGAGGAGCTTTTTCTGGGGAGTGTTTCGCAACGGGTTCTGACCCACGCAGTATGTCCAGTCCTGATCATCAACGGACCATTAATGGAAATCAAGAAAATTCTGATTGCCATCCAAAGCTCCGCTGATGTTGAAAAGGTGCACCAGTTTTTAACGAAACACCCCTTTCAACCACAGACAGAGATCACCCTCTTGTCGGTGGTACCGCTTCCACGTTCCCTCTTTCGAGGCGGCATCTCTGCACCGGAGGACAAAATCGAACAGGCTTTAGAGAGCACCGAAGCCTTCCTTGAGCAGGCGGTCAGTCAACTCAAGGGCTGTTACGAATCAGTCAAGGGATATGTGGGATTAGGAGCCCCGGCGAATACGATATTGGAACAGGCCTCAATCACGGAACCAGATCTCCTGATCATGGGAATGCACCATCCTTCAACGATCACTCGGTTTGTGTTGGGCACCGTGTCCCATACCGTGCTCCACCAGGCAACGCGATCCATTCTCGTGATTCGATAAACAGGACGGCCTACGCTCGGAGTTAGCGTTCTTTGGCTTTTACTCCTGGATGATAGGTGGAATAAACATACACGGGAATGGGTAAATCTCCAAGATGCTTTTCAATTAATGGTTTCACATCCTTCCAATCCAATCCACCCACTCCGGTCGCAAGCCGTGGTAACGCCACACTGCTGAACTTTTCGGATTCAATAGTTTTCCGAAGCGCTTTCAAACAATGATTGATATTTTCAACCGATGCTTTTCCCGGATTGGCCCCATGACTCGGTGGAGCTTCCTGTGTTAAGAGATTGATAATCCGCACGTTCCCGGCCCCGGCCCAACTCCATAACTCACCGGACTTCGGAGTGGAAACCTGGCAATAATGACGAAAGTCTTTGTACATCGCGGGCCACCGCTCCCGTAACGCAAGCGCCAATCCATTCGCGAAATTGTCATTGGGGGCTACACCATGGGCGACAGCCACGGCCTCACTTAATAAAATGTCACCTTCCACTTCATAAATCATGCGGTTCCCTCCTTGTCACGTATCATAATCCCTGTATCTGGCAAAAGAATAATAACCATAGCACAAGGCGCTCAGGAGATTCATGCCGACCATTTCCGCATGATCATTTAAGACCACTCTCACCCCTACCGAAATACATAAAAGAGCGATCGAGATATCAGTCCCTCTTCAACAGGTCATTCCAAAAATGAGAAATACGGGACACGCCTCCGGTTGGCTCAATGGCCAACGCCCAAAAGGGATATCCCTGACCGACCGGCTCCGATCGGGCTATCATCGATTCTGGTATGAAGCCTCGCAAGCTTTGCGATGGTCTCGTGGACCGTTCCGCGAACCCTCCAAGGGGCCACTGACCAATCTTACACCGACCCAACAACACAGAACTAAAGAGCTGGCGAAGTCATATCGTTCGCGTTTCGAAACATCGCTTACTCCCGAAACTGCTCTTCTAAATTATTCATATCTGGACATTTTGGATCGTGCCAGACATGCAATAGGTTGGCCTGTTCCCCGCAACCAACGGGTCTGTGATCTCGGAAGTGCCAATTTCGCTTATGCTGCGGCCCTACACGCGTTCTTCCACCCAAACCGCCTGGCAGGCGTGGAGGTAGATGGCCATCGTCTGTATTCTAACGGACGAAGCCGCATCGATTATGCCCGCGGGCACATTCAAGATTTGTCGCAAACCGAGTATGTGGTTGCCGACTTTCGCCAGTTCACCAGGCAGGCCGATATTATTACGGCCTGGTATCCATTCGTCACTCCCAAGCCCTTACTGGCCTGGCGATTACCGCTTAGCTTATTCAATCCGAGCGCTGTATTCGCCCAAGTCGCCAAAAATCTCGTCATTGGTGGAACCTTCGTCATGATCAATCACAATGCCGACGAGGCAGAGGTGGCGCGAGGCATCGCGGAGGACGTCGGCCTCGTCTGCGCCGGACACTATCTTCACCAAGCTCCCCTACGTCCACGAACAGCAGACCCGGTATTAACCATCTGGCATCATGGGTAATGAGAATTAACTGGTTTGTGATTGTTTTTCATAGGGAACGACTTCCGACTCGATCTCACGATTTTCAATCTCTTGTTGCCCTTACAAGACAAAATTGCCAACGTCTCCGCTAAGACTCCCCACTAACAGAAACTACCATACCATCCTCCACTCATTTATAATGCCGCAAAATTTGTTTGGTGCTTAAGATCGGATCTCGGAAGGGCACTTCGATTCTCACGTTCGTCCACTTAAAGAAAATCCTTGCAGAACGGAACAAAAAGAAACCGCAGCCTCCAACATCCACAATGGAGAATTTGGGTCTTGTCCCTTCTCCTACTTGTCGCGACATTCCATTCTATATAGACCTTCACATACCCTTAGGAGTTGCCTGTGCCATACCGTATATCTTAGCCGTCTTGATCGCGTCCTTACTCCATCCCGCATGGGCCATGCCCACGTAATAGGTCTTGCCTTTTCCATCTTAACTATAGCCGGGATTTTTATTCGCCCGACCTCCGGTCGTCCCAATTTGAAAAGTTTTACGAATCGTGGATTAGCTCATTTTGGGAGTGGCTTATTGCTATCCCGTTGAAACCTCGCAAAGCGCTCATCGCCAGAAATGAGGAAACTTTCGCACCAATCCAATGACTCAAAGACCCTTTACCTACCTGCGCGGAATGCCAAAAAATTTCGTGCCCAGCGCGACACCTGGCACCAACTGGAAACCTATTTTACCGTTCACTCCAATATGACCTTTACCCATGGCATTTGCCCGGAATGTGAGAAACAAGCCGTAGCGAAGTTTAAACGCGAACAATTCGTTCAATAATGTTTCATATCTTATTTAGAAAGAAGATGGGAACAGGAGAGGACAAGAGAGACTTTTGGCGCGGCGATCAGGGGAAAATCCCTCACACTCTCCGCTCAAGATCCTTTACCGATTAGCTAAAGTCGAGGGAGCAAGCACACGCAGAACCGAGATAGGAAAGCGGTTGAATATGTTCTCAGGCCATTTGAAACTTTTTCGATCCAATCAAGCCAATTGCTGATGAGAGGAGATGCCGATTGACACAACCTTAATAATCGTTGGCTAAAAAGGGGCACAATCCATGAATAATTCAAAACCAAAAACCCAGGAAAGGAGTGAAATCTTCAAAAATGGTTTCCATTACTTGCGAAATGCACTTAGTCTTTTGATCGAATCAAAATTCCCTTTCGTGCCGTTCCACCACCCGTCTCAACATTTAAAAATGTGACGCCGGATCGTAATCCCTCTGGCACGACGACTTTCACGCGTTCATCATCCACAAACGTAAATGCCTTGGCCGGGACTGAACCAAAAGTCACACCGTGCAAACACTCTTTTTTCTTTCCGAAATACTTTCCCTCTACCACAACACTATCACCGGTTTTCATTTCGTCCGGTTTTACATGATCAATTTGAGGACGGACGCTGGAATCACAGATGGGATCATTTTTGACCTTTTGCTCATCAAACCCCTTAATCGATTCCGGAATCACAAAACCACCTGACTCTTCCACAGATGGACCAGGTACTCCCTGCCCCCAGGAACCATCCACCCCGATCAGGCCAAATCCTAAAAAAACAAGGGGTCCAAATAGGTAGGAAATCCTCACCAACATGGGAAACCTCACAAGTTAAAGTGTTAGAAAAGTGTCCCTTGGCCCTCATCAGACAAGGCAACAATGGACCAATTCATGGATCGTATTGTTCTTATTAGATTCCTTCGATCACCCCATCGTCAATCACATCTCACATTGGAAACGATTTCGCAGCCTCAGGGTACTCCGAAAATTCAAAAATTTCTATCGGAACAATTTTTTGTGCTTCCCAACCTGTTGAACTATCTCAGATTCCAATACCTACCCAGCCGAATTTTTCTTCGGCACAAGCGAATGCATTCCCATCGTCGCTCCATGCGTCCAGACCGCCATGGATAACGTGGCCAATCTGATTGAACTACGTGCTTCCAGACTGATAGAAAGGAGTAGGTTTAGTAAGGATGACTATGTAGGTGAATGTGGACTCTCTAATGGATCCGCGCCGATTGGAATCCAGGCCCTCCGAGAATCCCCTGGAATCGAAGGACTAAGTTACATTCGAACGTTTCGAAGTCTCTCCAGAATCGGTGCGGAAGCTCTCATAACTGTGACGAGACTATTGAGGCTATTAGGAGCTATGTCCCGACCGTGGTCGTGGAAATCAGCATGTTTATCTCACCATCGTCGGGAAAATTCACCGAAGGCATTGCACAAAAAAATTTTGGGGAAATATGACAACCAATCTTCAGGCACGTGAATAGAAAGAGCCCCTTATCCCAATTCCTGAATCAGAGCACGCATCTCCGGCACGAGATCCCCACCCCCGCTGGAACGGCCTGACAAAGCCGCATCGATACCCGCAGCCAGCACAGTCTTGGCCTCCTCCTGACGCTTCAGTCCTGCCAATGCCCGTCCTAAAGCCAAATGGGAGGCGACATGAATGGGATCTAATGTGACGGCAATACGCAAGTGCTCCACGGCTTCCTCAAGATGCTCCCCTTCCTTCAGTAGCTTGTCTCCAAGCCCATATCGTCCTAGAAACCCATCGGGTTTTTTGGCCACCATTTGGCGAAATATGTCAATATCCATGCTATGACCATCCTCTCCAAAAATATTGATGTAGGCTCCAATCATACCATCCACCTCAGGGGATCAGCCAGACACAAGCCACATGCCATGCACACCCTCACCTCTTTGTGAAAAGACGAGAGGAAAAGATCGGCCACACGAATGGTAACCCATGCCCATTTAGACAAATTCACGAATGGAAAAAACAAATAATATCCATTCCGGTCACCTTGATCCATCAAAGCCCTTTTCAAGACGCTGCCTTTTAATCTGTATATTCCCATGCAACCGGAAAGATTGGAAAGATAGACTCTTTCCTCAAGCTAAGGGGAGCTGGCGTTCGTTTTTGTGAGGGTATGGACAGCGAAGGGATGGTGATGAACGTGGGTTAACCTTTTCAGGATGCCTGCCAAAACTGTTCATTACATCTGCGTTTCTATTTGGCCAGGACGACCCACAGTAGAACCCCTGAGTGGAAATGAACCATGCATGGGGAACGAACAAAAGGGGCCACAACGAGCCCGGAGCTGGCAGGTGATTATCAAAACTTGACGGATATAATTCTTCGCAAGCCCTGCAGTTTCACTCCCCAGCAAATACATACAGCTAGTTTATGGGAAAATTTCTTCCCCATTTGTCCAACCCCGCTTCACATATCCTGAAGATTTCCCTGAAAACCGGTAGATTTTTTCAAGACTTTTCCTACGAGAGAACTCAGCTCAGGAAGATCATGCGGCTTTTTCAGCACTGCCTCGAATCCGGCGTCTAAGGCCTGCCTTCGAATCTCCTGATTGGGACTCCCCGTCACCAAGACAAATGGGGGGCAACAACCATTACCCACATATTCAAGATTTCTTCGTAACTGAATGCCATTCATCGCAGGCATTTGAAAATCCGTCAGGACAAGATCATAGTGACTCATTTGAATATGTGTAAATGCCCAGGTCACATCTGAAACTTGACTACATAGATACCCTTCGAGCTCCAAATATGATTGATACAGGTCCAAAAGTTGGCGGTCATCATCAATAAGCAAAATTCTTTTTGTGTTGCCTCCTGCCCCAGTGCTGAGAAAATTCTCCTGCCCATCTTCACCAGGCAACATTTCCAGAGAGTAACTTTCAAGCATAATGGCTCTCATCAGGTGAAGAAAATTTTCCCAAGCATCATAGGTTTTTCCATCCATGCCTTCCCCACCCAATTCCGTCAGCACATGCAAGAGCGCATAGACGACCGGAGGATAGTGTTTGCTTTGAATACCATATTTCTTGTGCCGTTCTCCTAATTGAACGAGGGAAGAACGTAATTCCTCAGGGTTTTCCATGTGCGAGACCAGTGTGCGGAATCCGCTTAGAAACGCCGCATATTGTTGGGCTAACTGGGCCTGAGGGAAAAAGGTCTGAAACTCCGGGAATTTATCAAACAACACATGATAAAATCGAAAAACGACCTGCTCTCCGTGAGAGGCCACGATCTCAAAACTTTCTTGGATTCGTGATATGTCAGGAGTGGGAATTCCCGGAGAAATATTCAATTTACCATTCTTCATGGCTGCCTTTCTGAGGATAAAAATCCTTCCTGGGTTCACAGGTTTCTAATAAAAGAGTCGCAGACATTTATCGGTCAATACGTCTGGAGCGATCGGCTTGATGAGATAGTCCATCGCTCCCTTAATAATGGCAAGCTGCATTTCCGGTCGGTGTTCAGAGGGTGACATCACGATCACCGGCGGAAGCGTTGAGGACTGCGCTAATTGTTCCAGCATAAGAAGGCCTCCCATGACCGGCATGCGTAAATCGAGTAGTACGCCATTGACGGTGTGATGTTGAAGGGCCTCAATTCCTTCCTTTCCATTGGCAGCAGTAAGCACCTCAAAGCCCAGGGCATTCAGACGATCTCTCAGAAACAAGAGGACGTCCGCATCATCGTCGACAATGAGAATGCGCTTTTGACTTTTCATCGGTCATTAGCCGTCATCAGTTGGAGAGGTCGTCCCATCCTTGACGGTCCATCGGATGGATGAACGAATGAATGTGGAATGCATACCAGTCACAATGCCTTTACTGAGAGTCCTTGACATCAGTGATGGTAGGGTGATCGAGTATCGCACCTTGGCTTATGACCGTGTGATGGGGAATGACAATAATTTCACCCTTCATGATGGGATGAAGCACGCAATAATAAGGATACCGACCGGGAGGCAGTGAAGGGATCGTGAATGCCTGCCCGGGTTGAACTCCCCCCGTATCAAATGCGCAAGGCCCACCTGTTCGACAACCATCGTGTGTGACGCTATGCGGTGATGAAGTAGGATTCACAACATGAATCGAGACTCCAACGGGGACAATGGCCAAAGCCGGTCTATAATAGGGTGCCCAATAATCCATTGAGACCTTCACATCCGAAGGCTGGGTGGAGGCCGATGCAGGGCCACAAATCGATAGAAATAATAGGAAAATTCCTAACACAGTCAGATTGGGAGAGGTTGTTGCCCAGTTCAAAATTTTCATCTGTTCACCTCCCGATTCCTTACTTCTTCCAACCGGTGGTTGTGGTTTAACCAGATGATAAATTTCAATCCCATAAAGAATCTATTTGATTTGTGACCCGTTCAAATAAAGATTTCATAAAGATTCCTGATGGTGCCATTTCCTGATTCCCGCATAGATCAATACGGTGTCGGGCAGGAACGAATTTCATGAGATAAAGGAGAACGGATTGAGTCACTCACCAGCCCACGAGCGAGTAAAAAGGCTATACATTCAATCCGGATGAGCATGGCAGGGCCTGCCGAAGGGTATGTGAAAGGATGTTGCGTTGGAAGAAAGTCAAGCCAAGGCGGCCTAAGAAATTACAAGAGAAACCACAAGGAGAGGAAATGGTTACAGCAACCGGGAAGGCAAGAGACAATGATTGATAAAAAACACATCACATGAAAACGGACAATCAGGGGGTTTTCTCATCCTCATCAAAATCGGTGGCAAATCGATAGCCGACTCCAGGATCGGTGAGAATATACTGAGGTCGTGCCGTATTTTTTTCCAATTTTTTCCTTAAATTTCCAATAAAGACACGTAAATATTGAGCCTGTTCGCTATATCCCGCACCCCAAATGGCCCGGAGAATGGTTCCATGCGTCAAAACTTTTCCGGAATTCTGAATGAGGTACTTCAACAGATCATATTCCGTCGGGGTTAATTTCACCGCCTGGTTTCGGATGCAGACATTTCGACTCTCAAAGTCAACCTGTAAATTTCCAAATGTGAACACGGGATCGGTGCCGTAAATTGAGGATGTCCTCCGCAGGACTGAGCGGATTCTCGCAGTCAGTTCTTCCATGCTAAACGGTTTGGTAACATAGTCATCTGCTCCAACTTCGAGAGCTTCAATTTTTTTCGCTTCTTCCCCAATTGCGGAAAGGATAATGATCGGAATCTGGTAGGTTTCACGGATCTGGCGGGTCAGGTCGATGCCATCCATTCCAGGAAGCAGTAAATCCACGAGGGCCAGGTCCGGAAGGCGGTGGCTCATAATTTGGAGGGCCTCTTCTCCGGTTTCAGCCGTCAGGACTTCATATCCTTTTGCCTCAAGATTGATCTGTAAGGAACGACGTATTTGCCGCTCATCATCAACAGCTAATATTCGAGATCCAAGCGCCATGGGTAAACCGTTTACTCCTCTTCCCGGTCAAAATTTATCATAGGGGGTGCATCAGGGGTCGGCAACGTAAAGCTAATCGTCACGATTCGGTTCTGTGATTCGGCCCAAATTCGACCACCATGGGCTTCGACCATACCTTTACAGATCGCCAATCCGAGACCGGTACCACGAATGAGTCGTGTCCGCGGACCCTTTAACCGGTAGAATCGGCTGAAAATACTGACCAATTCTTCCTGAGGGATTCCTTCTCCCTCGCTGGAGACCCTTACCTCCACCTGGTTCGGCGTCATTCGACCAACAATGCTGACCAAGGACCCTGGGGGAGAATATTTAATGGCATTATCTAACAGGTTGATCAGGACTTGCTGAATTTCCATCCCATCCACAAAAATAGGAGAAATTTTCTCCCCAAGGTTTACTTGCAGAGATCGGCTTTTCAAAGGCATTTCCAACCGTCTGATTGCGCCTTCGACCAAATCTTCCAATAAATGCCATTCACGATGAGGAACCAGCGTTCCCGCTTCAACCTTGGACATGTCCAGAAGATTATCAACCAATCCATTTAAAAAATCGATTTCCTGATTGATACCCTGGAGAAATTCCTGCTGGACCTTGGACGCGTCCTGCCTGGAAAGTTCAATCAACCCGGCTATGGAAGCCTTGATGGCAGTGAGTGGAGTCCGTAGTTCGTGGGAAACCAAAGACAGCAGAGCGGTTTTAAGGGCATCACTTTGACGAAATGCCTCAACTTTTGCGGCTTCACTTTTTCGTAAATTTTCCTCTACCCGTTGTCGTTCAAACCCATTCACGAATATTTCTCCGGCCATTTGGAGGAGCCTGATGTCTTCTTCGGACCACGTCTTTTCATGCTGGACTGAATCAAACCCAAGAAACCCGAACAACTTTCCCCGCAAGGCCATGGGCACTATCACCAGCGATTGGATTTGCTGCCTCTGAAATTCCTGCTTTTCGGCACTCGCCTCAAGTGGAAGATTTGCCACGCTTGAGATTTGAAAAAACGGGCCGGAGATCAGACGTTCTGCAAACCAGGGTATGTCCTGCATTCGAAGCCCTTGAAGTCTAGTTTTTTGAGGCTCAATACCCGCCTGACACCATTCATGGGTATTGTTCATGGTCGTACCGTCATCCTCAAATATAAACACATAACTTCGATCCACCCCTCCGAAAGTTCCGATGGCCTCCAATGCCCGATTAATCTCCGCATCCAAATCTTTTGCTTCAAGACTGATGAATTGAGTTGAAAGATTCGTCACGAGATTTTCAATTTCGATTCGATAGCGCAGAGCCCTTTCTATCCTTGAGCGTTCCTGAATTTCATGTTCAAGTTCCTGATTGGCCAATTTGACCTGTCGCGTCATAAGAATTCCGAACGGTATCACTAAGATACCGATCAAAGATTCCCAAACGATCATGTTCGAGATCTTTTCCTGGGAATTTCCGCTGTATAACTTGACCGCCTTGTTGGCGACTTCAATCAATCGGGCATTTAAAGCCAGGAGCCCGTCTAACTCCAAAGAATATTGGGGATGTTCGGATGGCGTTTTCAAAAAGGTATCGGCCCGCTGCATAAATTCAGCCATGAGTGTTTGTTGCTCTCCTAAAGCCTGTCGTATTTCCTGAGATGGAGGGGGAGGAAGGACCGCCGTATCGCCACTTTCCGGATTCACCACAGCCTGTCCACCCACGAGTAACGCATCCAGAGTCTGGTTCAACATCCTTTGGGTAAACTGGTAATCAGCAGGAATCCCTTGCGAAGTCAATAAAATTTCATTCATGAGTCGTTGAGATAACATCCGTTGTCGTCCAGCCAGATCTACCAGCACACTGTCGAGCCTTTGATTCTGAATGGTCGTGATCGTATAGAGCAGGATGCCGAACAAGGCTAAAATAAACACGGTGGAGAGAATCAATAACGCTCGCCCGATTGATTCTGTCCCCAGCCATGAACGTTTTGGTGGCTTCACAACTTTCCATCCTTTGATGTCGATCCTGGCCGCTCAATCCTTACACTAAAGGAATTTCCTGATTTTCTCATCATACCCTAAACTCTTGGATATTTTTCCAAACACATGGGTTGCGGGTATGTGAGTTGCCAGTGACCTAAGGAGGCTTACGAAAAAGTTTCGCTTCGACTCGATATTTTTGATTACACGATCTATACTGTGCCCCAATAAGGAACCTTTCAAGCCCCTACCCTCTTATTCTTCACCGCGCTTAATGCCAGTCCAAGACCTCATACAATTCCAATTATTGCTCTATATCGCTGAAATTTCACAGGCCTTTCCCTTCACGGTTGTCTTCTTTTTTGGAGCAATTCATGATTGAACAATCTCAAATGCACCTAGACAGGCAGAAGGAAAGCGGCGTTCCCATTAACCTGGAAGGCTCTGCCTCCCGGTCCGGGAAAACGCCTCTCACAGTTGATTTAAGAAAAACCGGTCTTCACCCGGACAATTGGTATCCGCTCGCACGCTCCAGAGATCTGAAAAAGGGAAAAATGCTTGGAGTGTCCTTTGCCGGCAATCCCATCGTGTTGGTCAGAACCGTAAGTGGAATGGTGTATGCGCTCGAAGACCGATGCGCCCATCGACAGGTTCCCCTGCATTGCGGGGTAGTGCATGGAGAGCATGTCCAGTGTGGGTATCATTCATGGACATTTGACCAGACAGGGCGATGCATGGGTGTCCCCTATTTAGAAAAGAACCAACCACGCCCAGCAGGAGTCAGAAGTTTTCCCTGTCGTGAAGCCTATGGGCTGGTATTTGTGTTTCCGGGGGCAGTAAGCCAGGTGAATGAGATCGGGTTCCCGGATGTATCCTTAGCAGATGATCCGCACTATAAAACTCGATACCTTGACCGTCAGGTGGGCTGCCATTACTCATTCATGCATGAGAACCTTATGGATATGAACCATCAGTTTTTGCATCGCCGACTCATGGGCGGGATCCGAACGGTCTTTCTGGAACTTCGAGAGCGGCCGCATGCCGTGGAAGTCGACTATACATTCTCTCGAATCAAAGGCTCACAACCACTCGGCGAGAAACTCATTTTAGGGAGAACCAAGGCATCAACAGATGGGCCAAAGCACGATCTGATGACCATCTGTACCAACTACCCCTATCAAACGCTCCAGTTTTGGACAGCCGGAAGCATTCACCCCGCGTTAAATCTCTGGAATGTGTATGTTCCCGTTGATTCAGCACAACGAATCAATCACACCTTTGGGTTGATGATGGTCCGAAAACCTTCAATTCCCGGCCTCATCCACCTTTTGTGGCCGTTTATTGTGTGGTTTACCAATGGAATTTTTGCACAAGATCGATGGATTGTTGAGGAAGAACAGAAAGCCTTTGATCGACAGGGCGCCGACTGGAACCAGGAGGTGTTTCCAGTGATCCAGAGCTTAAGAAGCTTGTTGGGTCGCGAAGGCATTGCCTTATGAGGACTCCCCCGTCATGCTGACAAGAGTTTTCCATGCGGCAGCGGGATTGCACGTTTAACTGACGGCCTAGATTTCTGTAGCTTGATCAGACCACATGGTAGCGAAAAGAGGACGGTGCCTCATTCTTTTGAAGGATCCTGCGACAGGCTTTCTTCAGAGATTTCAGATGAAACGGTTTCACAAAAAATCCTTGAGCGCCTTCCTGTAACAATTGCCGGAGGGCTCGTTCGTCCGACGCGCCAGACATCATCAGCACCGGCATTTGATGTCCCAACCATCGTAATTCATCCAACATGGTCCTCCCATCCATAACGGGCATATCCATATCCAATAGAATGCCATCCACGGTTTGGCGGCTTGCCACAGCCAAGCCTTCCCATCCATTTCTTGCAACAAGGACCTTATATCCCCATTCCTCGAGCGCCTGACTTAACAGCCTAACCACAGAAGGATCATCATCGACTACCAACAGACATGGACGGAATTCCTGGGTCTCGGACTCATCACAAGGCAGACTCCCGGATGCTGTGTTGAGTGCCTGAAGGGTTTGCAGACAAGAAGGGCAATAGGTATGCACAAGATCGATCTCAGAGAATTTGAGATGGTCCATCGACAGGAAGGACGCTAATGTCTGCCTTCCTTTCGCACCTGCTGGTGCGACAAAGGGATCCGGCACGCGTTCACACCATGCGCAAGAAGAAACGAATTGGGAGGGAGTCGAGGTTGGGAGACAATGCCGTAACACATTGGCCTTGGAGATGACTCCGACAAGATTCTGACCACCCACCACAGGCATTCTCTGGATGTGTTTTTGGGTCATCAGATTCAACACGGAATCAAGCGATTCACTCTCATGCACATAAACCGGCGAGGTCATGGTGTCTTCGACTCTGAGTTCATCCAGCGAATCCAAACGTGAAACGGCCTCGAACAGCCGGAGATCCGACACGACTCCAAGAATTTTGCGGGTGGAATCAACCACCGGCCATCCACAATATTGACCGGAGAGGAATTGCAAGGCTAGATCGTTCTCGAATTTTCCACGGCTAAGTGGTAGCGCTTTGGGATCCATTAAGTCTTTTGCCAATAGAGGGGATGAAGGCAGGTGGTACATGGGAGGACCTCTCTTTCAAACCGGTTTCAAACGGGAAACCATTGGGTGAAGGGGGAGGGCGGATAAACCGATGATCGGACTAACTAAAAAGAACTATATAAATGAAATACCAATATAATTGAATTAACAGCAAAATACGGACCAAACAAACCTGGAACGAGCTTTAAGTGAAAAACCCCATAAATTTCATAGGATAAACGAGAGATGCTATCCCTCTCTAGAGAATTCCATGAAGGTTTTATGTTTCAAAATAAACAATAACATTAGGGTAAATCATACAATCTAAGGGTTGGAACTATCCCTCGGACACGAAAGAAAATGGTCGGGCGACATTAGACATTAATAATTAATTGCAGAATGATCGATTATATTCGGGAGGGAACAGGTGCAGAAAGTGAAAAAGCCAATTCATGACTCCTCCCATGTGCACCAACTCTCAGGGGTGTACAGTGACATCACATGGAAGGCAGCCATGGAATATGGAACCCGTTACCGAGACTCGTTTATTTCTTATTCGAGCCAATGGGAAAATAAGAAGCGGCAGATTTCTCAACTCCATACCTGGCAAATACTTGTCTGCAAGTTTGCTGGAGAGATTGGAGATGAGGCGGTTTCAAAACGAAGCCTTGGGCTCCTTCCATCAACAGTTGAGGATGAACCTGTTCGTCCGACTCGTTTGACATAATCAGCACCGGCATCTGATGCCCCAACCATCGCAATTCACTTAGCATAGTTCGCCCGTCCATAATGGGCATATCCATATCAACAAGCATTCCATCCACCGGGCGACGACCCGCCAGAACCAAGGCTTCCCATCCATTCCTTGCCGCAACGACATCGTATCCCCATTCACCCAGCGCTTCTTTCAACATTCCCGCTGCCGCAGAATCATTCCCCACAACCATTAAACATGGACGATTTTCCTTAGTCTTCCATTGAGATTTTTCATGCCTGGAGGACGCGATCTCCGATGTATTCAGAGGGGAAGCCAGTGTAGGACAAGAGGAAAATTGTTCCATGAGTAATCCGCCTTTCCGAACGGTTTCGAAAAAACCCTGGCACTTATTGATTTACTAATAAGGGTAAAATCCAGAAAGGGGTACTCTATAAAACCCTGGGTTTTTCAATATAAATGCTCAATGGGACCTAGACTTTTGTAAGACCTTAAGGGCGGCGCTGTAGATCTAGTCAATTTGAGTGGTCAGAATTTTCGCTGAAGTCCCATTGGAAATAAGGACTTAACTATTGGTGTCTTTTGATCTTGAAATTTCGCCATAGTCTGCTTCACCTTCAGGTGAGATATCTTTGGTGGGCCATTTTTGTTGGTTAACATGGTTATGGCTTTACTATTAATACCCCCTTAAGAATTAGACACAAAGCTGCACCACCTTTTGCCAGGGGTCAGAACCATGGTCCTTCTCATGCCAATATCGTAATAAGAAGCAGCCTGCATCCAACCGGAGGATAGTAAAGAGGTGGGATTCTTTTTATCTAAGATGTGGAACCTGGTCCTCGAAATAAACCAAAGCAACCAAGCAACTCACAAACAGCGAGAGATATCCCCCAAGGTGGTGGAATCTGTCTAAGCCGGACTGGGAGAAAAAGACTCATAGCCCCTTTGGGTTTTTGAACTACTTCGAACTACTAATTACCGAGCTGGCCCATGGTCGGATGCAACTCCACAAGAAATTGGCTGGATTTTTCCTTTATAGAAAATCATAAATTCTTCTGCTGGAGAGAATATGTGCCGATCTGCATTGGAGGCGACATAGAAATTTCTTTTCGCAACATCTTCAGGAGATAAATACATTACTGGTGGGCCTGGGTTTTCATAAACCCCATAAAAACCAATTTGTGGACTTAGGGGCAAAAAGACTTCCGTCTTAGTCATACCAAAACCTATAGGCATACCAGGTTCAAAATCCTTCCCTGTTAATGTTACGGGATCATCCGAACAGATAAAGATGGGACCGGAAGGAGGTGCTATGGTTACCGACCATAGGCGGCGACCCAAAAGAGGAAGCAAAGTGTCAATAATGTCAAATTCTATTTCCATATTTCCTTCAGAGGTAAATTCAATTGAGTATCTTCTCTCTTCGATAAACGACTTCATTCCTAAGAACGAAACATCACACTCTTTGAGGTAACCAGCTTCCTTCGCCTTTTTCATAGTATTCTCAAATATCCACTCATCGGAGACCAAAGATTCTAATTCCCATTGTTTTGTCTCGGCCCTGAAATCATTGATTGATCGTCGGTGCTTCGGATTTCTTACTGCCAATAGACAAAGAAGATTAATGATATTGGTAAAATCCTCTGCAGAGGGAAATTCTTGGATTTTAATAATCTTTTTAATAGACTGTGCGGCTATGCCCTCGAATGTAGCCAATTCACATTCAATAGTATCCAAGGGTTCGTCATCGTCATCAATACGATTAAAGTCCCTTTCAACAGCGACATTTTTCGGAGAAGTCTTAAAAGATTTACCATTAGACACACCCCGAACAAAAAAATGACCATCTTTGGTGCCGGTTTCTGTGAATGCAGCAAGATAGGTCTGCGGCAAATAATGGTGATTACGCGCTATTGGTGACATTTAAAAATATTCAAAAAGTGAAAGTGCCATACGCCTCATTTGGAACGACAAATAATCATTTTAAGCGCCGGTCAGAAGAATTTCCTTTTATCACCCTAGCGCGAGGAGTCATCATTGGTTTCCCTCCATCAAAGACATATTCCAATAACCAAACGGTATAACAAAATTCAAAAAAAATCCATTTTTGCCTGGAACCTCAAAGGCTCTGTTCATTTAAATGATGAGACCCCCAGACTTGCTTTCGTTTGGCATTATAGTATCAGATTTGACCAGTGGGCTTTTTCCCCACCACCAGTGAACTGAGATTAGGAGAAATGATCGAGGGGAGGTGAGATGAATGTCATGGTCTCCCATGGTAGGGTAGAGTAAATCTTTAGGGTCCCA